>NZ_CAKLCM010000001.1:0-300000 GCF_921292975.1 Vibrio hippocampi
CTATTGACCTTATTCAGTTAATGATACTAGCTTATGCTAGTGGGTTTCCCCATTCAGACATCCCAGACTCACAGGTTGTTACTACCTAATCTGGGCTTATCGCAAGTTACTACGTCTTTCATCGCCTCTGACTGCCAAGGCATCCACCGTGTACGCTTAGTCACTTAACCATACAACCCCAAAGAGTTTCAAAAGAAATCTTGGCGCTGTCGTTAAACAACCAAAGTCGCTATCTCATTATTTGAATGAGCGAGATAGCTTTGATTTTGCCGGACTCAAATAACTCTTTATTTCCGCTTTTTATAAAAAAGCAGAAGCAAAAAGTGAACAAACACAACCGAAGTTATGTTGTTTCCAAGAACACTTGAATGTGTGTTGGTACCTAATCATTCTTTATTGAAAAAGAATCACTAGGATTTGAGAACTTTTATTTGAATAACAACGCTTATCTAAAAGATAAGGGGATTGTTGTTATTCGTCAGCTTTCCAAATTGTTAAAGAGCAATGTTTCTTTCGAAACCATTTTTAAAGATTCTACTTTCCATTTAAAAGGATTAAGAACACTTAAAGATGGTATCCCGTAGGGGAGTCGAACCCCTGTTACCGCCGTGAAAGGGCGGTGTCCTAGGCCTCTAGACGAACGGGACACTTAGGCGAACACCTTGGGGGGTGTTCCATCTCTTAAACTACATAAACCATCAATCTGTGTGAACACTCATCGCAATAATCTTATCGTTAAGGAGGTGATCCAGCGCCAGGTTCCCCTAGCGCTACCTTGTTACGACTTCACCCCAGTCATGAACCACAAAGTGGTGAGCGTCCTCCCGAAGGTTAAACTACCCACTTCTTTTGCAGCCCACTCCCATGGTGTGACGGGCGGTGTGTACAAGGCCCGGGAACGTATTCACCGTAGCATTCTGATCTACGATTACTAGCGATTCCGACTTCATGGAGTCGAGTTGCAGACTCCAATCCGGACTACGACGCACTTTTTGGGATTCGCTCACCATCGCTGGTTGGCCGCCCTCTGTATGCGCCATTGTAGCACGTGTGTAGCCCTACTCGTAAGGGCCATGATGACTTGACGTCGTCCCCACCTTCCTCCGGTTTATCACCGGCAGTCTCCCTGGAGTTCCCACCATTACGTGCTGGCAAACAAGGATAAGGGTTGCGCTCGTTGCGGGACTTAACCCAACATTTCACAACACGAGCTGACGACAGCCATGCAGCACCTGTCTCAGAGCTCCCGAAGGCACACCAGAATCTCTTCCGGCTTCTCTGGATGTCAAGAGTAGGTAAGGTTCTTCGCGTTGCATCGAATTAAACCACATGCTCCACCGCTTGTGCGGGCCCCCGTCAATTCATTTGAGTTTTAATCTTGCGACCGTACTCCCCAGGCGGTCTACTTAACGCGTTAGCTCCGAAAGCCACTCCTCAAGGGAACAACCTCCAAGTAGACATCGTTTACGGCGTGGACTACCAGGGTATCTAATCCTGTTTGCTCCCCACGCTTTCGCATCTGAGTGTCAGTATCTGTCCAGGGGGCCGCCTTCGCCACCGGTATTCCTTCAGATCTCTACGCATTTCACCGCTACACCTGAAATTCTACCCCCCTCTACAGTACTCTAGTCCGCCAGTTTCAAATGCAGTTCCGAGGTTGAGCCCCGGGCTTTCACATCTGACTTAACGAACCACCTGCATGCGCTTTACGCCCAGTAATTCCGATTAACGCTCGCACCCTCCGTATTACCGCGGCTGCTGGCACGGAGTTAGCCGGTGCTTCTTCTGTCGCTAACGTCAAAGACATACGCTATTAACGTATACCCCTTCCTCACGACTGAAAGTGCTTTACAACCCGAAGGCCTTCTTCACACACGCGGCATGGCTGCATCAGGCTTGCGCCCATTGTGCAATATTCCCCACTGCTGCCTCCCGTAGGAGTCTGGACCGTGTCTCAGTTCCAGTGTGGCTGATCATCCTCTCAGACCAGCTAGGGATCGTCGCCTTGGTGAGCCATTACCTCACCAACTAGCTAATCCCACCTGGGCTAATCTTGACGCGAGAGGTCCGAAGATCCCCCTCTTTGGCCCGAAGGCATTATGCGGTATTAGCCATCGTTTCCAATGGTTATCCCCCACATCAAGGCATATTCCCAGGCATTACTCACCCGTCCGCCGCTCGACGCCGTTATCGTTCCCCGAAGGTTCAGATAACTCGTTTCCGCTCGACTTGCATGTGTTAGGCCTGCCGCCAGCGTTCAATCTGAGCCATGATCAAACTCTTCAATTTAAGATTTTGATTCCCTATAAATAGGGGAGACTCAACGAATACTGACTTCAAAACTGTCCTTACTCGAAAGTAAGAAGTCATTTTAAAGCTATTACCATTCCAACAGAATGATAATGAATTGACTGTGCCAAGTCTTTCGACTTGCTTGGTCACTCAGTTCATTGAAATCTAAATGGATACCGAAGTATCTCTTTTTGATTATCATCAACGAGTGCCCACACAGATTGATAGGTTTATATTGTTAAAGAGCGTTTTGCTTTGTGAGCTTTCTCTCAAAGCGGACGTGCATTCTAGCGATTTGGTTGTCAGTGTCAAACACTTTTTCAAACTTTTTTCGCTTTAGAAAAACTTAATGTTTTTCGCTGCACCTCCTTTACTGTTCACTGCTTTGCTTATCTGCTCCGCCGTGTCAGTGGATGCGCATTATAGGGAGATTGAATTCTTGCGCAAGTACTTTTTGGTGTTTTTTTTGATTTTTCTTTTGTTCGCTGAAATTTGCAGCAATAAGAACAAAAAGAGAGCAAAAGTGCTCTCTTTTTTTCGTCAACTGACTTATTTCAGCTAAATAAACGCGTAAGCGTCCGCATACATATGATCCGCTTTAGCCTGCTTTTGTTGGGTAAACTGCTCTCTCGCGGCCCCTGCCATTTCAAATCGACCTGCTATATAGATATCGAAATCTGATAATGAATCAAAATCCGAGTTCACCGCTTGCAGTACATTCCCCACTTTGCCAGTCCATACTGAACCAGTCTCTTCAATGACAGGGATAAATTGTACCGCTTCATGCTGATGGGCAATCACTTCTAACTCTTCCTTGGCGTAGAGTTGTTCCTCATTACGCCCTCCCCAATACAGGTAGATTGGCTGTTGCAGGTTTTGACTCAAACAGTGATCTAAAATCGAGCGCACATAGCTAAAACCCGTGCCCCCTGCTATCAATAGTATTGGTCGGTTGCTCTGTTCACGAATCCAAGCCTCGCCATGGGGGGCATCAATTGTGATATCGCCGTCATTGTTTAGAGCGTGTTTCATTGCTTCCACAACTTCCGATGCATACGCATTTTGTTCTGCAGCACCAATGTGCAGTTCAATTTCACCTTGATGTCGACAAGGGCTACTTGCGATTGAAAAAGGGCGTTTATCTTCCTCCCCCATTTTTACCAACAAATATTGACCCGCTTTGAAGTCAACTTGTTGCTCTGGGTGCAGCAGAATTTGAAAGGTATTCGCAGCTAAAGGCTTTACCGACTTAACTTTACATTTAACCGTCATGTTGTTCTCTTTTATTATTCTTCACTAAAGCTGATCTCAAGATCAGATTCAGGATAGGCAAGGCAGGCAAACATCCAGCCTTGCTGTTGTTCTTTATCAGTTAGCATGGGATCCAACTGATAACTGACTTCACCAGAGATCACTTTACACAAGCAACTCGCGCATGCCCCGACAAGGCAGCGATGTGGAAATGCAATATTATTGTTGAGCGCTGCATCTAACACGGTTTGCTTAGCTTGTGCTAAAAAGGTCTGATTTTCTGGTACTAGAGTAATGTTATAACTCATAAGATGGATAACTCATCCCATATACTATCTATCTTTGCGACTACTTTGGGATCTTTTTTAATCGGGTGTCCCCACTCCCGCGAAGTCTCTGAGTCAATCTTGTTGGTCGCATCAAAACCCAAGTATGTTCCAGTTTGACTCATCAATTTATCTCTTGCTGGGTCCATTCTGGTGGTTACCGCCCAAATTACATCATTCCAATCACGAATGTTCACATCTGGATCACACACGATAATAAATTTGGCATTGAATGCGGTTTGAGTCTGTTCGCAGACGGTTTCTATCGCCTTAATGCCCTCTCCTGCATGATGTTTATCTAAGCTGACAATGACCATACTCGAATCACTGGTTTGCTCTGTACAATACACATCTTTAATTGCAGGAAGATTCGCTTGCAACTGACCAAGTAACTGTTGTTCATCTATTGCCACTTTAGAGTAGCGTACTTGTTTATCAGAAGCGTCAGAGCCCATCTCAATTTCAGCCTGCCACTTAATTGTCGCATCAATACCCATTTTTGAGCCCAGACCCGCCACTGGTGAGGCAAAATCTAATGAATCTATTGGCGTACTTTCAACTAGCATCATGTCTCTGCGAGGAAGAACACTGTCATTCATCGCTTTAACCACTTGCTGCCAATCGCGAACGTTGACAGTTTCATCGCATATGATGACAAACTTGGTGTACATGAACTGGCGTAAGAATGACCAAACGCCCATCATGATACGTTTCGCATGACCAGAATATTGCTTCTTAATCGACACCACTGCCATACGATAAGAACAGCCTTCCGGCGGCAGATAAAAATCTTCAATTTCTGGAAACTGCTTTTGTAAGATAGGTACAAACACCTCATTGAGTGCAACACCTAATACTGCCGGTTCATCAGGTGGTCTGCCCGTATAGGTGCTGTGATAGATAGGGTTCTCGCGCATTGTGATATGAGTAATAGTAAACACATGGTGTTTTTCTACCTCATTGAAGTAGCCGGTATGGTCACCATAAGGTCCTTCATCTGCGTACTCCGTTGGGTCAATATAGCCCTCTAATACAAACTCAGCACTCGAGGGAACCTCTAAATCATTACTTATCGATTTTACAACTTCCGTTCTCTCTCCCCTCAGTAATCCAGCAAACGCATATTCAGATAAGCTGTCTGGCACGGGAGTCACTGCGCCTAATATCGTTGCAGGGTCGGCACCAAAAGCGACCGATACAGGAAATGGCTTACCTGGATTGGAGTCCATCCAATCTTTAAGATCGAGCGCGCCACCTCGATGAGCAAGCCAACGCATGATCACTTTGTTTTTGCTTAATTTCTGCTGCCGATAGATGCCGAGGTTTTGGCGTTTTTTGTTCGGACCCTTGGTGACCGTTAACCCCCAAGTCATTAAGGGTGCTACATCCCCGAGCCAGCAACTCATGATCGGGAGCTTGTCCAAGTCAACTTGCTCACCTTGCCAGACAATTTGCTGACAAGCGGCTTTACGGACTCTTTTCGCAGGCATATTTAGCACTTGTTTGAATACGGGGATCTTATCTATCGCATCTTTAAATCCACGAGGGGGTTCTGGCTCTTTTAGATAAGCCAGTAATTTACCTACTTCACGTAGTTCACTCACCTCACTGCGCCCCATCCCAAGTGCGACACGCTCTGTTGTACCGAACAAATTAGTCAGTACAGGAAACGGGGAACCAATCGGGTTTTCGAACAGTAATGCAGGTCCGCCGGCTCGCAGTGTTCTGTCACTTATCTCTGTCATTTCATAGTGGGGATCAACAGGGTGTGAGATACGTTTCAGTAGTCCTTGTTGCTCCAATAACTGGATAAAATCTCGTAAATCCTTAAGTTTCATAGGGGTTACATCGTATTGGATTGGTGCCTGCATTATAAACATAAACGCCACCAGCAAGCGAAATTTGTGTTTACTTCCAAAGAGCAGGCATACCTAATGCTGATAATTTATTGCTGATAATTCGATAAGGCTTTAAGCACTATAGAAGCCTTAATCTGACCATTAGTGGAAACCACATTATGTAGCCACAATCGATGACCATTTTGAGCCAGTTGAGTAGCAACAAAACTCGCGTCTGCAGAAACCGTCATTCTTACAACAAGAAAGTCTCTGACATTGGTGGGCAGTGGATTGATTTTTGCCAATTCGGCGATGGCTTGCTGTTTTAAGCTTGGATTGTGAGCGGCATAGATCATTTGTTGATGCGCAAATGGCGTCTGAAGAGAAGCAAGACGCTCTAACTCTTGCTGACTATGCACATCAGCACGCATTTTCCATAATAGCTGATACAGCGCCTCGTTTTGGCTCACTTGTGCCATGACCACTAACACTCTACTAGAGGGTAGCCAGCGAGTAATATCAACATTGGTAATTTGGTCAATGAGATAGTTAGCCGCTTGAGGGGTGAGGCTATCAAACTCCTGAATCAGGATCTCTTCGCGATTTTTTTGTTGCCACTCATTGCCCATTGATAACCACTGTTGAAGATCCAAATCATGATTTTCAGCATTCATAATAAAATCCAGTATCAACTGGTCTTGGTTCCAAGATTTGGTTAAGCGAGCGGAAATCGCCGGATAATTGAAAGCTGGGACGGTAAAAAGATACCCGTCTCCTCGCTCAGTGATGGTGTAGACTGGCATGATAGAGCGCTGCTGTTCGACAAACTCGGCCATCAAAGTAGTAAAAACCACCTTGTTCTGCTCTATTCGTTGTAACAATAAATAGCGAGCTACCTCTTGTTGAGGTAGGGAAATTCTATCGAGAGCAAATTCAAGCTCATTGATATCTTGCTGGGTAAACAGTGTCATCAGCTCAGAGACTTTATCTTGAACTTGTGAACTGGCGAGCAAGCTATCTGCTTGTTGTTGCGTCATCTCCTTCGACGCCATCACTGCACTACTGGTGAGTGATGCCAACAGTAGGAGTAGAGACGCTAACTTTCCTTGTAGCATTTTAACCTCCTATTAACACAATTTTAATTGTGCGCTTAATGAAGGCGTTGTGCAAATAAAAAAAAACGCCACCCTGCTGGGTGGCGTTTGATAAATCTTAATCTAGCTTGCGCTTATTGACGACGCATTGCGTCAAAGAATTCATCGTTAGTCTTGGTCATTGCCAATTTATCGATAAGGAATTCCATCGCATCAATTTCGCCCATTGGGTGAACAATCTTACGTAGAATCCACATTTTCTGCAGTTCATCTGCTTTAGTCAGCAACTCTTCACGACGCGTGCCTGAACGGTTGAAGTCAATCGCTGGGAAAACACGTTTTTCTGCAATCTTACGGTTTAGGTGCAGTTCCATGTTACCTGTACCCTTAAACTCTTCGTAGATAACTTCATCCATTTTAGAGCCAGTATCAACTAACGCAGTCGCGATGATAGTCAAGCTACCACCTTCCTCAACGTTACGAGCTGCACCGAAGAAGCGTTTTGGTCTGTGAAGTGCGTTAGCATCCACACCACCCGTTAGAACCTTACCCGATGATGGTACAACGGTGTTGTAGGCACGAGCTAGACGAGTGATTGAGTCAAGCAAGATAACCACGTCTTTTTTGTGTTCAACCAAGCGTTTCGCTTTTTCGATAACCATCTCTGCCACTTGTACGTGACGAGAAGCCGGCTCATCAAAGGTTGAAGCAATAACTTCACCCTTTACTAGACGCTGCATTTCGGTCACTTCTTCTGGACGCTCGTCAATAAGAAGTACCATCAGCTCACACTCTGGATGATTGTGGGCAATGCTTTGTGCAATATTTTGCAGCAGCATTGTTTTACCCGCTTTTGGCGGCGCCACAATCAAACCACGCTGACCTTTACCAATTGGAGAAGCAAGATCGAGAACACGAGCGGTAATATCTTCCGTAGAACCATTACCTCGCTCCATGATCATACGCTCATTGGCATGCAGAGGGGTTAAGTTCTCAAATAGGATCTTGTTACGCGCGTTGTCAGGCTTGTCATGGTTAACCGTGTTAACTTTAAGCAGTGCGAAATAGCGTTCACCATCTTTTGGAGGACGAATCTTACCAGCGATAGAGTCACCGGTACGTAGGTTGAAGCGACGAATCTGACTTGGAGAGACATAAATATCGTCAGGACCTGCTAGGTATGAGCTGTCAGCACTACGTAGGAAACCAAAACCGTCTTGAAGAATCTCTAAGACCCCGTCACCAAAGATGTCTTCACCACTTTTCGCATGGGCTTTAAGAATAGCAAAAATGATGTCTTGCTTACGCAGTCGAGCTAAATTTTCCAGACCTAGAGTTTCGCCTAGTTTCACGAGTTCTGAAACAGGTCTGTTCTTCAATTCTGTTAAGTTCATTGTGGTGGATGTTTGTTTAGTCAAAATAGGATCTGTTTTGTTATTAAGATGGATTTGGTCACAGGATCGACCAAGAAGTGAACATTTGTTTAATTAACGTGCGATAAACTATCACTAAAATTAAGTCTAGTCTAGCTTTGAAAAAACAAAACCGTGTATTTGTTTAGATACACGGTTTTATTACTCAGAGACTACAGATTTGCGTCTAAAAATTCTTTAAGTTGGGTCTTAGATAGTGCACCAACTTTAGTCGCCGCAACACCGCCATCTTTGAATAGCAATAATGTTGGAATGCCGCGAATACCAAATTTAGGTGGTGTTTCTGCATTCTGATCAATGTTAAGTTTACCGATAGTGAGCTTACCTTGGTACTCATCAGCAATCTCGTCCAGAATCGGTGCAATCATCTTACAAGGACCACACCATTCTGCCCAGAAGTCAACAAGAACTGGGCCTGCAGCATTAATTACGTCAGTTTCAAAACCGTCATCTGTCAGCTGCAAAATCTTTTCACTCATTTTTAACTCCGATATTTTTACATTGGTGAGATGCTCACCAACAATTAGTTTCCCTATTGGAATGTATTTACTTTCGTATTGCAAGCCTAAGCTGATATTCTATAGCAATGAAAAAGACACATATCACAGAGCAAAAGTTCGCCGATTTGGATTTACACCCCCAAATCATTGAAGGTTTGAATAAAAAAGGGTTCGATTTTTGTACCCCAATTCAAGCTTTGGCGTTGCCGGTATTGCTCACCGGCCAAGACATTGCAGGCCAGGCCCAAACAGGCACTGGTAAAACCCTTGCGTTTTTAACTGCGACTTTTAATCACTTGATGACAACGCCTGAACACGACGGTCGTAAGCCAAATCAGCCTCGCGCTATTATTATGGCACCGACTCGAGAGTTAGCGATTCAAATTCATAATGACGCTAAGCCACTTATTGAAAGCACCGGCGTTAAAACCGCTCTTGCTTACGGTGGTGACAGTTATGAAAAGCAATTAGCTAAGTTTGAACAAGGCGTTGATATACTGATCGGCACCACGGGTCGAATCATCGACTTCTACAAACAGAAGGCATTTAACCTAAACCATATTCAAGCTGTTGTGCTTGATGAAGCTGATCGCATGTTTGATCTTGGCTTTATTAAGGATATTCGCTTCTTATTCCGTAGAATGCCTGAGCCTAAAGATCGTCTGAACATGCTGTTCTCGGCGACACTCTCTTATCGCGTGCAAGAACTTGCTTTTGAACACATGCATAACCCTGAGCATGTGGTTGTCGAGCCTGAGCAAAAAACTGGGCACCGTATCCAAGAAGAGCTTTTCTATCCATCAAACAATGACAAGATGGCGCTATTACAGACTCTTGTTGAAGAAGAGTGGCCAGATCGCGCCATTATTTTTGCTAACACCAAGCACAAATGTGAAAAGGTCTGGGGTCACTTAGCCGCTGACGGTCACCGTGTCGGTCTGCTGACAGGTGATGTTCCGCAGAAGAAACGCGAGAAGATCTTAGAACAGTTCACCCAAGGTGACGTTGATATCCTTGTTGCTACTGACGTCGCAGCCCGTGGATTGCATATCCCTCAGGTCACACACGTTTATAACTATGACCTGCCTGATGATTGTGAAGATTATGTACACCGTATCGGTCGTACTGGTCGTGCTGGCGCAAGTGGTCACTCAATCAGTTTTGCCTGTGAAGAGTATGCGATCAACCTTCCTGCGATTGAAGAGTACATCGAACACTCGATTCCTGTGTCTGACTACGACTCAAGCGCTCTATTGACTGAGTTGCCTGCGCCTCTTACATTGAAGAGCCGTAATTCTGGTACAAGACGTACCAATACTGGTGGTTCTCGTCCTTCTAACCGCAAGCCGCAGAATAGAAGACCAAGACCGCAAAATAAGGCATCTTAAAAGGAATTTTGAGCACAATATGAGTCACAGCAGTCATTCTTCTCCACTGTATGCCGCGATCGATCTCGGCTCTAACAGTTTTCATATGTTAGTTGTGCGCCACATTAATGGCAGCATTCAAACGATGGCCAAGATCAAGCGCAAGGTTCGCCTTGCTGCTGGATTAGACAGCGAAATGGCATTAAGCCAAGAAGCAATGCAACGTGGTTGGGATTGTTTAAGTCTGTTTGCTGAACGCTTACAGGATATCCCACAGCAAAATATCCGCATTGTTGGTACCGCAACCTTGAGAACCGCAACCAATGCGGATGTTTTTCTCAAGCATGCAAACGAAATACTTGGCTATCCAATCAATGTCATTGTCGGTGAAGAAGAAGCTGCAACCATTTACAAAGGTGTCGCTCATACCTCTGGAGGTTCTGGTCGTCGTTTAGTGGTCGACATCGGCGGGGCAAGTACCGAGCTAATTATTGGAGAGGGGTTTGAACCAAAAGCACTGACCAGTTTGAAAATGGGCTGTGTCACTTGGCTTGAGCGCCACTTTAGTAATCGCCAGCTGACTGGTGCCAATTTTGATAATGCGATTGAAGGTGCGAAGCAAATACTTGCCCCTGTGATTGAGCAATATCAGGATATTGGCTGGGATGTGTGTGTCGGTGCCAGTGGCACGGTGCAAGCTCTGCAAGAGATTATGCTGACTCAAGGCATGGATGAAGTGATTACTTTAGCCAAGCTTAAGCGCTTGCAAAAACAAGCAATGCAAGCGGATCATCTAGAAGAGTTAGAGATTGACGGTCTTACTCTTGAGCGTGCGTTGGTATTCCCTAGTGGATTGTCCATCCTTATCGCCATCTTCGAAGTCTTCGGTATAGAAAGCATGACCCTTGCTGGCGGAGCGCTACGCGAAGGTATGGTCTATGACATGGTTGAAGAATTGCAACACGATGATATTTGCGCTCGAACCATTGCCAGTGTTCAATCTCGCTACCAATTAGATGTCGCCTATGGCGAACAAGTTGCCAATACCGCTCAACAGCTGCTTGAGGGATGCAGTGAACAGCAGTGGCTCAATGAGCACAACGGCGCGTTACTACTAAAAACCGCTGCAAAGCTACACGAAATAGGTCTAACCATCGATTTTAAAAAGGCGGGCGAGCATAGTGCGTACTTACTTCAAAACCTCGATTTACCTGGTTACACTCGCGCTCAAAAGCAATTACTCGCCGAAGTTCTGCGTCGTTACAAAGACCATTTAACGCAGCTGCCAGCTCAACACGCTTTATCCAGCACAAGCGCATCTCGTATGCTGCGGTTGCTAAGATTAGCAGTGCTCATTACTCACCGACGCCAGCATGAGTTGCAACCTCATGTCTCAGTAAGTTGTCGTAACGATGCTCTAATCTTGGATATCGATAAGACTTGGTTGACCACGAACCCGCTCTCAGCCGCTGAACTAGAGATCGAGTCCCATCGTCAATCCGATATTGGCTGGTCATTGGAAATCAATGCAATTTAGCGATACAACAAGTTAGCAGCAATAAGCTTATTGCAAGTAGCAAGTAGCAAGACTGATAAAAAAATACCCGAACCACTTCATTGGCTCGGGTATTTTTTTAAGCTTTCGCTTCGATTCCTTCGGCGTGACTCGCGTTGACTGCGGTCAACTTTTTGATTAAGAAGTTAAGCACTACACCGTACATGGGTACAAACAGACCCAGACTAATCACCAGCTTAAAACCATAATCGACCAAAGCTATTTCCGTCCAATGCTCCGCCATAAACGGGTCGGTACTTTGATAAAAAGCAATAGCGAAGAACGCCAAGGTATCAAGTGCATTACCGAAAAGCGTTGAGCAAGTCGGTGCAACCCACCACTGTTTCATCTGACGTAGGCGGTTAAACACATGCACGTCTAAAATCTGACCCAGCAAATATGCCATAAAGCTAGCAATCGCGATTCGGGCAACAAACAGGTTAAACTCTCCTAACTGAGACAAGCCTTGAAACTGCCCTTCGAAAAACAGCACCGAGAGAACGTAAGAGACCACTAAAGCAGGTAGCATCACCAAAAAGATGATTTTACGGGCAAGTGCAGCACCAAATATTCTGACGGTAAGGTCAGTGGCTAGAAAGATAAAAGGAAAAGTAAACGCCCCCCAAGTGGTATGAAAACCAAAGAGGGTAAAGGGAAGTTGCACCAGATAATTACTAGAAGCAATAATCACTAGGTGGAAAAGGACTAACACGGTTAACGCTTTGCGCAGTTGCGCGGGAGAAAATGGGTTCATATTGTACCTTTTTCGTTTTGCTTGGGGTTGAGGGAACCCAAGTGAGGCAATGGCCTCGGATTAATAAATGTCTCTGCGTTCACGCATAGTGAACAGCGGGCGGCGATTATACAATAATCTATTGACAGTGCAACCGTCTAAATGAGCGTCAGCCGCGTTAAAAACCACGCTCAAGCAATCCAGCAATAAACTTCATTTCTTCTTGGCTGGCGGAGATATCAAGCGCCTCTATCCAAAAAGATTCACTGTAATGCTCACCTTTAAGTATCAAGCGACAACCTTCAAAATCAATCAACCAGCTATGAATATCGGCGTCGCACTGCTTTTCTACCACTGCGGCAGATAACGCAAGAATAAATTGATACGCCACGGCAGAGAATTCATCAAAATCAAAGCCTGGATGAGCAATAATGATTCTTCCTTGCTTAGCGCTGTATTCCGTTAAACCAAACTTAGCCATGGGTCAGGTGCTCCTGTATCAAGTCCAAGAAAGGATCGGCGTACTTTTCAAGTTTACGTTCACCTACACCATTCACGGCTAACATTTCACCATAGGAGGTAGGTAATATTTCCGCCATATCCATCAAGGTCGCATCACTGAAAACCACATAAGGCGGCAAACCATCTTGATCGGCAATGGTTTTGCGCAGTTTTCTTAGCTTGGCAAAGAGCTTTTTATCGTATTGCTTAGAAATCAGTTTATTGGACTTGGCGCTACGTTCGGCAGTGTCTAAACGTGGAACCGCGAGCTCTAAAGTATGCTCACCCCTTAACAGCGGTCTGGCTTCTGCCGTTAATTGCAGTGTCGAATTTCGGGTAATGTTTTGTTGCAGTAAGCCCTTGTGGATTAACTGCCTAAAGATACTCACCCAGTAGTCATGGCTATGATCACGACCCAAACCGTAAGTCGTCAGTTTGTCGTGACCATGTTCGCGAATACGGATGTTCGACATGCCGCGCAAGACTTCCACCACATAGCCGATACCAAAGCTTTGATTGACGCGATAGACACATGAAAGTGCTTTTTGCGCCTGCTCTGTTGCATCAAAATGTTTAGGAGGATCAAGACAAATATCGCAGTTGCCACACGCCTTAGCGCTGTATTCACCAAAATAGTTTAATAGCACTTGGCGGCGACAGGTTTGTGCTTCCGCGAAGGCACTCATCGCATTTAGCTTGTGACTTTCCACTTGTTTCTGCGGTCCTTCATCTTTCTCATCCAACATACGTCTTAACCAACCTATGTCTGCCGGATCATAAAGCATGACCGCTTCCGCAGGTAAACCATCTCGCCCTGCACGACCAGTTTCTTGATAGTATGATTCTATATTGCGTGGAATATCAAAGTGCGCCACAAAACGGACATTGGGTTTATTAATGCCCATACCAAAAGCCACCGTCGCCACAACTATCTGCACATCATCACGCTGAAAGGCTTCTTGGACATACGCTCGTTCGTCTGCATCTATTCCAGCATGGTAGCTTGCGGCTCGGATATGGTTGTTGCATAACTTTTCCGTCAGCATCTCCACTTTTTTACGACTGCCACAATAGATAATGCCGCTCCCGCCCTTATTCTCATTTAAGAAACGAATAATTTGTGAGACCGGTTTATGTTTCTCGACCAAGGTATAGCGAATATTCGGGCGGTCAAAGCTTCCCAAATATTCATAATGATCGGTTAAGTTGAGTCGAGAAATGATGTCTTTACGCGTGGCATCGTCTGCGGTTGCTGTCAGCGCCATAACGGGTACGGATGGAAAGTGTTCCTTCAGTCGACCAAGGGCTGCGTACTCAGGTCTAAAATCGTGTCCCCACTGAGAAATACAGTGCGCCTCATCGACCGCAATCATCGCCAGATCGGAATGCTGCAATCTCACCAGAAAATCGTGCATTAAAACTCGCTCTGGGGAGACATAGATCAATTTGATCTTGCCACTATTCATGCGACGATACACTTCAACCAGAGATTCTTTCGACATTGTGGAATTAATACACTCTGCGGCGACGCCATTTGCCTTAAGTTGATCGACCTGATCTTTCATTAGAGAAATCAGTGGCGATATCACCAAGGTAATACCCGAGCGCACCAAAGCAGGGATCTGGTAACAAAGGGATTTACCACCACCGGTAGGAAGGATAACCAAGCTATCGTGACCATTTAGCGCATGATCAATCACCCCCTCTTGTCCGGGGCGAAATTCCTGATAACCAAATACGGATTGCAAAATAGACTGGGCACTTGGTTGAGATTCAGATTGTTCAGCAAGCAACGCAGCCGTCATGCCATTTCCTGATGAAAGTTGAAGTGAAGAGAGCGCTACATTGTAGAGATGTTCACTAGGGAAAGCTATACTCCCGCCACCAGGATTTAGACCCAAACATAACTTTGGCCAAGAGATGTAATTTATGCCAGAACAACAGCAGTCCAAGCAAGGTATCTTGCTTGCCATCAGCGCTTACACTATGTGGGGTATTGCCCCGATATATTTCAAAGCGTTAAGCGCAGTGACACCTCTCGAGATTCTGAGTCATCGAATCATCTGGTCTGTATTGCTGCTAGCGGTGCTTATTCAGTTATCTAAAGGCTGGCGCAAGGTTTCAAAAGTACTGGTGTCAAAAACCAAGATGACCTACCTTATCTGCACCGCACTGCTGGTTGGGGTTAACTGGTTAATCTTCATTTGGGCTGTTAATGCCGATCATATGCTTGATGCCAGTTTAGGCTACTACATCAACCCGCTACTCAACGTCATTCTTGGGATGTTATTCCTTGGTGAAAGACTGAGAAAACTGCAATGGTTTGCGGTAGCCTTAGCGGCAACTGGCGTGATTATTCAGGTGGTGGCGTTTGGTTCTATTCCCGTCGTGGCTCTGGCTTTGGCAACCAGCTTCGGCTTGTATGGTCTATTGAGAAAAAAGGTCAGCCTAGATGCACAGAGTGGTCTATTTATCGAAACCTTGCTGATGGTGCCCGTCGCTGCCTTATACCTTTTCTTTATTGCCGACACCCCAACCTCTCATATGGGTGATAACCCAATGCACCTAAACCTATTGCTTGTTTGCGCAGGGATTGTCACGACCTTGCCTCTGCTCTGTTTTACCGGTGCAGCAACTCGCTTAAAACTCTCTACCCTAGGCTTTTTTCAATATATAGGTCCTAGCTTAATGTTTATTCTCGCCGTGATGGTTTATGGCGAACCACTCACGACAGACAAAACGATGACCTTTGCTTTTATCTGGACAGCTCTGGTCATCTTTAGCCTTGACGGTCTTCGAACCCGCCGTAAACATACTATTTAACGACTTTAACTTAACGGCTTCAACGCATTATGACACTTGACGATTTTAGTCCACTTATCACCCTTATGTTGGTACATATCATTGGTCTTATGAGTCCGGGACCTGACTTTGCCTTAGTCGTACAAAATACCGCGAAATATGGCAGAGTTACTGGCGTTTATATCGCATTAGGTTTATCCATCGGCATTCTGATTCACTCAACTCTAAGCTTGACGGGTATTAGCTTTGTTATTCAACAAAGCCCAAACCTCTATCTGTTGCTACAAATCGCTGGCGGTAGTTATTTGACCTATTTGGGTATTGGGGCATTGCGCTCTGTACTGGTAAAGCCAACTGGTGGTGAACGATCCGATAGCAATAACGCCCAAGTGCTGATCACCAATCAGAGCCAAGCTCTTTTTCGAGGTCTAACGACTAACTTGCTTAACCCCAAAGCACTGGTGTTTTTCGTCAGTCTAATGTCCAGTTTGATTCCGACAACGATGCCCGTGCTAGGTAAAGGGCTAGCGATTGGTCTGCTATGGGTATTGTCTTTTTTTTGGTTCGCTTTTTTAGCTTGGGCGCTCTCAACACAACGAGTCCAACGCAAACTCGCTCACCTAACTGGTTATATCGACGCTATTTGTGGGGTGATGTTTTGTGCTCTTGGGCTAATCATTCTGGTAAAAACATTGATGCCAGAAATCACCGGATAGCAATTTGGAGTGAGTTCTTGTAAGAGATCTCTCACAAAGCCTTGGGTAATTAACACTTTTGTACGTCATACATAGGCAAGCTAAAGATCTAATATACTGAAAAATAAGGCTTTTGCTAATAATTATAATTATTTCAAGTGAATTATTTTTCATTTGACCTATTTGAAGCCAACCTGAGATTGTTTAATATTAACCACGTCAAAGGGAAACTGACATGGAACAGGAAGCGCTCAAGGATTAGGGCATCTTCAGGAAGAAGATTCGGTTATTCAGGATGAATAGTCGGCAAGGAAAGCGAAAGGACATTGAATGGACTTCAATAGTAACTAGGATGGTTGCTACTAGGGAAAGACAATGGACACCTCTGGATGAGGCAAGGACTGAACATCAGGATGATGTAAGGGACACCGCTCAAGGAACAAGTGAAGTGAGCTAACGAGGATTGTTAGCTGGTCAGGATAAGACCATACGGACACCGCTAGGAAGGCGACGCAAGGATTAAGCTGACGGATTCAGCAAACTATCATGGATTTGATGCATGGAGCACTTTTAGTAGCCGGATTGCTGCGAGTAAGACTATAACCCCGATGGGCTTTCGCCCTCGGGGTTTTTCTTTGTCTGTTTTCTGCCGATTCAATACAAAAAAGGACGAATAAAAATATTCGTCCTTTGTCTGCGTTTTTAGTATTCGCTACAAGCTACAACTTTTCTAGCTTAGCGTATTGGGTAACCAACCACTTAATTCCCTCGCCATTAAAGGCGACTTGTACTCGGCTCTGAGGACCACTTCCCTCAAAGTTGATGATGGTGCCTTCTCCGAACTTCTGGTGCATAACACGCTGACCCAAACTAAAGCCAGTCTCATTGAAGTTGTTCTGAACTTCTTTATGGCTAAAGCGACCACTGGTTGAAGGTCGAGAGATCTGCGCTTTCATGCGTACTTCTTCTAAACGTTCTTCAGGCAACTCGCGGATAAAGCGTGACGGTTTATGATACTTGTCTTGACCGTATAAACGTCGCATCTCAGCATACGTGATGTAGAGCTTTTCCATAGCTCGGGTCATGCCAACATAACAGAGTCGCCTTTCTTCTTCCAAACGACTGCCATCTTCAGCTGACATCTGGCTTGGGAACATCCCCTCTTCTACACCCACCATAAAGACGAGTGGGAATTCTAAGCCCTTAGCACTGTGCAGAGTCATTAACTGCACAGCATCATCAAACTCATCCGCTTGTCCTTCGCCCGCTTCCAGTGCTGCATGAGTTAAAAACGCCGTCAGCAAGCTCATATCTTCCGCTTCTTCCGGCTTTTCAAACTGACGCGTGGCGGTAACCAGCTCTTCCAAGTTCTCGATACGAGCTTTTGATTTTTCGCCCTTTTCTTGCTCATACATGGTAAACAAACCGGATGTTTTTATCACATGGTCTGTCTGTTCATAAAGCGCCATTTCATGAGTATCATCTTCTAAGGCATTAACAAGCTCAACAAAGCGTGACAAAGCACCAGCCGCTCGACCCGCAAAGACTTTTTCGTCCAATAAGGCGACACTGGTTTCCCATAAAGTCGCACCTCGGCTTCGTGCAGCAAATCGAATCGTGTCTAAGGTTTTGTCACCTAAGCCGCGTGTCGGCGTGTTAACGATTCGCTCAAACGCAGCATCATCGTTTCGGTTGGCCATCAATCGTAAATAGCCCAATGCATCTCTGATTTCTTGTCGCTCGAAGAAACGCATGCCGCCATAGATACGATAAGGCAGTTGACCTTGAATCAACGCCTCTTCAAGCACACGGGATTGAGCGTTGTTACGATACAACATTGCGCAATCGGTTAAGCGACCACCTTTATCACGCCACTCGATAATTTTGTTAACGGCAAAACGAGCTTCGTCCAACTCGTTATAAGCTGAATAAACCGAAATGCTTTCACCTTCATTGCCGTCAGTCCACAGCTCTTTACCCATACGTTCAGTATTATTGGCGATCAGGTGGTTCGCGGCTTCTAGTATGGTTTTGGTTGAACGGTAGTTTTGCTCAAGACGAATCGTCTGTGCACCTAAATAGTCATCCAGAAACTTTTGTATATTCTCGACTTTGGCACCGCGCCATCCATAAATTGATTGGTCATCATCACCAACGATCATGACCTTAGTTTCTGGACCCGTCATCATACGCAGCCAAGCATATTGGATATTGTTGGTATCTTGGAACTCATCGACCAGAATAAATTTAAACCGCGCTTGGTAGTGCTCGCGAATAAATTGATTGTCTCTTAGCAGTTCATGAGCACGCAGTAAGATTTCAGCAAAGTCGACTAAGCCCGCCCTATCACAGGCTTCTTGGTAGGCGGTGTAAATTTGTAGGTATGTCTTTGTGACCGGATCGTGATAGCTATCAATGTGTTGAGGTCTTAAACCCTCATCTTTTTTGCCATTAATCCACCAAGCAACTTGTCGAGCAGGCCACTGTTTCTCGTCCAAGTTTTGCGCTTTGATCAAACGTTTAAGCAGTCGCTGTTGATCGTCTGAGTCAAGGATCTGGAAATCTTCCGGTAGTTTAGCGTCGAGATAATGCGCTCTTAAAATTCGGTGACATATACCATGGAAGGTACCGTTCCACATCCCTGAGGCGCTGCCTCTCATCAACTCTTCAATACGCCCTCTCATCTCTGCGGCTGCTTTATTGGTAAACGTTACCGACATAATTGAAAACGGCGAAGCACTCTCTACCGACAACAACCATGCAATACGATGAACCAATACTCGCGTTTTACCACTACCAGCACCGGCTAGTACAAGTCTGTGTTCGAGTGGCGCTGCCACGGCTTCGCGCTGTTTATCATTTAAACCGTCGAGGAGAAGAGATGGATCCATGAGAGCCTGCTACTGGTTATTTATACATAGCGTAGGATTATAGCGCAAACAACAATCGGAAAGCAGAAAAAAGTCGAATTTTTCTCAGTGAGAGCAAGTCTTAAAAATCAACAGATTACACATAAAATTT
This sequence comes from Vibrio hippocampi, assembly GCF_921292975.1. Taxonomy (NCBI): domain Bacteria; kingdom Pseudomonadati; phylum Pseudomonadota; class Gammaproteobacteria; order Vibrionales; family Vibrionaceae; genus Vibrio; species Vibrio hippocampi. The sequence goes on from NZ_CAKLCM010000001.1 coordinate 19,409, forward strand.
ACAATTAATTAAATTTTATCTTACTTTCATTGAAAGATTTCTCTCAGCATTCCTATCTTATTGGTTAAGCAAGTCATGACGACATGACCTGTGAAAATAATACAAGGATCTAGTTTGAGGAAACTATTATGAAATCGACAAATCTTGCAATTACAGCGGTAGTAACAGGTCTTCTTGCTCTTGGTGGTACAGCGTTGACCGCGGCTCCAGCCGCTGCGGCTGATAAAGAAAAATGCTACGGCGTATCCAAAGCAGGTAAAAATGACTGCGCCACTAAAACCAGTTCTTGCGCAGGTACAGCCAAAGAAGATAGCCAAAAGGATGCATTTGTTGTGGTGCCTAAAGGTCTTTGCGGCAAGCTTAGCGGTGGTAGTACGGAGTCAGCTTAAGCCAATATAACACTGATATTAGGTTCTATGTGTTCACTATAAAGAGCCTCAAAACCCGATAAGTAAAGGGGAGTTGCTACGCCCCTTTATTTTATCCCCCCTTCTCATCGCTTTCTGGATAACGATTATGACTGACCCTCTCGCTGAAAATTTTGTTGGTGTCGGATTAAGAGAGCCTCATTTAGACTTTTTCCGCTCTCATCCAAATGCAGCCTCATGGTTAGAAATACATAGTGAAAACTATTTCACTCCCGACAGTCATCGCCACCAAAGCCTATTAGCGATCAGAGAACAAACCGAGATCAGCTGTCATGGTATTGGGTTATCTCTTGGGTCGGTATCCAACGTCAGCCAATTTCACCTGAACCAGCTTAAATCGCTCATCGATGTTATCGATCCGATGTTTATTTCTGATCACTTGAGCTGGAGTGAATTCGGCGGTCACTACTACAATGACCTTCTACCTCTGCCCTATACCGAAGAAGCATTGAAGATATTTTGTCGCAATGTAGAACAAGTTCAAGACGCTTTAAAGCAGAACATCTTGATCGAGAACCCATCGAGTTACTTACGCTTTGAGCACTCACAAATTCCGGAATGGCAATTTTTAGCAGAAGTCCAGTCACGTACTGATTGCCGACTTCTTCTCGACCTGAATAACGTTCATGTCTCTTGCTTCAATCACAATTACGAGCCACAGCAGTATTTGTCTGCTATCGACCCTAGTACGGTCGATGAAATTCACTTAGCCGGTTTTACTAAAAAGCCGTTAGATAAAGGGGAGATTTGGATCGACACCCACAATCAACCAGTGAGTGACGAAGTTTGGTCGTTATATTCCAATTGGGTTAACCAACATGGGCCCATCGCGACATTAATTGAGTGGGATACTGATATTCCCGAGCCCCAAATACTATTGGATGAAGCCAGTAAGGCACAATCTTTATTGGCTCAGCTCCCCCACCTAAAACAAAGGGCTTAGCACTATGTCGTTTAACCCGTCATTAAAGCCATCATCGGATAAAACCCCCTCTCTTGAACAAGTTCAAAGTGCGTTTACCGATGCGCTACGTTATCAAAATGATGCAAGCACCATTGGCATTATTTCCGAGAGATTCACTGCTGATGAAAGGGTTCAAATTTACCGCAATAACTTTACTGTTAGTTTGTCTGAGGTACTACTCGCGATCTATCCGAACACACAATTGCTGGTAGGTGAAGAATGCTTTGACGCTATCGCCAAGCACCATATCATTCACAATCCCCCAATAAGCGGTGATGTCACGACTTATGGGAAAGGGTTTGATCAAACCATTGCGTCATTAGATAACATCATAAGCGCCGAACCTTATCTTGCGGACGTTGCGCTCGCTGAATATAGGATGGATCAATTGCTGAGCACTGGAAAGCCTAGTATCAGTAGTTACACTTTGTCACTATCTGAGTTGCAGAATACGCCCGAATCCATCCACCCCAACATCGTGTTGGAGCTAAAGCCGAGCATTACGCTATTTCAATCAAAATATGCGATCGCATCCTTGTTTGCTGCTCTTGATTCTATGTCTTTTGAGGGCTTAGAGATCAATCAAGCTCAGTGTTGTGTTATTAGTATTGATGATGTTACTGGACAACCCATCGTATCAGCCGTCAACTCACGCCTATTCACACTCATCAACTGTCTGCAGCAATCCCAGCCATTACGCCAAATAGATCCGACATTACTCGACCTATTACCTAGCTTATTAGTCTCTGATTGGATTCAAGGCTTTAAAATTGATGACCCTATGTAGGAGGGAAACCTGATGAAAAACTCACGACTATCAAACTACGATCGAACCATATCATCGCTGCAAGATGCTTTTGTTCCTGTTTTACTGCTTTTTTGTCGCTTATGGGTAGCTTGGGTATTCTTCAACTCTGGCTTAACAAAAATCGCCTCCTGGGACAGCACCTTGTATTTGTTCGAACTCGAATATCAAGTTCCACTGTTGCCTTGGGAGTTAGCGGCTTACTTGGGTACCGCTGCTGAATTGGTTCTACCGGTATTCATTGCCTTGGGGCTGTTTTGTCGACCAATGAGCGCCATCTTGTTTGTGTTTAATATTATCGCCGTCGTCTCTTATCCCTTGTTGTGGGAGAAAGGCTTCTACGACCATCAATTGTGGGGGTTGATGATATTAATAAATATCGTTTGGGGGGCAGGCAAGCTATCGCTCGACAACCTTATTCGCTCAAAGATGGAAAAATAAACCTAAATGCGTCTACCTAGCAACTCATTAGCTTTAGCCATTAATGTAACGCATTAAAGATGTCGATAGTTAAAGATATAGAGAGCTGCGCCCTTATAGTGGCTTGTTATATAAGGGCATTATAAAAAGGTTATTTGCTATCAAGAAATGCCTGAAGCTCTTCAACAGATATTCCATTTTCAGCCAACTCTTTTGCTAGAGTCTGCACTTGTTCCCCTTTACGGGATTCAATGACTCGCTGAAACTGATAAACAATATCACGCAGTTTATACAGAGGCACTTGCTTTGCGGCACTGCGAATACGCTCTTCGCTTTGCTCGCCTAATTCATTAAGCAGTTTCCCGAACATGATTTTTTCCGGAGATTCTTCCATCTGCTCAAGAACACGAGCCATTTCATAAGTAGTCAATGACATTACTGCACTAGTCCATTTAAATATGGTGAATGGTAAGGATATAAGACACTCTTCTATGTTATGCATATGAGGAACTGCATATAAAGAAAAGCCTTACATAAAATAAATAATTTTCTTACGCGAAAACGCAACGACACCTAGCGGTGCACAAGAGTAAATATACACCTCATTAATAATTTAGGAAATTAATTTTCCAATAGTTATGTAATTTAATTTATTTAGAGTTTGTCTATTCATCGATGGATTTTTTCTTACCCTCAATAGAATTGTTTGTAACTAATGAGTAAAATCGCTAGCTTATAGGGCAAACCACTTTAGGTTTCATTTTATTGCCATCACTAAGGAATCACTGATGCTGGAACTCATCTCATCGCGTGTAGCTGCTATTCAAGCTTGGCTACGTAGTAACGACCTAGATGCCTTTATCGTCCCTCATGAAGACGAATACTTAGGCGAATATATTCCTGCTCACAATGAACGTCTGCACTGGTTAACTGGTTTTACTGGCTCGGCAGGCGCTGCGGTAATTACCCCTGACAAAGCGGCGATTTTTGTCGATGGTCGTTATACCGTTCAAGTACAAAAGCAAGTCTCTGGTGAGTTGTTTGAATACTGTCACTTGATCGAGACTCCCCCGCTTCAATGGATTGAGAAGTCACTGACTGTGGGTGCTCGCGTTGGTTTCGACCCTCGCATGCATCGTGGCAATTGGTACGCTAACGCTGTTGAATTGTATCAAGCGAAGTTTGACCTTATTCCAGTAGACCAGAACCCTGTTGATCTGCATTGGTCTGATCGTCCAGAAGCCCAGTTGACCTCTGTGTCTCTTCTTTCTGAAGCCTACACTGGCGAGTCAAGTCAGAACAAGCGTGGTAAATTGGCGACTTCCCTAACCGAAAATAATATTGATGCAGCGGTTCTTACCGAGCTGGATTCAATCTGTTGGTTGTTTAACATCCGTGGTCTCGATGTGTCACGTCTTCCTGTTCTTCTGTCCCATGCTATTGTTAACTCTGACGGTAGTGCTCAGCTGTTCATTGATGATGCTCGTATTGAAGATAGAGCTGAGTTCGATAGTCACGTTGGCAATGGTGTCACTGTTCAATCTCCAGATTCACTTGAATCAGTGATCGCGCAGCTCTCAGGCAAAACCGTCAGTTTTGATCCTTCAACCAGTAACGCATGGTTTAAGATTGCACTTGAAAAAAATCAGGTCAAAATCAAGGAGCAAGCCGATCCGTGCTTAATGCCTAAAGCTTGTAAAAACCCAGTTGAAATAGAAGGAATGAAGCACAGCCATCGTCGTGATGGCGCCGCTATGGTTAAGTTTCTATCATGGTTAGACAATGAGGTGGATGCAGGTCGCCTACATGACGAAGCGATTGTTTCCGATCAACTTGAAGCCTTCCGCCGTGAGGACCCGAGTCTGGTTGATCTTAGCTTCGATACTATCTCAGCAGCTGGCGGTAACGCAGCGATGTGTCACTACAACCACCTGAATCAGAAGCAACCGGGTAAGTTAACACAAGATACCCTATATCTCGTTGATTCTGGCGGTCAATACCCTGATGGCACGACTGATATCACTCGTACTATTGCTATTGGCAATACCTCTGAAGAGATGAAACACCAATTCACTTTGGTACTAAAAGGTTATATCGGACTTGCAACGGCACTGTTCCCTAAAGGCACCTGTGGTCACCAACTAGATATCCTAGCGCGTCAGCATTTATGGGCAAACGGCTTCGACTATGATCACGGTACGGGTCACGGTGTTGGTCATTTCTTAAGTGTTCACGAAGGTCCACAGCGTATCGCTAAAGTCGTTAACAATGTGGCTCTAGCGGCTGGCATGGTGCTTTCAAACGAGCCAGGTTACTACCGCGCCGATGCTTTTGGTATTCGCATCGAAAACCTAGAGCTTGTGGTAGAAAAGCCAACGACAGGTGACTTGACCATGTTAGGCTTTGAACCACTGACTCGTTGTCCTATCGATGTGCGTAATATTAATATCTCGCTATTAACGGACACTGAGATTCAATGGCTAAACCAGTACCATCAGCTTGTTGAAAAAGAGATTTCTCCGCTCGTTTCCGGTGATGCACTTACTTGGCTAAAATCAGCTTGTACGGCTATCGCTCGATAGTTTTATTGCTGCCATAAACTTGCAACACCAACAAACAAGGCGCCGATTTATGGCGCCTTGTTTGTTTCACGTGAAACATCACCTCGATTAGCTTCCCGAGTATCCAACGTGCCAATCTTTCCAAACCGGTTCCAAACCACTTGTTTTAACCGCACGTGCAACATGATTAGCACTGCGCTCATCACTGATTTCAAACTGCTCTAGCTGCTCTGTCGTATCAGCGTAACCACCAGGCTGGGTCTTAGAGGCAGCACTAATGCTGGTTATTCCGAGTGGAAAAACATTGTCGCGAAAAGACTCTGATTCCCTTGTTGATAAGGAAAGTTCAACTTCATTGTTAAACAAACGGTAGGCACAAATAAGTTGAACCAACTGCTTATCGCTTATTACCGACTTGGGCTTTAAGGCACCTTCACAAGGTCTGAGCCTTGGGAACGAAATAGAGTAACGTGATTTCCAATACCGACGTTCTAAATAGTCGAGATGTGCAGCGACATAAAAACAATCTGTTCGCCATTCCTCTAAACCTATTAGGCAGCCAATGCCAATTTTATCGACTCCCGCTGTTGCGAGACGATCAGGGGTCTCTAGGCGATATTCAAAATCCCGCTTGTTTCCCCTTAAGTGGTGTTCGGCATAAGTGGTAACATTGTAAGTCTCTTGATACACCATGACCGCGTCTAATCCATAAGACTTGAGTTCTAGGTATTGCTCGGTATCTAAAGGCTGCACTTCCATAGCGAGATAACTAAAGTGACGCTTGATCTCAGGCAAAACCCGTTTGAAATAATTCATCCCCACTTTATTCTCATGCTCACCCGTTACAAGCAATACACTGTCGAATCCCATCGACTTAATCACTCGACACTCGGCGTTGATTTCTTCATTACTCAAGGTCTTACGCTTGATTCGATTCTCCATCGAGAAACCGCAATAACTACAGCTGTTAGAGCATAAATTGGAAAGATAGAGCGGTATATACATCGATAAGGTATGACCAAAACGCTTCCTTGTTAGCACATAAGACTGTTGTGCCATTTGCTCCAAATAGCCTTCTGCGGCAGGTGAGATCAATGCCATAAAGTCCTCAAGATCGCGCCTTGGCTTCGTTAAAGCTCGTTCTACATCTGCAGCGGTTTTAGCATAAATTCGCAGACGAATATCATCCCATTGGTATTTGTTGATCTCTTTAATAAAAGACATGTGCGCAGACCTTTAAGACAAAAATGACGTGAGCGGGCTGGATGCCATGGCATGATTAACCTTACCAGCTAAACCAGCTTCATAAGCAGCCCTACCCGATTCAACAGCCAATTTGAACGCCTTAGCCATCAATACTGGGTGACTGGAAGACGCGATTGCGGTGTTTACTAAAACGGCATCAGCACCAATTTCCATGGCAAACGCGGCATGGGAAGGTGCCCCAATCCCGGCATCAACGACAACGGGAACATTAGCTTGTTCGATAATGATATTTAGAAACTCTTCTGTCACTAACCCTTGATTGCTACCGATAGGTGCGCCCAAAGGCATAACCGCGACACAGCCCACTTCTTCGAGTCGTTTACACAATGTTGGATCAGCATGACAATATGGCATGACATTGAACCCTTGCTTGACCAAGATCTCTGCTGCTTTTAGGGTTTCAATCGGGTCAGGTAGCAAATATTTAGGATCCGGGTGAATCTCTAGTTTTAACCAATTCGTCCCGAGCGCCTCTCTTGCTAAATGGGCGGCAAAAATAGCATCATCCGCTGTCTTAGCACCCGAGGTATTGGGTAGTAACTGGACACCTTGCTGAATCAGTGGATGCAAAATGTCGTCATTTTGATCATCCAAATCCACTCGCTTTAATGCCATTGTCGCCATTTGCGAACCGCTCGCGGTTAGTGCATCAACCATCAGTTGCTTATTGGCAAACTTGCCTGTTCCTGTAAACAAACGAGACTCAAACTTTCTCTCTGCTATCGTTAACATCCTTACTTAGCCTCCCGCTATCGCTTGGAATAGGTTGATGTCGACATGATTGTATAATTCGAACTCATGCCAATGGGTCCTTGGGACAATTTGATTATCGATTGCCACCGCGCATCCCTTCGTCTCCACACTCAAAGAATCGAACAGCCGCTCAAGCGTCGTTCCTGATTCAACACTCAGTACCTTTTGGTTCAATATAATCTCTAACATACAAGCACACCCTTAATTTAATTAGCACAGACTGTGCATTGATGCTCTCTCGCAAGCGATAACGCTTGCCAGGAATTCATCAAGCCATTAAACAGTTTGATAGCCTCATTTTCCTGCGCGATCCCCAGTGTCAATTTGATCGCTTCTAGTGACTGATTGAGCCCAATCATTCCAACAACCGGTCCCATGACTCCACTATCAGAACAGCGCTGTGTTTCCGGCAATTCATCAAATGGGTATAAGCATCGATAACAACCAGAATTAATATGATTAGAAAAAGGGAAGGAAATCACTTGCCCAGACCAACCTATTGCTGACCCTGACACTAAGTCTTTACGTTGAGCTACACATGCAGAGTTGATTGCATGCCTAGTTTTCAAATTGTCAGTGCAATCGAGCACGATATCAGCCAGCGAAATTTCGATGCTCAACTGCTCATCTCGTAACGGTTTGTTCACTGTACGAATGGCGACTTCCGGGTTCAACGCGGTCAATCGCTGACGTAGACAATCAACTTTCAATTTCCCAACATCCTCGACTGTGTAGGTAAGCTGTCTCGGTAGATTCGACAACTCTATCTTGTCGCCATCCGCTAAGACTATTTTTCCAATGCCAGCCCCAGCGAGATATAGAGATGCTGCTGAACCCAACCCGCCACAGCCAATAACCAGAATGGTTTGATTAAGTAATTTTTCCTGACCTGATTCTCCGACTTCAGGTAGACTCACCTGTCGTAGATAGCGTGTAAATTGTTGGTCACTCAGCATAGCTAGTCTCCATGATTTGCTCGAAACATCTCACCGCTTCCGCAACATCTGGCGCTTGCGTTACCGCTCTTACAACAGCAAGACTGTCTACACCGCACTGCCACACCATTGGCGCAGTCTGTTTATCAATACCTCCGATAGCGACTGTTGGTATGCTTGCACTTTGCCTGCCAATGCTGTTAATCAGCTTTTGGTAGAGCCGAAGTTTAATCAAACCTTGTGGCTTTGATGGCATTTGCTTTGTGGTTGTGGGAAATATGTGCCCGAGTGCTATATAACTTGGGTTAAGCTGAGAAATTCTTAGTATCTCGTAGTAGCCATGAGTCGAAATACCAAGACGGATATTATGTATAGCGATACGCTCCAAATCGGCATGCTCAATATCCTCTTGCCCCAAATGAATACCATAAGCACCATACTTAATGGCAAGTTGCCAGTAGTCGTTAATAAAAACCTTGGCACCATACTCTCGCCCTAAGACAATAGCGCGTTCAACCTCACTTTCTAACGTTGGTAAATCTGGCTGTTTGATGCGTAGTTGGATTGTCTTAACGCCGATAGACAGTAAACGTTGTATCCAATCGCTATTATCAACGACAGGGTATAGACCCATTTCACTATCGATATGTGCAAACTTTAGGCTTGAATTAGTCACTTTCGATGGCAGAATAATCTCTGGATGATCAACGATTGGTATAGGAAACAGAGCCACATCATCAGGCCATGTTTCACGTGAAACACTCCCGGCTCTCGCCAACATAAGCGCGTCCTCGAAAGGAAACCCAAGTACAATTGCTACAACAAACCAAGACAAATGCCACTCAGGATCCCCAATGATGTTGGCACACCGAGCAGCCAACAGAGCTCCGCTCTCACTTTTCCATAAATCGACAAAACCACTTTTATCCAAGATATCGAAATGAACTTGCCCTTGTGACATATCGGATTGCAATTGAGTCAGAGATTTACCGCTACAATAGAAAAGCTGGAAATCGCTCCTGTCGTCCGTTGAATCAAGTAGGTCTGCAGATATGTATTGTGTAGCGTGGCAGCTAACCAACTCAACAAGGTTACTATCACTGAGCTCAATTTTTAGCGCAGAAACATCAAACCCGGTGTGCTGCGCTAAATTGAATAAACTCGTTATATTAGCTACAACAGTGCTGTAGCCATTCGGTATACGTACTATCAAACTCATCGCCTTATTCTTGAGGTTCAATCTGCTTAGGGTGATATAACTCTGCACCTGATGCTAAAAACTGCTGAGACTTCTGCTTCATCCCTTCCAGTGGATCGTCGATGAGCTTAATTTCCATGTCGCCATAGGTTTGTTGCCCTTTTGCATACTCTCGTACTTCCTGCGAAATTTTCATTGAGCAGAACTTAGGACCACACATCGAGCAGAAGTGAGCAACCTTGCCGGATTCTTGAGGCAGAGTTTCATCGTGAAACTCTCTAGCGGTTTCGGGGTCAAGAGAAAGGTTAAACTGGTCTTCCCAGCGGAATTCAAAACGTGCTTTTGATAACGCATTATCACGAATTTGCGCACCAGGGTGACCTTTCGCAAGATCCGCAGCGTGAGCAGCTAGCTTATAAGTCACTAAGCCAGTCTTTACATCTTCTTTATTCGGAAGCCCTAGGTGTTCTTTCGGCGTGACGTAGCACAGCATTGCACATCCGTACCAACCTATCATCGCAGCTCCAATGCCGGATGTAATGTGGTCATAACCCGGTGCAATATCGGTGGTTAAAGGTCCAAGGGTATAAAATGGAGCTTCATGACAGTGAGTCAGTTGTTGCTCCATATTCTCTTTTATCAGATGCATGGGCACATGACCCGGACCTTCAATGATCACTTGAACATCATATTCCCAAGCTATCTTAGTCAACTCGCCTAAAGTACGAAGCTCCGCAAACTGAGCTTCATCATTAGCATCGGCAATTGAACCTGGACGTAACCCATCACCTAGCGACAATGAAACATCATACTGGGCACAAATCTCGCAAATCTCTCTAAAGTGGGTGTAAAGGAAACTCTCAGTGTGATGAGCTAAACACCATTTAGCGATGATGGAACCGCCACGCGAAACAATACCCGTGACGCGCTTAGCCGTCATTGGGATATATCTAAGCAGTAAACCTGCATGTATGGTGAAGTAATCAACCCCCTGCTCTGCTTGCTCAATTAAGGTATCGCGCATGACTTCCCAAGAGAGATTTTCAGCAACTCCGTTGACCTTCTCTAACGCTTGGTACATAGGAACGGTGCCGATAGGAACGGGGCTATTACGCAAAATCCACTCACGGGTTTCATGTATGTTTCTACCGGTAGACAGATCCATAACGGTATCAGCTCCCCAACGAGTACTCCAAACCAACTTCTCTACTTCTTCTTCAATAGAAGAACTCACCGATGAGTTTCCAATATTAGCGTTAACTTTAACTAAGAAGTTTCGACCAATAATCATCGGCTCTGATTCAGGATGATTGATATTGGCAGGGATAATTGCGCGTCCTTGTGCCACTTCCTGACGCACAAACTCTGGGGTAATTTCTTTGGGTAATTTAGCACCAAAGCTCTCCCCTGGATGCTGATGAAGTAACTCCGCATCTTCGAGTGTTTGCCGACCCATATTTTCCCGCAAAGCGATATACTCCATCTCAGGCGTAACAATACCCTGTTTAGCATAATGAAGTTGCGTCACACATTTACCCTCTGTCGCGCGTTTAATGCGTGGTAAAGCGCCATATCGAAGCTCATCGAGCGTTTTATCGTTAAGTCGCTCACGAGCAAACTCTGAGCTTAACTGAGGCAGCTCTTCGGTATCGCTACGCTCATCAATCCATTCGTCTCTATGCTTTGGTAAGCCTTGGTATAGATCGACATTATGCTGAGGGTCAGTATAAACGCCTGATGTATCGTAGACGTGAATTGGCTCATTAGGTTGATAGACAGGATTGTCCTTATCTCCTCCTATCAAACTATCAGAGAGGTGGATCTGCCGCATTGGGACGCGGATATTTTCGCGACTACCCTGAATATAGGTTTTAGTAGAATTGGGATAAGAGGTAACAGATAGCGTATCAATAAAAGATTTCGCTTCTTGTCTTAATTGTTTACGAGTCGACATAGCATTGCCTTTTAGTCAGTGAATAACAAAAGAAAAATGCTTGACGGATATGTGAATACAAGAGGAATCAACAAGATGGACTTGCCGATATAATACAGCTAGAGAAGTGATCTCCGAACTCTTGTTCCCTTCGTAGATGCTAATCTAATCAGGTTCAACGGATCCCGAATTAACGGTCTCAGCCCAAAAAAGGGCACTCCGACAAGTATTGTGGGTCAGTATAAAACAAATAGTTTTATCAAACCATTAACCACTAACAAAAATTGTTAACTTTTCATAACGAGTTGAAAGCCAATCCAAGCAGCGGAAATACTGAGTGTGACATTGAGCAAGATGTTTAGCCCTACTTTAAAAATCGCACCTTGTTGCATCAATAGAACGTTATCCATAGAGAAAGTAGAAAACGTGGTTAGTGCGCCTAAGAAACCCAAACCGATAATCTGACGCCAAGGTTCTGGTGTCATGATCTCTGCTTCGAAAGCAGCGATCAGCAATCCCATGATAAATGAGCCGATAACATTGACCGTCAACGTACCGTATGGGAAGCCACGCCCAAGCAATAAGACACATAGCTCAGATATCAAATAACGCGAACAAGCACCGACCGCACCACCGACCGCTATATAGCCCAGAATCATAAATTGATTCATATACCCAATCCCTGCTTTTATTTTATTTTATATTCCTGTAAGGAATATAAGTAATTTAAAATTTCCATAGCATCACCACGATCGGACGTCACATTAAAAAAGTTACATGCGTCACTTTTGGTGAATACTACATTTAATCATAGATCCTAACACAAAGCAGTTCGAGGCAAACTAGATAAGTTTATCGTTTATTCAGAGAAAGCCCGTATATCGACTTCAGAGAACCGCGAAATAGTTTTCACAGCAAATGGAGCAAGCAAAGAATTAAACCGGCTTATAAAGCGATACAAGAAACATTTCGCATGAAATTAGTTCGATCTGTCTTCGTTGGTATACATGCATCTTTGATCGTGGCGGAATCCGCTGCTTATTTTCTTAAGACAAAGAAAAAGGCCCCAGCATTTCTGCTAGAGCCTTGGATAGATGGCAGGGGTGGAGAGATTCGAACTCCTAACACGTGCATCTTTGGTAGTGGCGGAATCCGCTGCTTCTTTTCTTAAGACAAAGAAAAAGGCCCCAGCATTTCTGCTAGAGCCTTGGATAAATGGCAGGGGTGGAGAGATTCGAACTCCCAACACGTGCATCTTTGGTAGTGGCGGAATCCGCTGCTTCTTTTCTTAAGACAAAGAAAAAGGCCCCAGCATTTCTGCTAGAGCCTTGGATAAATGGCAGGGGTGGAGAGATTCGAACTCCTAACACGTACATCTTTGGTAGTGGCGGAATCCGCTGCTTCTTTTCTTAAGACAAAGAAAAAGGCCCCAGCATTTCTGCTAGAGCCTTGGATAGATGGCAGGGGTGGAGAGATTCGAACTCCCAACACGCGGATTTGGAATCCGCTGCTCTGCCAATTGGAGCTACACCCCTAAAGAGTCACTAAAATATTAGATTTAACTAGATAAATCAATATTTCAGATTCAAAAAAGCCTCGCTATATAGCGAGGCTCTCAAATAAGTGGCGGAGTGGACGGGACTCGAACCCGCGACCCCCGGCGTGACAGGCCGGTATTCTAACCAACTGAACTACCACTCCGCAGTGGTACTATCTAAAGTCTGACCAAAAAAGGGCTTTAAATAGACAATGTTCAAAGCCTGGCGATGACCTACTCTCACATGGGGAAGCCCCACACTACCATCGGCGCTGTTTCGTTTCACTTCTGAGTTCGGAATGGAGTCAGGTGGGTCCAAAACGCTATGGTCGCCAAGCAAATTCTTGCTTACTTTCAGCTTTAAAAAAGCTAAAGGTAAAAATCTGGAAAGCTGTTTAAGTTCTTACACATTCAATCTGTTCTTGCTTTGAGTCCATCAAAACCCTTTGGGTGTTGTATGGTTAAGCCTCACGGGCAATTAGTACAGGTTAGCTCAACGCCTCACAACGCTTACACACCCTGCCTATCAACGTTCTAGTCTCGAACAACCCTTTAGGACACTTAAAGTGCCAGGGAAGACTCATCTCAGGGCTCGCTTCCCGCTTAGATGCTTTCAGCGGTTATCGATTCCGAACTTAGCTACCGGGCAATGCCATTGGCATGACAACCCGAACACCAGAGGTTCGTCCACTCCGGTCCTCTCGTACTAGGAGCAGCCCCCTTCAATCTTCCAACGCCCACGGCAGATAGGGACCGAACTGTCTCACGACGTTCTAAACCCAGCTCGCGTACCACTTTAAATGGCGAACAGCCATACCCTTGGGACCGACTTCAGCCCCAGGATGTGATGAGCCGACATCGAGGTGCCAAACACCGCCGTCGATATGAACTCTTGGGCGGTATCAGCCTGTTATCCCCGGAGTACCTTTTATCCGTTGAGCGATGGCCCTTCCATTCAGAACCACCGGATCACTATGACCTGCTTTCGCACCTGCTCGAATTGTCATTCTCGCAGTCAAGCGGGCTTATGCCATTGCACTAACCTCACGATGTCCAACCGTGATTAGCCCACCTTCGTGCTCCTCCGTTACTCTTTGGGAGGAGACCGCCCCAGTCAAACTACCCACCAGGCACTGTCCTCAACCCCGATAAGGGGTCTAAGTTAGAACATCAACACTACAAGGGTGGTATTTCAAGGACGGCTCCAACGATACTAGCGTACCGTCTTCAAAGCCTCCCACCTATCCTACACATGTAGGGTCAATGTTCAGTGCCAAGCTGTAGTAAAGGTTCACGGGGTCTTTCCGTCTAGCCGCGGGTACACTGCATCTTCACAGCGATTTCAATTTCACTGAGTCTCGGGTGGAGACAGCGTGGCCATCATTACGCCATTCGTGCAGGTCGGAACTTACCCGACAAGGAATTTCGCTACCTTAGGACCGTTATAGTTACGGCCGCCGTTTACCGGGGCTTCGATCAAGAGCTTCGACCTAAGTCTAACCCCATCAATTAACCTTCCGGCACCGGGCAGGCGTCACACCGTATACGTCATCTTACGATTTTGCACAGTGCTGTGTTTTTAATAAACAGTTGCAGCCACCTGGTATCTGCGACTCTCGGCCGCTCCATCCGCTAGGGACTTCACCGCTAAGAGCGTACCTTCTCCCGAAGTTACGGTACCATTTTGCCTAGTTCCTTCACCCGAGTTCTCTCAAGCGCCTTGGTATTCTCTACCCGACCACCTGTGTCGGTTTGGGGTACGATTCCTTACAATCTGAAGCTTAGAGGCTTTTCCTGGAAGCATGGCATCAATGACTTCACATCCGTAGATGCTCGACGTCGTGTCTCAGCCTTAAGAAGGTCCGGATTTACCTAAACCTTCAGCCTACGCACTTGAACCTGGACAACCATCGCCAGGCCCACCTAGCCTTCTCCGTCCCCCCATCGCAATTGTAAGAAGTACGGGAATATTAACCCGTTTCCCATCGACTACGCCTTTCGGCCTCGCCTTAGGAGTCGACTCACCCTGCCCCGATTAACGTTGGACAGGAACCCTTGGTCTTCCGGCGAGGAGGTTTTTCACCCCCTTTATCGTTACTCATGTCAGCATTCGCACTTCTGATACCTCCAGCAAACCTTACAGTTCACCTTCAACGGCTTACAGAACGCTCCCCTACCCAATAACTTAAAAAGTTATTGCCGCAGCTTCGGTGTATAGCTTAGCCCCGTTACATCTTCCGCGCAGGCCGACTCGACTAGTGAGCTATTACGCTTTCTTTAAATGATGGCTGCTTCTAAGCCAACATCCTAGCTGTCTAAGCCTTCCCACATCGTTTCCCACTTAGCTATACTTTGGGACCTTAGCTGGCGGTCTGGGTTGTTTCCCTCTCCACGACGGACGTTAGCACCCGCCGTGTGTCTCCCGGATAGTACTTACTGGTATTCGGAGTTTGCAAAGGGTTGGTAAGTCGGGATGACCCCCTAGCCTTAACAGTGCTCTACCCCCAGTAGTATTCGTCCGAGGCGCTACCTAAATAGCTTTCGGGGAGAACCAGCTATCTCCAGGTTTGATTGGCCTTTCACCCCTAGCCACAAGTCATCCGCTAATTTTTCAACATTAGTCGGTTCGGTCCTCCAGTTGATGTTACTCAACCTTCAACCTGCCCATGGCTAGATCACCTGGTTTCGGGTCTATATCCAGCAACTCGACGCCCAGTTAAGACTCGATTTCTCTACGGCTCCCCTATTCGGTTAACCTTGCTACTGAATATAAGTCGCTGACCCATTATACAAAAGGTACGCAGTCACCCCACAAAGGAGGCTCCTACTGCTTGTACGTACACGGTTTCAGGTTCTATTTCACTCCCCTCACAGGGGTTCTTTTCGCCTTTCCCTCACGGTACTGGTTCACTATCGGTCAGTCAGGAGTATTTAGCCTTGGAGGATGGTCCCCCCATATTCAGACAGGATATCACGTGTCCCGCCCTACTCGTTTTCACTGATTGCACGTTGTCGGTTACGGGGCTATCACCCTTTATTGCGAGACTTTCCAGACTCTTCACCTGACGCGCTAAAAGCTTAAGGGCTAATCCAATTTCGCTCGCCGCTACTTTCGGAATCTCGGTTGATTTCTTTTCCTCGGGGTACTTAGATGTTTCAGTTCCCCCGGTTCGCCTCATTAACCTATGTATTCAGTTAATGATACTAGCTTGTGCTAGTGGGTTTCCCCATTCAGACATCCCAGACTCACAGGTTGTTACTACCTAATCTGGGCTTATCGCAAGTTACTACGTCTTTCATCGCCTCTGACTGCCAAGGCATCCACCGTGTACGCTTAGTCACTTAACCATACAACCCCAAAGAGTTTCTAAAGAAATCTTGGCGCTGTCGTTAAACAACCAAAGTCGCTATCTCATTATTTGAATGAGCGAGATAGCTTTGATTTTGCCGGACTCAAATAACTCTTTATTTCCGCTTTTTATAAAAAAGCAGAAGCAAAAAGTGAACAAACACAACCGAAGTTATGTTGTTTCCAAGAACACTTGAATGTGTGTTGGTACCTAATCATTCTTTATTGAAAAGAATCACTAGGATTTGAGAACTTTTATTTGAATAACAACGCTTATCTAAAGATAAGGGGATTGTTGTTATTCGTCAGCTTTCCAAATTGTTAAAGAGCAATGTTTCTTTCGAAACCATTTTTAAAGATTCTACTTTCCATTTAAAAGGAATAAGAACACTTAAAGATGGTGGGCGATACCGGGCTCGAACCAGTGACCCCCTCCTTGTAAGGGAGGTGCTCTCCCAACTGAGCTAATCGCCCACGAAAGTTATTCCGTGGAATATTCAAGAATGGTGGAGCTAAGCAGGATCGAACTGCTGACCTCCTGCGTGCAAGGCAGGCGCTCTCCCAGCTGAGCTATAGCCCCAAATCTTGAGAAGTCATTCTTAGTAAGAATGGTGGGTCGTGCAGGATTCGAACCTGCGACCAATTGATTAAAAGTCAACTGCTCTACCAACTGAGCTAACGACCCATGGTATCCCGTAGGGGAGTCGAACCCCTGTTACCGCCGTGAAAGGGCGGTGTCCTAGGCCTCTAGACGAACGGGACACTTAGGCGAACACCTTGGGGGGTGTTCCATCTCTTAAACTACATAAACCATCAATCTGTGTGAACACTCATCGCAATAATCTTATCGTTAAGGAGGTGATCCAGCGCCAGGTTCCCCTAGCGCTACCTTGTTACGACTTCACCCCAGTCATGAACCACAAAGTGGTGAGCGTCCTCCCGAAGGTTAAACTACCCACTTCTTTTGCAGCCCACTCCCATGGTGTGACGGGCGGTGTGTACAAGGCCCGGGAACGTATTCACCGTAGCATTCTGATCTACGATTACTAGCGATTCCGACTTCATGGAGTCGAGTTGCAGACTCCAATCCGGACTACGACGCACTTTTTGGGATTCGCTCACCATCGCTGGTTGGCAGCCCTCTGTATGCGCCATTGTAGCACGTGTGTAGCCCTACTCGTAAGGGCCATGATGACTTGACGTCGTCCCCACCTTCCTCCGGTTTATCACCGGCAGTCTCCCTGGAGTTCCCACCATTACGTGCTGGCAAACAAGGATAAGGGTTGCGCTCGTTGCGGGACTTAACCCAACATTTCACAACACGAGCTGACGACAGCCATGCAGCACCTGTCTCAGAGTTCCCGAAGGCACACCTGCGTCTCCGCTGGCTTCTCTGGATGTCAAGAGTAGGTAAGGTTCTTCGCGTTGCATCGAATTAAACCACATGCTCCACCGCTTGTGCGGGCCCCCGTCAATTCATTTGAGTTTTAATCTTGCGACCGTACTCCCCAGGCGGTCTACTTAACGCGTTAGCTCCGAAAGCCACTCCTCAAGGGAACAACCTCCAAGTAGACATCGTTTACGGCGTGGACTACCAGGGTATCTAATCCTGTTTGCTCCCCACGCTTTCGCATCTGAGTGTCAGTATCTGTCCAGGGGGCCGCCTTCGCCACCGGTATTCCTTCAGATCTCTACGCATTTCACCGCTACACCTGAAATTCTACCCCCCTCTACAGTACTCTAGTCCGCCAGTTTCAAATGCAGTTCCGAGGTTGAGCCCCGGGCTTTCACATCTGACTTAACGAACCACCTGCATGCGCTTTACGCCCAGTAATTCCGATTAACGCTCGCACCCTCCGTATTACCGCGGCTGCTGGCACGGAGTTAGCCGGTGCTTCTTCTGTCGCTAACGTCAAAGACATACGCTATTAACGTATACCCCTTCCTCACGACTGAAAGTGCTTTACAACCCGAAGGCCTTCTTCACACACGCGGCATGGCTGCATCAGGCTTGCGCCCATTGTGCAATATTCCCCACTGCTGCCTCCCGTAGGAGTCTGGACCGTGTCTCAGTTCCAGTGTGGCTGATCATCCTCTCAGACCAGCTAGGGATCGTCGCCTTGGTGAGCCATTACCTCACCAACTAGCTAATCCCACCTGGGCTAATCTTGACGCGAGAGGTCCGAAGATCCCCCTCTTTGGCCCGAAGGCATTATGCGGTATTAGCCATCGTTTCCAATGGTTATCCCCCACATCAAGGCATATTCCCAGGCATTACTCACCCGTCCGCCGCTCGACGCCGCTATCGTTCCCCGAAGGATCAGATAACTCGTTTCCGCTCGACTTGCATGTGTTAGGCCTGCCGCCAGCGTTCAATCTGAGCCATGATCAAACTCTTCAATTTAAGATTTTGATTCCCTATAAATAGGGGAGACTCAACGAATACTGACTTCAAAACTGTCCTTACTCGAAAGTAAGAAGTCATTTTAAAGCTATTACCATTCCAACAGAATGATAATGAATTGACTGTGCCAAGTCTTTCGACTTGATTGGTCACTCAGTTCATTGAAATCTAAGTGGATACCGAAGTATCTCTTTTTGATTATCATCAACGAGTGCCCACACAGATTGATAGGTTTATATTGTTAAAGAGCTTGTTTTGAGCTTCTCTCAAAACGGACGGCCATTTTAGCGAGATAAGTTGTTGTGTCAACCACTTTTTTCAACTTAATTTCTCTAACCTCTAGGAGGTTGACCTGTCACTGATTTGGTAGAGGTTTTAATGCCTCGTTCCCGTGTCAGCGAGGGGGCATTATAGAGATCGAACTCACATTGGCAAGGCTTTTTTTAGGTTTTTTTTAATTTTGTTTTTAGATGCTGAAAAAACCAACAACCCAGACTGTTAATTGGCTATATTAGGCTTCAAACTAGGACTAATTCGCTATTTATGATTGAGAGTAACCCAAGATGAGTATTAGAAGCTTTAAAGGAATTACACCAAAATTTGATGATTCCGTATATATCGACCCGACTAGTGTGATTGTTGGTGATGTCTCTATCGGTAAAGACGCCAGTATTTGGCCTTTTGTTTCCGCTAGAGGTGACGTCAATAGTATCTCCATCGGCGAGCGCTCAAATATTCAAGATAACAGTGTGCTTCATGTCACCCACAAAAATGCAGCAAACCCTAATGGCTATCCTCTTATTATTGGCAATGATGTCACTGTTGGTCATAAAGTCATGTTGCATGGCTGTACTATAAAAGACCGCGTTCTTGTCGGTATGGGAGCCATCGTCTTAGATGGGGTAGTTATAGAAAGTGATGTGATGATCGGTGCTGGTAGTTTAGTACCACCTAACAAAGAACTAGAAAGTGGCTATTTATACGTGGGCAGCCCTGTAAAACAAAAACGCGCCCTTACTGAAGCAGAGCGCGCATTTCTAACCAAGTCAGCCAGCAATTATGTCGAAAACAAAATAGCTTATATAGAAGAGGTTGAAGTGGTGCGTTAATCGATAATCACCTTACCATCCTGGCTGAATTCCTCATCTTCGATAAGTTCTTCAGCCAACTCTTCTATATCAAACCTTAACGACTCAAACACAACCACTGCGCTATCTTCATTAATGACTGGCTCGGATGAAAGTTGCTTGAGCTTATTAATCGAGATAAAACACTCAATCAACATTCCCGATTGCTGGGCATGAAATTCCACCATCTCTCTTTCATTGTTCCAGCTCGCTTGCGGAGAGAACAAAATTGCTTGATTCACACTATTGTCCTTCTAAGTTTTTTCTCAATTCACGCAGGATCTGTCGTGTGCCCGGTCTTAACCCTCGCCAAACCGTAAAGCTCTCTGCGGCTTGACCAACCAACATTCCAAGACCATCGTAAGCAAATGCCGCACCGGACTCTTTTGCCCACTGATTAAATGTCGTTAAACCTTGCCCATAGGCCATATCATAGCTCACCGTGTGCTGACCAAAGATAGCAGCACTGATCTCAGGTAGTTGTTTATAGAGGCTAGCCGAAGTGGAATTAATCACGATATCGTAGTGGCTATCTATCGAATCCATCGGTCGTGCATGAACGTTGCCGTAGCTCTCAAACATCTTGGCAAGTTGCTGGGCTTTTTCAAAGGTACGGTTGGTGATGGTCACTGAGTTCGGTTTTTGATCGAGCAATGATTTCATCACCCCACGAGCAGCACCACCGGCGCCAATAATCAAGATGTTCGCTTGCTCTATATGCGCTTGGTGCTGAAGTAAATCTTGGACTAACCCTTCACCATCGGTGTTGTCACCCAAGATCTCACCATCATCTAGCTTCTTTAGTGTATTAACTGCACCAGCAAGTTTAGCTCTGTCTGTAAGACGGTCGGCAAATTGACAAGCTTGCTCTTTAAACGGTGCGGTGACATTACAACCTTTACCGCCATTGGCAAAAAAATCACTTACTGCTTGGATAAAACCATCCGCTTCAGGTTCTAACTTACCATAATGAAGTTGCTGTGCCGTTTGTCGAGCAAACAGTGTATGGATAAAAGGTGACTTACTTTGAGAAATAGGGTTGCCAAATACTACATACTGATCGAGATGGTTCATGTCCTTGATTACCGAAAAGCCAAACTGAATAGCAAAACACTATCACTTCACTTCCACTTCGCCAAGTCACCAATCTCTTGGTTTTAAGTAATCAGAGTAGAGTTTCGCCTCTGGAGAACCCGCTTTCGGTTCATAACTGTATTCCCAGCGTACTAAAGGTGGCATCGACATCAGGATAGATTCAGTGCGACCCCCACTTTGCAGCCCAAAGAGTGTTCCTCTGTCGTAGACCAGGTTGAACTCAACATAACGACCGCGGCGATAGAGTTGAAATTGGCGCTCATGTTCACCAAATGGCGTTTCGGCTCTCGCCTCTACGATGGGAGAATAAGCCGTTAAGTACCCTTTACCGACTGCTTGTATATATTCAAAACTACGCTCGAACCCCCACTCGTTGAGATCATCGAAGAATAGTCCACCGACACCTCGGGTCTCGTTACGATGAGGTAAAAAGAAATATTTATCACACCATGCTTTATGTTGGTTATATACCTCGTCACCAAAAGGCTGGCAAATCTGCTTAGCGACTTGGTGCCAATGTTGGCAGTCTTCTTCAAATGGATAGAAAGGTGTGAGGTCAAAACCACCGCCAAACCACCAGATAGGCGCTTCACCCTCTTTTTCGGCAATAAAGAAGCGCACGTTGGCGTGTGAAGTTGGAACATAGGGGTTATTGGGGTGAACGACGAGGGAGACGCCCATTGCCTCAAAACGACGACCTGCTAACTCGGGGCGATGTGCCGTGGCAGAAGCTGGCATTTTTGTGCCAAATACATGAGAAAAGTTAACACCGGCTTGCTCGAACACTCGACCACTTTTAAGCACACGACTGCGACCGCCACCACCCTGCTCTCTTTGCCATTCGTCTTGTTGAAACTCTGCCTCACCATCAAGAGTGGTGAGCTTTTGACAAATCGTATCTTGCAACGCCATCAGAAAAGCTTTGACTCGATGTTTATCTACTGTTTCCATTTGCGATCTATCCTTGGCGTAATATAGCTTGTGTTCTGGCGTCTCTAATTTCGCTGGGTTTGTCTCGTCCACCGGTTTCTCCTTTCAAGATACAGGCTAGGCGATCCCCTAATTGCTCAGTCACTTGTTGCGTGTTCATGCACGACGGCATGCCAGAAAGATTGGCACTAGTGGAAGTGACTGGCTTTCCAAACTCAAGGCATAACTCTCGAACTAGCGGGTGATCCGTGACTCGGACAGCAATGGTATCGAAAGCACCGCTTAGCCATGGAGACACTTTGTCGCTGGCTGGCATAATCCAAGTAAAGGGACCCGGCCAGGTCTGTTGAACTTGTTCTAATTGTTGATGGGTAAGTTGGCTTTCATCAATGTAGGGACGAAGTTGCTGATAGCTGTCGGCAATCAAGATCAGTCCCTTTTCTACGGGCCGCTCTTTGACCGCCAATAGTTTTTGGATTGCGTCTATATTGTCTGGGTCGCAACCCACACCAAATACACCCTCGGTCGGATAAGCAATCACTTCACCTGAGGTTAATGCGTCTACCGCCTGTTGAATATTTGCCACCAAATTACCCTTTATTAACTTTGATACATTATGTTCACATTTCTAGGCACTATGCTCAAAAGTCACATTATAATCCAGAAAAAACTATCCAACCGTTCACGCAAACGTTTTCCTAATGCAAAAATCCTCGTATAATGCGCGCAAAATAGTCCCAGTTGCACACGTTTTTAAGGAGCTTTGGATGAAAGTCGGTATTATTATGGGGTCTAAATCAGACTGGCCAACAATGAAACTTGCAGCAGAAATGCTAGACCAGTTTGGTGTTGAGTACGAAACCAAGGTTGTTTCTGCGCACCGTACACCGCAATTGCTTGCAGATTATGCGACATCAGCAAAAGAACGTGGCATCAAAGTCATTATTGCCGGGGCTGGCGGTGCGGCTCACCTACCGGGTATGGCCGCAGCATTTACTAGCGTTCCTGTTCTGGGTGTTCCCGTGCAAAGTCGTGCACTAAAAGGTATGGACTCGCTACTTTCCATCGTTCAAATGCCAAAAGGTATTGCAGTAGGTACACTGGCTATTGGTGAGGCGGGTGCCGCGAATGCGGGGATTCTCGCAGCACAAATCATCGGTGTGCATGATGATGCTGTGATGGAGAAAGTCGAAGCTTTCCGTAGCCAACAGACCGAAACTGTTCTTGCTAATCCGGATCCATCAGAGGACTAATCATGATGCATGTTTTAGTGCTAGGCGCTGGGCAGTTGGCTCGCATGATGTCGCTGGCTGGGGCGCCACTCAATATTAAGATTTCAGCATTCGATGTCCGCAGTGAAAATATTGTTCACCCTCTGACCCTCGAAGTTCTCGGTCAAGGGCTAGACAATGCAATAGAACAAGCGGACGTGATTACTGCTGAGTTTGAGCATATCCCTCATGATGTATTGGAGAGCTGTGAAAAGAGCGGCAAGTTTCTCCCGTCTACTGATGCGATAAAAGCGGGCGGCGATCGTCGTATCGAAAAGCAGTTACTTGATAACGCTGAGGTTAAAAACGCCAACTATGCGGTGATCAACTCAAAGCAAGACTTCCAAGCCGCTATTGAGTCTGTTGGCATCCCGATGGTGCTAAAAAGCGCTTTAGGCGGTTATGACGGCAAAGGTCAATGGCGACTTAAGTCTGTTGATCAAGTCGATACGATTTGGGAAGAAATGGCACAATGCATTGCCGAATCTAACAACCAAGCGATTGTTGCAGAAGAGTTTGTCCCTTTCCAAAGAGAAGTCTCTCTTGTTGGTGCCAGAAATCGTCAAGGTGATCTCGCGATCTATCCTTTAGCGGAAAACGTCCACACTAACGGTGTATTAACGCTTTCTACCGCCATTGATGAGCCAGAGCTCCAAGCACAAGCCGCTCAAATGTTTACCGCGGTAGCAGAGTCCCTTGATTATGTTGGTGTTTTAGCTCTAGAGTTCTTTGATGTGAATGGTCAGCTATTGGTGAATGAGATTGCCCCTCGAGTACATAACTCCGGTCACTGGACTCAGCAAGGGGCGGACACTTGCCAATTCGAAAACCATCTGCGAGCGGTCTGTGACATGCCACTGGGTACAACCGAAGCGGTTCGTGCCACGTCTATGGTCAATATCCTTGGTCAAGACCAAGTTCCAATGCAGGTTCATCAACTGGCTGGTTGTCATGTTCATTGGTATGGCAAAGAGAAACGCGCTGGACGTAAGATGGGTCATATCAACGTGTCTGCGGCAAACCGTGCAGAACTGAAACTGCAACTGCTGAAATTGGCAGATTTGTTGGATGAAGAGGCATTCCCAGCTTTAAAGCCAGCAGCTCAAGCACTTTAACACTCCATTTAAGTAAACACTCCCTTTAAGTAAAAAGGCTCACAACACTGTGAGCCTTTTTAGTATCTGGGTATTTATGGTGACTCTTGAACCTGATTGCACTGTCTTGAGGCACATTCCAGTACGGTGCCCGTTGCCTTTTTCTTTTCTAGCAACACGCCAAAGCCGCAATATTGGCAAGGTCCTTTATGAGGTTGCTGATTGACCGCATACTTACATTTAGGATATTGGTCGCAGGCATAAAACGTTTTTCCAAAGCGAGACTTGCGCTCTTTGAGCTGACCTTTGTTACATTCAGGGCATTCAACAGCATCCTGAGTCGTTGCTTCCTGCGAATTCAATTGGTTAGGAGATTGAATAAAGTGGCAGTTGGGATAATCACTACAACCAATAAACATACCATAGCGCCCTTGTCGTAATACCAGTTCCGATTGGCATTCAGGACAAGGCAGTCCTAACTCTTTGACTATGTGTCCATCGTTTTGGTGCAGCGGTTTGATATAGCTACAGCCTGGGTAGTCACTACAGCCTAGAAACGGACCGTGTTTGCCATTCTTTAGGCGCAGCACACCATGATGACACTGCGGGCAAGTCTCATTATCTAAAGCGTGTTCATGGGCGGAAAACAGCTGTGAATCAATTTTATTATTCATGCTTCATCGTATCTATGGCTAGTGAACAACACCACGCTCTGCAGTGTAGATCAGCTCTTCCATAAGCGTGTAGGCATTTTCATTACCCGGAACATTGAACAGAACCATCAAGATAATCCATTTAAGATCATCTAGCTCAAACTCATTGGTTTCTAAACCCATCACGCGGTCAATAACCATCTCACGCGTTTCTGTCGTCAAGACGCCGACTTGCTCAAGGAACATGAGTAGACCGCGACTCTCAATATCAAGGCGCAACAGTTCTTTACTGGTGTAGATTCGTGTCGATGTTGACGCACTGGTGGTAATCGCAGAGCGATTATCTGTATTTTGCAGTTCAGCGAGATCTTCCAGCCACTCTAACGCTTTGTAGATGTCCTTTTGCTTAAACCCTGCACGGAGAAGTTCATCTTCTAACTCCTCTTGATCAACTTGTAGATCTGCATCGCTATGGATGTAGGTTTCAAACAAGTACATCAGAATGTCCATCATCATAGCTAGCCTCTCCCCTTAAGAATATAACCGCCCGTTACTGAAACAACGTGACCAAGCAACTCCAGTTCTAACATCTGTTGCATGACCTCTTGTACGGGTATATGGGTCTTCTGCGCCAATAAATCAATAGGTGTTGCTTCTAGTCCTACGTTAGCCAACAGTTCAGGAAATGGCAATTGCTGTTTTTCAATAACCGCTTTTTCAGGTGGGTTCTGCCTGTTTTTTCTACAACATTGAGTTATTTGTATTGCTGATAGCACATCTTCTGGTGATTCTACCAGACCAGCACCGAGCTTAATCAACTGGTGACAGCCTGTATGAAAAGGATGAAAAACAGAGCCAGGAATCGCAAACACTTCTCGCCCCTGCTCTGCGGCTAGCTTTGCCGTAATAAGAGAACCACTCTTTTCTGCTGCCTCTACCACCAGTGTGGCTATCGATAACCCACTGATAATACGGTTACGTCTTGGAAAGTATTCCGCCCTCGGCGATATAAAAGGAGCATGTTCAGACACCAAAACGCCATCATCAATAATGCGATTGGCAAGATGACGATGCCTTCTGGGGTAGAGTTTTTCTATCCCAGCTCCGAGAACCGCTATAGTTTTGCCTCCAGACTCAAGCGCACCATGATGAGCATAACCATCGACGCCCAGAGCTAAACCGCTGGTCACTACATATCCTTGCTGACAAAAACTTGCGGCATAATGTTTGGCGAGTTCTAGACTTTGAGGTTGCGCATTGCGGCTACCAACGATAGCAATTTGCGGCTCATTGAGGATCGCGACCTTACCTGTGGCAAAAAGTATCGGAGGATACCCTTTGGTTTGACGCAATATATCTGGATAGTCATCACTCGACGCTAACAAAATGCTATTGTTGCCTTTTTGCCTCCATTCCAAGCAAGCGTCCACCGAGGGATGTGACTGTTGAAAAATAAAATGCAGTTGTTTTTCCGTCAGTCCCAACTGCGACAACTCGTCGCGAGAGTAGCTTAAAAATTGCTCTGGCGTATCAACTTCAAGAATCTTCTGAAAAGTCACTGGACCTATTCTGGGACAGAGTGAAAGAGTCAACCAAGCGATCAGTTCTTTCTCTTCCATATTTGCCTCACAAGGTTTCGTTTGGGATTAACTCAAATTCTCTCAGTGCGACGTTCCATCCAGCGAGTGACCATTTCACTTTCGCCATCATCGACGTGATTGATGGCGACACATTGCACACAAACCCGGTATTGTTGATGAAATCGCACGCTTTGTATCATGGGATGCTGTCATTTGCGTGCGAAAATGTCTAGAATTGAACCAATAATGCCCGTGCCTATTCGGCACACTTCAATGTTTTGAGTGTCTATGTCTGTATTACAAGTATTAACCTTCCCGGATGAGCGTCTAAGAACCGTCGCTAAACCGGTTGAAGAAGTCACACCTGAAATCCAAAAAATTGTCGATGACATGATTGAAACCATGTATGACGAAGAAGGGATTGGTCTTGCTGCAACCCAAGTTGATGTTCATCAACGTATTGTTGTGATTGATATTTCTGATAACCGAGATGAGCCAATGGTACTTATCAATCCAGAAATCATCGACAAGCGTGGTGAAGATGGTATCGAAGAAGGCTGCCTATCTGTTCCTGGTGCGAGAGCATTAGTGCAACGCGCTGCGGAAGTCACCGTCAAAGCCATTAACCGTGAAGGCGAAGAGTTCACTTTTGATGCAGATGACCTTCTGGCTATCTGTGTCCAACACGAACTTGATCACCTTGAAGGCAAGCTGTTTGTTGATTATCTTTCACCGCTAAAACGCAAGCGCATCAAAGATAAATTAGAAAAAATCCAACGCTTCAACGCCAAGCAAAACTAACAACTAAGTGAGGTTTCCGTGAGCCAATCATTACGCATTGTGTTTGCCGGTACTCCAGACTTCGCCGCCCGTCACTTGGCGGCGTTATTGTCTTCGGAGCATGAGGTTATCGCTGTTTACACCCAACCCGATCGTCCTGCCGGTCGTGGCAAAAAGCTAACCGCCAGTCCGGTGAAAAATATCGCCCTAGAACATGACATTGCTGTCTACCAACCGGAAAACTTCAAATCAGACCAAGCCAAACAAGAACTTCAGGCTCTGAATGCAGATATTATGGTCGTTGTGGCTTATGGATTATTGCTACCACAAGCAGTACTAGATACACCTCGATTAGGCTGTATCAACGTCCACGGTTCTATCTTGCCAAAATGGCGCGGTGCCGCTCCGATTCAACGCTCTATCTGGAATGGCGACCACGAAACCGGTGTCACTATTATGCAAATGGATATCGGTCTAGATACTGGCGATATGCTGTCTATCGCCACACTGCCAATTGCAGCAACCGATACCAGCGCAACCATGTATAACAAGCTTGCGGAACTTGGACCAACAGCACTTGTTGAGTGCCTAGCAGACATTGCCAGCGGAAATATCACGCCAGAAAAACAGCAGAATGAGTTGGCCACCTACGCACATAAACTGAGCAAAGACGAAACCAAGATAGACTGGACGTTAGAGGCTAACTTTATCGAACGCTGCGTCCGAGCCTTTAACCCATGGCCAATAAGTTATTTCAGCGTAGAAGAAAACAATATCAAGGTGTGGCAAGCTCGCGTTGAAGCACAAACCGATGAAGCGCCTGCTGGAACGATTGTGAAAGCTGATAAGACGGGTATTTATGTCGCTACGGGTAAAGACACCCTTGTGTTGGAACAGATCCAAGTGCCGGGTAAAAAAGCAATGGCGGTGAGCGATGTTCTTAACTCAAAAGCCGATTGGTTTAAAGTTGGCTCAACCTTAAGCTAAATCACAAAACCATACCAAGTCGGGGCCTAGAATGGCCCTGCTTTAATTTATCTCAATCAAATTCTAGGTATACAACATGAATGTTCGCGCTGTCGCTGCCAATATCCTTTTTCAAGTCGTTGATAAAGGTCAATCACTTTCCACGGCTCTTCCACTAGGTCAGCAACAAGTCAAACCACGAGACCAAGCCCTACTGCAAGAGATCTGTTTTGGGGCGTTGCGCATTCTTCCTAGGCTTGAATCTGTGGCTTCTGAGTTGATGGATAAGCCGCTAAAAGGCAAACAAAGAGTCTTTCACCATCTTATCCTGGTCGGCATCTATCAAATTGGCTACATGCGTATACCTGCTCATGCTGCGGTGGGTGAGACCGTGGAAGCGACCAAAGAATTAAAGGGTCCAAGACTTCGAGGGCTGATTAACGCCGTGTTGCGTAACTATCAGCGCAATCAAGATGAATTGGATCAGCAATCAATAAGCCATAATGCTGGTAAGTACGGGCACCCGGGCTGGCTATTAAAGCTGCTGCAACAGGCTTACCCACAACAATGGGAACAGATTGTCGAAGCAAACAACACCAAAGCCCCGATGTGGCTGCGTGTCAATACTCGCCACTTAACTCGTGATGATTATAAGGCGCTACTCGACAAGGCAGAGATCGAGTCCACTTTACATCCCGAAGCCCAAGACGCACTAAAGCTTACCACGCCATGTGACGTCACTAACTTGCCAGGATTTGAACAAGGTTGGGTATCCGTTCAAGATGCCGCGGCACAGCTTTCGATTAACTACTTAACACCACAAGAGGGTGAGTTGATCTTGGATTGTTGTGCGGCTCCGGGGGGGAAAACCGCTCACATACTTGAGCGCACTCAACAGAGCCAAGTGGTGGCGATTGATAGCGACGCAAATCGGCTCAAGCGAGTGCATGACAACCTACAGCGCCTCAATCTAAAAGCTGAAGTCATCTGTGGCGATGCTCGATATCCTGAGGATTGGTGGCAAGGAGAACAGTTTGACCGCATTCTTTTGGATGCACCATGTTCGGCAACTGGTGTCATCCGTCGTCACCCTGATATTAAATGGCTGCGTCGTGGCGAAGACATTGCCGCGCTTGCCGAGTTACAAAAAGAGATCATGGATGCGATGTGGCAACAGTTAAAGTCTGGTGGCACATTGGTTTATGCGACCTGTTCTATCACTCCTCAAGAAAACCGTGAACAAGTCATTGCGTTTCTGCAGCGTACCGACAACGCCACCCTGATCGGCTCTGAAGTCGACAACCCGGGACGACAAATCCTACCGGGAGAAAACGACATGGATGGATTCTACTATGCGGTACTAAAAAAAGCGTAGTATAGTCATTAAGTTAAACCAGCGAATCAAGACTCGGACCAATAAACGTCGGATAGAAGAGCCACAAAATTATGAAGATTATCATTCTAGGTGCAGGTCAAGTTGGCGGCACGTTAGCTGAAAACTTGGTAGGTGAGAATAACGACATCACCATTGTTGATACCAACGGCGACCGATTACGAGATCTTCAAGATAAATACGATCTAAGAGTGGTCAACGGTCATGCTTCTCACCCCGACGTACTCCGTGAAGCTGGCGCACAAGATGCTGATATGCTGGTTGCCGTGACCAACCGTGATGAAACCAATATGGCAGCCTGCCAAGTGGCGTTCTCACTATTCAATACCCCGAATCGTGTTGCTCGAATTCGCTCTCGAGAATATTTGATTGAAAAAGAAACCTTGTTCAATTCAGGGGCGATTCCGGTTGACCACCTTATAGCTCCAGAAGAGTTAGTCACCAGCTATACCGAGCGCCTTATTCAATATCCGGGCGCTCTGCAAGTCGTCAGTTTTGCCGACGAAAAAGTCAGCTTAGTGGCGGTGAAAGCGTACTATGGCGGGCCACTCGTTGGTAACGCACTCTCAACCTTACGTGAGCATATGCCTCATATCGACACGCGTGTCGCCGCTATATTCCGTCAAGGACGTCCTATTCGACCTCAAGGTTCAACCATTATTGAAGCCGATGATGAGGTGTTCTTTGTTGCGGCGAGTAACCATATCCGCTCTGTTATGAGTGAGTTACAACGCTTAGAGAAACCCTATCGTCGCATCATGATTGTCGGCGGTGGCAACATTGGGGCAAGCTTGGCTAAGCGTCTGGAGCAAAACTACAGCGTTAAACTGATTGAGCGCAGTTACCCAAGAGCAGAAAAGCTGTCTGAAGAGCTAGAAAACACCATCGTCTTCTGTGGTGATGCAGCGGACCAAGAGTTGCTCAACGAAGAGAACATAGACCAAGTTGATGTCTTTATCGCCCTAACTAACGAAGATGAAACCAACATCATGTCTGCCATGCTCGCCAAAAAGATGGGAGCAAAGAAAGTGATGGTGTTGATTCAACGTGGAGCCTACGTCGACTTGGTTCAAGGCGGTGCCATTGATGTCGCCATATCCCCACAACAAGCCACCATTTCAGCCCTCCTTACCCATGTGCGTCGTGCGGACATCGTTAACGTATCATCGCTACGACGTGGAGCGGCAGAGGCTATCGAGGCCATCGCTCATGGCGACGAAAACACCTCAAAAGTCGTAGGTCGCACCATCGGCGATATCAAATTGCCACCAGGTACCACTATCGGTGCCATTGTGCGTGGTGAGGAAGTGTTAATCGCGCATGATCGGACTGTCATTGAGCAAGATGATCACGTGGTGATGTTCTTGGTTGACAAGAAATATGTCCCAGATGTAGAAACCCTATTCCAACCAAGTGTGTTCTTCCTATAGGCAATAAGAAATGGTTAATACACGTCCTGTGTCATTCGTATTGGGGTTAGTTCTCTCTAAGCTTGCCCTGTTTATGTATGTCCCCACACTGGTCGCATTTTTCTCTGGTACTAACGGCTTCCTCGAGTTTGGCTTGGCCGTTATCATCACCCATATTGCTGCTTTCTTGTTTCTCTCTCTTGGCAGGACTCGCCACTTTACCTTAAGTGTGCGTGATATGTTTCTGATCACCAACCTGGTTTGGATTATTGCCAGTGCTTTCGCAGCACTGCCCTTCGTATTTATCAATCATATCAGCTTCACCGATGCCTACTTTGAGACTATGTCAGGCATCACCACCACGGGGTCAACCGTGCTGAGTGGTCTGGATAATATGGCACCGAGCATTCTGCTATGGCGCTCTATCTTGCAATGGCTGGGAGGTATTGGCTTTATCGTTATGGCGGTCGCTATTTTGCCGATGCTTAACGTGGGTGGTATGCGCCTCTTCCAAACCGAGTCTTCTGACTGGTCTGATAAAAGCAGCCCAAAAGCAAAAACCGTCGCTAAAAATATCATGATTGTTTATTTGGTGCTGACAGGTCTGTGTCTATTGGCTTACTTAGCCACTGGAATGAGCCTATTTGATGCCATCAATCATGCCTTTACCACGCTATCAACCGGCGGCTACTCCACCTCCGATGCCTCGATGAACAAATTTTCCAATGGCGCACACTGGGTCGGCACGCTATTCATGTTCTTAGGGGGATTACCATTCTTACTGTTTGTCTCTGCGCTCACTAAACGTAGCCCTTCGCTCATGCTCAAAGACTCACAGGTAAGAGGATTCTTTTATCTATTTATTGTCTCTAGCTTAGTTGTGGCATTTTGGCTGTATGAGAAAGACGGTTATTTGCTCAGTGACGCGTTACGTGTGGCAATGTTTAACATTGTTTCGGTGACCACCACCACAGGTTTCGGCTTAGAAGATTTTACCGCATGGGGCTCACTGCCCTCTGTCGTCTTCGCCTTTATGATGATGATGGGTGCCTGCTCCGGTTCAACCTCGGGAGGGATTAAAATCTTCCGCTTCCAAATAGCGATAACGCTACTGCAAAAACAGATGATGAAGCTGATTCATCCATCAGGTGTTTTTGTCCAGAAATACAATAATCGTACTGTTAACGACGATATTGTCCGTTCAGTGGTCGCCTTTGGATTGATGTTCTTTGTCACGATATTGTTTATCGCGGGTGCTTTAAGTGCGATGGGCTTGGACACGGTCACAAGTATCTCAGGAGCCATTACCGCTGTTGCCAACGTCGGTCCGGGTATGGGTAACATCATTGGTCCTACAGGTAACTTTGCGCCGCTTCCCGATGCGGCAAAGTGGGTGTTGAGCTTGGGTATGCTAATGGGGAGATTAGAAATATTGACGCTATTTGTGCTCTTTTTCCCTGCTTTTTGGCGTCGATAAATGCCTTTATATCGGCTCTACATACCAGTAGATAGCTAAGTAATGACAAGCCGCGCCTAACAATACAAATACGTGCCAAATAGCATGATTAAACGGAATACGTTTATTGGCATAGAACACCACGCCTAAGGTATAAATCGCCCCGCCAAGCGCTAACAATATCAACCCATTAGTTTCAACATGCTTAGCCAGTTGATAAACCACAATCACAGACAGCCATCCCATCACCAAGTAGGTAATCAAAGACGCTCGTTTAAAGCGATAAACAAAAAATAGCTTCATCACGATACCAATCAGCGCCAATGTCCAGATCATCACCATCACACCAACTGCCAAAGGCGTTCGCAAACTCACCAGCATAAATGGCGTATAGCTTCCTGCAATCAACAGGTAAATGGCACAGTGGTCGAAGGTTTTCAGCCAGCGCTTGCTGCTGGGGTTGGGAACAGAGTGATACAGAGTCGACGCCAGAAACAGTATGATCATACTTGAACCATACAGCGCCATGCTGGTGATGGTTAATGGATCAGCCCCTGCAAACAAAGACTTTTGCAATAATAGGATTAGACCCAATACTGAGAGTAGCACGCCAAGTCCATGAGATAAGGCGTTCGCAAGCTCCTCTTTTTGACTGTAAGCCGGCTTATGTGGTGATGTCATACTCGTCGCTCCCCAAATTGATAGCAACAGTATGACATATTCAGCTAACAGCTGTTAGCTGAAATTAGGTTGTTTGCTCTAAATACTCCAGAACTTGCTGCCCGGCTTCTTCTCCAGATAAATGACTCGCTAAAGTGAGTTCTCGCTTAAGTTGACCGAGACCAATCAAACTGGAAAGCATTCCTGTGACGCCTTGTTTGTTTCTATCCACTTCAAACCAGAGTTGCAATTGCTCCGGTGTTCGATAAGCCACCATTTCTAACTCACGCCAGCGACCATGATAGGGTCCTGTGGTCGGAACAAACTCAAACTCTTGCACAAAGGGCATTTCAAAGCCTTTTGCCGCCTCACACTCTACTTGGCGGATCCTTAACCCTTGCGCCTCAAGCGAACTAAATATGCCATCAAGCAATGGATCGGGTCTCACGGTTAAAATATCTTTATCAGAAGGGTCTACCGCTAACGCAATATCTAAGCCTGTTTCTAGCCAAACTTTAGAGTCACCAATGGTAACGGGTGTATTCCATGGAACCTCCAATGTGGCTTCAAAGTCACGGGTTTGCCCAGGCTCAATGGTAAAAGCATAAGGTAATGACCACGATTGAAGTTGATGGGTTTTCGCAACGCGCTTTTTGGTCACTCCAGGATCGTTGTCATTATGTTCATTCTGGTTTCGAGCCACCTCGGCAATATAACGACAACACAGACTCACATTGATGTTATCAACCTCCTGAGACGTGTTACCACCGTAAACGTGGATCGTCACTTTCAACTGATCGCCTGGATAAACAAATTCCTGGTGGATCACAGAGTCGACACGGGCAGATCCGATGCCAAAACTCGCTAAGGTTTTCTTGAAAAAAGACATAACCACCTCACAATCATCAACGACACTGTCTCTTTTTAAACAATCGCTTGGCAACTAACAAGTGCTGAACAAAAAATAATCGATATTTTGACTCGATCTATCGAATATCGTAAGGCTTAATGCTATCCTTTTGCACGGTGTGATCATTCACCCACTCTCCTGTTTAGTTATTAGGATCGGCAAGCGCCAGCAAAATAACGCATTGGTATCCAGTGTTTTATAACTAATACAGGCCATTAGCTTGGCAATGGAATTGCCTGACTTGTTAGGTAACAAAAATGCGCCCAACGACTGTCAGGTTTTCGCACACTAATCGCAGTGCGATGCGACGTCGCAGCGGCTTTGCTGCTGCTTTCGTTGCAAAAAAAACAGCAACTCCAATCTCTCTGGTTGAGAAAGAAGCCGCTCTGGCTCCTGTAACAACACAGATTGTACGAGTCGCCTAATCAAAAGCGCAGTCTTCACTGCGCTTTTTTCTCTCTGCATATTGGCTCTGACTTGGAACTCTGTTAGCTTTACTCTCAAAATCATTATAAAAAATGTGGAGAAAGTCATGAAATGTCACCGAGTCAACGAACTCATTGAGTTGATACACCCAGAATGGCAAAAGGATTCCGATCTCAACTTGCTGCAATTTATCGTTAAGCTCGCTAAAGAGGCGGGCTACGAAGGCGCTTTGGAAGATCTGACGGATGATGTCCTTATCTATCACCTTAAAATGCGTAACAGCGGTCAAGAAGAGATGATTCCAGGTTTAGCTAAAGACCAAGAAGACGACTTCAAAACAGCACTGCTAAAAGCACGCGGCATACTTAAATAATTGATCCTGTTTATGAACAGGCAACAAAACGACTCAACAATGAGTCGTTTTTTTATATTCAGACCATACGTTATGATTTTTTATTGTTAAAGGTTGATAGCGCTAAAGAAAAATAATTGTTATCGAAGATATACTGTCCGTTACTATGCGTCATTAAGTGGGTGAATAACTCAACCTCACCAAAGCAACAATGCGCACCGAAAAGCAATGTCAAAAACGAGAGTATGACTAACATACCCATTGACTTAAAAGGACTGTACTAAATGAGTCAGGATAAAATTGACGTCAAAGATGTCACGCCTAAGACCTTTAATCCTAAGACACAAAAAACCAGTAAAGATAGATTCAATCCGAGCAATCGCATCTACGTCAGGGAAAGTCAGGGGCAATTTCAGAAACTGCGACGATATGGTGGTTGGTTGTTACTGCTGTTATTCGGCATTGGTCCTTGGATCCGCTACGGAGACAGACAAGCCATCTTGATCGATATCGGTCACCAGCAATTTAACTTCTTTGGCACAACACTCTACCCGCAAGATCTCACTCTGCTTGCTCTGCTGTTTGTGGTGGCAGCATTTGGTCTGTTCTTTATCACAACCTTTCTTGGTCGAGTTTGGTGTGGCTACCTCTGCCCGCAAACGGTTTGGACCTTTATGTATATCTGGTTTGAAGAAAAGCTGGAAGGCAGTGCCAATAAACGTCGTAAACAAGACCAATTGCCCAAAACCCTCCATCTGTTAACGCGAAAAGCCCTCAAGCACCTAGCATGGATAAGCATTGCAGTCATAACAGGCTTAACCTTTGTTGGCTACTTCGTGTCTATCAACGAATTGGTTCCCCAGTTTATCACCTTCAATCTTTCATTCTGGCCAGCATTCTGGGTGCTGTTTTTTGCTGCATGCACTTATGGAAATGCGGGTTGGATGAGGTCGATCGTCTGCGTTCATATGTGCCCTTATGCACGCTTCCAATCCGCCATGTTCGACAAAGACACGTTTATTGTCGGATACAATAGTGAACGTGGCGAAACAAGAGGCCCAAGAGCAAGAAAAGCGGATCCAAAACAACTTGGGTTGGGAGACTGCATTGATTGCGATCTCTGCGTTCAGGTTTGTCCGACCGGTATCGATATCCGTGACGGCTTGCAGTACGAATGTATCAACTGCGGTGCCTGTATTGATGCCTGTAACAACACCATGCAGCGCATGGGCTATGAAGCTAATCTGATTAGCTATACCACTGAGCATCGTCTCTCAGGGAAACAAACTAAAGTCATGCGCCCCAAACTGCTAGGTTATGGTACGGTTTTACTGATTATTATTGGGCTATTCTTTGCTCAAATTTCAGCCGTCGACCCAGCTGGTCTTAGTGTGCTTAGGGATCGCAATCAGTTGTTTAAGATCAACACTCAAGGTCTGGTTGAAAACACTTACACACTGAAAGTGATCAATAAGACGCAACAAATACAAACCTATGATCTTAGCGTACAAGGAATCGAGGATGTCACTTGGTATGGTAGGCAGTCGATAAGCGTCAAACCTGGGGAGGTGTTCAATGTGCCGATCAGTCTCGGAGTGAATCCCGATCAACTCAGTTCTCCGATAGTAACAATTCAGTTTATACTAGACGACAATCAAGATTTCTCGATACAAGTAGAGAGCCGCTTCATCAATCAACTCTAGTATTCGAGTTCAACCTTCCAGCAATAGGAAAAGGCTTAGTAATAAGCCTTTTTATTATATGACTACAGACCTCGCGTTTAATTTTGACGCTCTAACCCCGGACTTTATGTGGTACGCCTTAGAAAGCATTGGCGTCAGAGCAGAGTCCGGTATGCTTGCCCTCAATAGTTATGAGAACCGGGTCTATCAGTTTGTGGATGAAGACAAGCAGCGTCTCGTGGTGAAGTTTTATCGTCCACAGCGCTGGGATCTAGCGCAAATACAAGAAGAGCATGACTTCACTAAAGAGTTAGCTGAGTTCGAAGTTCCGGTTTGTGCTCCTTTAGAGATCAATGGGCAAACTATCCACCAATATCAAGGCTACTACTTCACCCTATTTCCCAGTGTCGGTGGTCGCCAATTTGAAGTGGATAACCTAGAGCAATTGGAATGGGTGGGGCGTTACATGGGTCGTATTCACCGCATCGGTGCCAATCAACCGTTTCAACACCGTCCTACGATAGGTTTTGATGAGTACCTGTATCAGCCTCGCAAGTTGTTGCAATCTTCAAGCTTTATTCCTTCTCATCTGGAAAACGCCTTCTTCAATGACCTCGATATTTTGATTGAAAATATCGAGCAGCATTGGCAACCTGCCGACAATATTCGCCTGCATGGTGATTGCCACCCAGGTAATATACTATGGCGCGATGGTCCCATGTTCGTCGATTTAGATGACGCCAGAAATGGTCCTGCTATCCAAGATTTATGGATGCTACTGAATGGTGATCGAGCCGATAAATTGATGCAATTAGACATCTTACTAGAGGGGTATCAAGAGTTTTACTCATTACCCAGCGAACAATTGAAACTTATTGAGCCTTTACGCGGTCTACGTATGGTGCATTACATGGCTTGGTTAGCAAAACGCTGGAACGATCCTGCTTTCCCACAAGCTTTTCCTTGGTTTGCAGATGGTAAATATTGGGAGGGGCAAGTACTTGGATTTAAAGAGCAGATTGCCGCAATTAATGAAAAGCCACTTTCATTCCAGCCGCAGTGGTGACACACTACGCACGCATAAAACAAAAGGTTAAGCCTCTATCCTCCGGATAGTCTTTACATGGAGATTATAATGAAAAAAATCATCGCACTATTCGCAACGCTATTTGTCAGCCTAGCAGCGAATGCCGCTCAGTTTACTGAAGGTGACTATTACAAAGTACTTGATACTAAAGCGACTTCAACCCCAACAGTCACTGAGTATTTCTCGTTCTACTGCCCACACTGCTTCAGCTTTGAACCGATTATCGCCGAGCTGAAAAAACAGATCCCTGAAGGCACTAAGTTCCAGAAAAACCACGTATCATTTATGGGTGGCAACATGGGTGAACCAATGAGCAAGGCATATGCGACCATGGTAGCTCTGAAAGTAGAAGACAAAATGGTGCCGGTTATGTTCAACCGCATCCACAACTTAAACCAAGCCCCACGCAACGACGCTGAGCTTCGCCAAATCTTCCTTGATGAAGGTGTTGATGCTAAGAAGTTTGATGCTGCATACAACGGCTTTGCCGTAGACTCAATGCTACGTCGCTTCGATAAGCAGTTTAAAGACAGTGGTCTATCAGGCGTACCTGCAGTTATCGTCAATAACAAATACCTAGTAGAGGCAGGTAAAATTCGCTCTACGGATGAATACTATGAACTGGTTAACTTCCTACTGAAAAAGTAATCCAGTGATAGAATTGAAAGAACACCGAGCTAGATGGCTCGGTGTTCTTTTATTTGTTGTGGATTTGCTGCAACTCAATATCTTTCTGCTTCCATAATTCCGATAGCCATTGCTGGAACTGACGTTTAAAAGGTTTGTCATTGAAGTAATCCCCTGAGACCTGCTCGTCTATCGGTAGTACTTTGACTTTCACCACAATACGTTCCATTTTTCCCATCAGCGCTGATTTAAACGGCTGCTCGGTATTGTCTGGGTAAGCTACAGTGACATCAATAATGTTATCAAACAGCTCCCCCATAGAAGCTAAAGTGTAAGCAATGCCGCCGGTTTTGGGTCGCAAAAGATACTCAAATTCCGAGCGTGTGGCTTGACGCTTCTGTGGCGTAAATCGCGTTCCTTCCACATAATTGACCACGGTCGTCGGTGTATCTTTAAATTTCGCGCAGGCGCGGCGGGTTGTCTCTAGATCTTGACCTCGCTTCTCTGGATGCCTCACCAAATACTCTCGCGAATACCTTTTCATAAACGGCATATCTAAAGCCCAACAAGCCATCCCAAGAAACGGTACATACAGCAGTTGTTGTTTTAAGAAAAATTTTGGGATAGGTATTCGGTTACGAAAGACACTGCAAAGTACCACAATGTCTGTCCAACTAAGATGGTTGCTGATCATCAGATACCACCCATCCATCTTCAGCTCATCAACGCCTTCGATCTGCCACTTCAATTTTGGATTGACCAGAGACAAAATACCGTGATTTACCGTTGCCCAAAGCCACATGCAGCGATTGGCAAGCTGGGTACACCTCTGCTGCCATGCCTTCATCGGCAACACCAGCTTCAAGAGACTTAAAATGAGTATAGGAAGGGAGCAAAATGCCGTGTTAACAATAACTAGCGAACAAGTAATAACAAAAACAAGGTAGCTCAGCATAAGCAATTATCTGTGATTCATTTGTTGCAAAATAATGATGGTTAATTTTACTGCTCAAACGGACTTCTGCAACGGTTTTATTATTGATCTGATATCTATTGTCTGTCGTACGAATCACTCCTATGCTATGGAGAAGGTGGCAAACGAAACAACTTGTTGATACTCTGATAACATATTTAATTATAATAAGTTAGCCCCGACCTATTACTTCAATACCGGATAAGAGCACAAGCAGCTCAACCCAAAAACCGTTCGTTTTCGACAATTTTATATTTAAGGATGAATTATGAAACAGGCGTGGCCCATATTAACTGTAGCTTTGGGTTTAGTTTGTCAGCCCGTTTTCGCTAAGCTCGGGAAAAGCAATGGCTTTAGTGGCGAAGTATCTATTAGTGCCGCTTACAGCAGTAATACCTCTAACCTCACCAATACCGACAGTGAATTTAAAACCTACCGTGGTGAAGATCAGGAAGACAGTTCTGGACTAATTCTACCGCTTGGCAATGTTCAATACACCTTTGGCTCTCGCTCACAGCACGAATTATTTCTAGGGACAACCCGTTCAGATGTTGCCATCGGTACCGTGGCACTAGAGACCGGCTATCGTCATCAACTTTATGACGGTACTAAGCTCAGCTTTTCCGTATTGCCTACTATTTTGAAAGGCGAAGTCTGGCAAGACCCATACCTCGAAAATCAGGCGCGAAAGACGACGGACGAAAGCGGACTGGCTTACCGAGTGCAACTGAATAACATTGCCGGTTCGCTGTTCAGTCTCGACCTAGCCTACGGTCAAAAAGATGTCGATGATGAAGACTCTGGTTCCCTACTCACGGCTGAAGAAGCTCAAAAGCTAAACCGAAACGCAGACATTTTCTACAGCAAAGCAAAGATGATGCTACCCATAAGTCGAACGGTATTGCTCTATCCTGCCATTATCTATTCAAAGCAAGATGCTGATGGCTCTGCAATGAGCAATGATACGTTAGGTGCGGAAGTGGCTTCTTTCACCTCCATAGGTAACCACAAGTTTGCATTAACTCTTAGCTACCTCAATATTGACTATGATGGCGCTAACCCCATATACAACAACCAAAAACAGAAAGTGGATCAGTGGAAGTTCTTCTTGGCCTACGAATATCCCAGCATCTTCAATATCCACAATCTATCACTGGTGGGGTTTGCTGGCGCAACCTCAAGAGATTCCAATATGGACTTCTATGATGAGGAAAGTTGGATTACCGCTGTCGGTGTTAACTGGAAATTCTAACGCTAGCTAGACGGCGATATTTACACAGCGTTCTTTTTAAACAGACTGCGCATTGAGTTGCTTGAGTAAGCGATCCATTGCCCTATAACCCAGAGCCTCAGCTAAATGAGGCTTTTTGATCTCCGCTTGCCCTGATAAATCCGCGATAGTTCGAGCCACCTTGATAATACGATGGTAAGCGCGAACAGATAGACCTAATCGATGCAGTGCGGCTTCTAAGAATTCGGCATCCTCCGACTGCAACCGACAATCTCGCTCCAACTCACGATTAGTCAGCAACGAATTAACCTTACCACTTCGTGCCAACATGATTTCTCTGGCATCAACCACTCGCTGCTTGACTACTGAGGTTGTTTCGCCCCGCTCGCCTCCTTGCGCGAGTACCCCTTTAGGTAGCGCCGGTATCTCTATCGAGAGATCAAACCGATCCAACAAAGGACCAGATAGTCGATTAAGATAGCGCAGTATCGCTTGTGGGTTACTGCGAGATAACTCCCCCTCATAATGACCAGTTGGGCTTGGGTTAAGAGCCCCTAAAAGCTGAAATCGGGCAGGAAAGCGCGTTTTACCTTGAGCCCTTGAGATAATGATCTCTCCAGACTCTAAAGGCTCTCTCAAAGAGTCCAACACTTTACGCTCAAATTCCGCCATTTCATCAAGAAACAGCAACCCGTTGTGCGCCAAAGATATTTCGCCCGGTCTCGGGATGGTTCCGCCACCCACTAACGCAGCCATCGAACTAGAATGATGCGGAGATCGGAAAGGTCGGCTTTTCCAATTATGAACATTAATGTCTTGTTGAGTGAGCGAGGTTACTGCGGCAGTTTCCATTGCCTCGTCATCCGTCATCATAGGTAATAGATCACACAGGCGTGACGCTAGCATGGTTTTACCGGTACCTGGAGGTCCAAGAAATAAAAGGTTATGCCCACCCGCCGCTGCAATTTCCAATGCACGTTTACCTTGTTGTTGACCTATGATGTCTTGCAGATCTCGACCATTTGCTTCCTCATTCATCTCTGGTTGAAATTGAGGTAACGTGAGTGCCATCTGACCAGAAATATAACTGCATACGTCAAGCAAACTGGAGGCGGCTTTA
This sequence comes from Vibrio hippocampi, assembly GCF_921292975.1. Lineage (NCBI taxonomy): Bacteria > Pseudomonadati > Pseudomonadota > Gammaproteobacteria > Vibrionales > Vibrionaceae > Vibrio > Vibrio hippocampi. The sequence goes on from NZ_CAKLCM010000001.1 coordinate 60,784, forward strand.
TGTCTCTGTTCATCCACTAAAGCCGCTTCTCCTGCATTTGCTTGCGGTACAATTAAGGCACGCTGGTGCTGAGACACCATTAGGGCTGCAGGCAATACGCCTTTGACCGCTCTCAATTCTCCAGAGAGTGCTAATTCACCAATAAATTCATGATCTGAGAGCTTCTGATGAGGGATCTGATCAGAAGCTGCAAGAATACCCAAAGCAATCGGTAGATCAAAACGACCGCCCTCTTTGGGCAAATCAGCTGGTGCCAAGTTAACCGTTATGCGCTTAGCCGGAAATTGAAGTCGCGAGTTCATAATGGCGCTTCTTACTCTATCCTTTGACTCCTTGACCGTTGTCTCTGGTAGCCCCACCAGCGAGAAACCCGGCATACCATTACTAATATGCACTTCTACCGTCACTAATGGTGCTTCAACACCTACGCTCGCACGGCTATAAACAATAGATAATCCCATAAAGCACCATTTTCATTCTAAAATAGTCGGCATAAGCGCCATTAGAGCAGTATTAAATCTTATTGATATGTTATATCTCATCATTTAATGCTTAGTAAATGTGAGAGAAGTTGTAATTTTTCCTTGTCAGGTAACAGAAAACTATGTTACCACTAGGTTCGCAAATAATTTTGTTAGACCAAAATAACAACGAACCTAGTAAATATGACAGCAAACGCTCACTCTCTGATTATCCTGATTATTGTGGTCCTGATTGGCACCGCACGGGGGAATGTGGGCAAAAGATAGCCAGAAGATTCTAAAAACCCCCGCACTGAAAAGTCCGGGGGTTTTTTTACAGACTTAAAACAGAAAACTAGATAGTGATCGCTCATTCAGCCAACAGACTGAATCGAGAACAAAAACGGGAGCACATGATGTGCAGTCAAGGAACAAAATTCCATGCTACAAGCAATGGAACGAGAGGAAGTTACAATGACAGGTGCTGAATTAGTTGTAGCCGCGTTGAGACAACAAGGTATTGAAACGGTATTTGGTTACCCAGGTGGCGCTATCATGCCTATCTATGATGCGTTATATGACGGTGGCGTAGAGCATATCCTCTGTCGCCACGAGCAAGGCGCAGCAATGGCCGCGATTGGTATGGCCAGAGCGACAAAAGAAGTAACGGTCTGCATGGCAACATCGGGACCAGGGGCGACCAACCTTGTAACTGGATTGGCTGATGCCTTTCTTGATTCTATCCCTCTTGTCGCCATCACAGGTCAAGTTGCTAGCTCACACATCGGTACTGATGCCTTCCAGGAGATGGATGTGATTGGTATGTCACTCTCCTGTACTAAACACAGTTACCTTGTGACCGACATCGAAGACCTTGCTCCAACCCTTTCCGAAGCATTTGAAGTTGCAAAAGCAGGCCGTCCAGGTCCAGTTATTGTTGATATTGCAAAAGATGTCCAACTTGCTAATGCTCCGATCGAAGTACTGCCTGCATTTACTGCTCCACCGCACCCTGTCGCTTGTCCTGAGCAACTCGAAACTGCACAGCAAATTCTTGATCAAAGCTCTCGCCCTGTACTTTATGTGGGGGGAGGCGTACAGCTTGCCGATGCAACGGATACCGTTCGAGAGTTTCTACGCATTAACCCGATGCCTTGTGTTAGTACCTTAAAAGGGCTGGGGACGATTGAGAGACATGATCCTCACTATTTAGGTATGTTAGGCATGCACGGCACTAAAGCTGCCAACCTAGTGGTACAAGAAAGTGACCTTCTCATTGTGGTTGGCGCTCGTTTTGATGACCGCGTGACTGGGAAATTAGACACTTTCGCCCCTCACGCTAAAGTCATCCACATTGATATTGATGCCGCTGAATTCAATAAGCTAAGACGTGCAAACGCGATGCTTCGCGGCGATATCAACGTTATTTTACCGCAGTTGGAATTATCAAAAGATATCACGCCTTGGGCTCAACACAGTGAAAGCTTACGCTCGGCATTTAAATGGCGCTATGACCATCCTGGTGACCTTATCTTTGCTCCACTGCTGCTTAAGCAACTTTCTGACATGATGCCTGAGTCATCCATTGTCTCTACCGATGTTGGTCAGCATCAAATGTGGGCGGCGCAACATATTCAACCACGAGCGCCAGAAAACTTTATTACCTCAGCGGGTCTTGGCACCATGGGCTTTGGTTTACCCGCTGCCATGGGCGCTGCCGTTGGTCGAGAAGGTGACCAATCCATCCTCATTACTGGTGATGGTTCATTTATGATGAATGTACAGGAGTTGGGCACATTAAAACGTCGCCAAATTCCCGTAAAAATTGTGCTACTCAACAACCAACGTCTTGGTATGGTGAGGCAGTGGCAATCCCTCTTCTTTGATGGTCGACATAGTGAAACCATTCTTGATGACAACCCTGACTTTGTCATGCTAGCAAAAGCATTTGATATCCCAGGTAAAACCATCACAAAAAAAGAAGAAGTGGAACCAGCATTACAAGAGATGTTAGAGAGCAAAACCTCTTACCTACTCCATGTGCTTATTGATGAAGAAGAAAACGTTTGGCCATTGGTACCACCAGGTGCCTCAAACAGTGACATGTTGGAGAATACCTAATGCAAAGATACCTACTAGACATCAAAGCTGACGATAAGCCAGTACTGTTGGAGCGTGTACTGCGTGTCATTCGCCACCGAGGCTTTATCATCAAGCAAGTAGCAGCAACACAAAACCACGAAAGCAAGGTTGCTAGCGTGGAGATTATCGTCGATAGCGACAGACCGATTACTACATTAATTAATCAGATTGAAAAACTTTGGGACATTCGCACTGTAGAGGTTACTGAACTCAAGGGCAATGAACTGACCAATCACAACCTCCAAGAACAGAGTGCATAAGGAAGGGATGTTAAATGGCTACAAATACTGCAGATTTTATTTGGTTTAATGGCGAGATGGTACCTTGGGCTGAGGCAAACGTGCATGTGTTAACGCATGCCATGCACTACGGCACATCGGTATTTGAAGGAGTTCGCTGCTATAACACTCCTAAAGGTCCCGCTATTTTCCGCCATCCAGAGCATGCTAAGCGCCTAAAAGATTCCGCAAAAATTTATCGCTTCCCTATTCCGTATACGGAAGAAGAGATCATGGAAGCCACTCGCGAAACTTTGCGTCAAAATAAACTGGAGTCCGCTTACATTCGTCCGCTTGGTTTTGTGGGTAACGTTGGTTTGGGTGTCTGCCCTCCTGTTGGCTCAGAGATGGAGCTTATCATCGCCGCTTTCCCTTGGGGTTCTTATCTGGGTGAAGAAGCGCTAGCCAATGGCGTTGATGCCATGATTTCTAGCTGGAACCGCGCTGCGCCGAATACCATCCCTACCGCGGCTAAAGCCGGTGGTAACTACCTTTCTTCGCTACTTGTTGGCGGTGAAGCAAGACGCCATGGTTACGCCGAAGGTATCGCTTTGAGCGTTGATGGTTATCTCTCTGAAGGTGCTGGTGAAAACATCTTTGTCATTAAAGACGGTGTGATCATCACGCCACCAGCAACCAGTGCGATTCTGCCGGGTATTACTCGCGACACGATCATGACGCTCGCTCGTGATATGGGCTACGAAGTGCGCGAAGCGAACATTGCTCGTGAAGCTCTCTATCTTGCCGATGAAGTCTTTATGACAGGCACTGCTGCGGAAATTGTTCCAGTGAGAACGGTCGATCAAATCGAAGTTGGCGAAGGCAAACGAGGTCCAATTACACAAGTCATGCAAGATGCCTACTTTGGTCTATTTAATGGCACCACTGAAGATAAGTGGGGTTGGTTAGACTACGTATACCCTGAACAAGCGCCGGCAAAATAAGGAAATAACACAATGCCTAAATATAGATCAGCAACCACAACACACGGTCGTAATATGGCAGGTGCACGCGCTCTATGGCGCGCAACTGGCGTAAAAGATGAAGACTTCGGCAAGCCTATTATTGCGGTTGTAAACTCATTCACTCAATTTGTTCCGGGTCACGTTCATCTGAAAGATCTCGGACAACTCGTTGCGTCTGAGATTGAGCAAGCCGGCGGTATTGCTAAAGAATTCAACACCATTGCTGTCGATGACGGTATCGCGATGGGTCACGGAGGAATGCTTTACTCGCTTCCATCTCGTGAACTGATTGCCGATTCAGTCGAGTATATGGTCAATGCCCACTGTGCCGATGCCATGGTTTGTATCTCAAACTGCGATAAGATCACCCCAGGGATGCTAATGGCGTCGATGCGCCTTAATATTCCGGTGATCTTTGTCTCCGGCGGTCCAATGGAAGCGGGTAAAACCAAACTTTCTGATCAGATCATCAAACTTGATCTGGTTGATGCCATGATCCAAGGCGCCGATCCTAGCGTTTCCGATGAGCAAAGTGAACAAATTGAGCGTTCTGCTTGCCCTACTTGTGGTTCTTGCTCCGGCATGTTTACCGCTAACTCAATGAACTGTCTGACAGAGGCACTCGGTCTTTCTCAACCTGGTAATGGTTCGCTACTCGCCACACACGCCGATCGCGAAGTACTGTTTAAAAATGCCGGTAAGCGCGTGGTTGAACTGACCAAGCGTTACTATGAGCAAGATGACGAGTCGGCTCTACCTCGTAACATTGCAACAAAACAGGCATTTGAGAACGCCATGGCGCTCGATATCGCGATGGGCGGTTCAACTAATACTGTTCTGCACCTTATCGCCGCGGCTCAAGAGGGCAACATTGATTTTGATATGCAAGATATCGATCAGATGTCTCGTAGAGTGCCAAACCTATGTAAGGTTGCGCCATCAACGCAGAAATATCACATGGAAGATGTGCACCGCGCAGGCGGGGTTATTGGTATCCTTGGTGAACTGGATCGTGCGGGTCTACTTAACAACCAAACAAAGACTGTGCTTGGTTTAACAATGGAAGAACAGTTAGCTCAGTACGACATCAAGCTAACCGATTCTGAAGAGGTAAAACGTTTCTACCGTGCAGGTCCTGCGGGTATTCGTACCACGCAAGCATTTTCTCAAGACTGCCGCTGGGACACCCTTGATGATGACCGTGAAAATGGCTGTATCCGCACCAAGGATAATGCCTATAGCCAAGATGGTGGTCTAGCGGTACTTTCTGGCAATATCGCACTGGATGGTTGTATTGTTAAGACTGCGGGTGTTGATGAGAGCATTCTTGTATTTAAAGGTCCTGCGGTTGTCTTTGAGAGCCAAGAAGATGCGGTTGAAGGTATCTTGGGTGGCAAAGTAAAAGCAGGTGATGTCGTTATTATTCGCTACGAAGGTCCAAAAGGCGGTCCGGGCATGCAAGAGATGCTGTACCCAACCACTTACCTTAAATCTATGGGCTTGGGCAAAGAATGCGCCTTGCTAACAGATGGTCGCTTCTCAGGCGGCACATCGGGTTTATCCATTGGTCACGCCTCTCCAGAAGCAGCAAATGGCGGTACTATTGGTTTAGTAAAAGATGGCGATACCATTAGCATCGACATTCCATCAAGAAGCATCACGCTAGAGGTTGCTGAAGCGGAACTGGCGCAACGTCGTGAACAACAAGACAAGCTAGGTTGGAAACCGCTACAACGTGAACGTACCGTTTCTCTTGCGCTTAAAGCCTACGCTAGCATGGCAACCAGTGCAGACAAAGGTGCGGTACGCGATAAAAGTAAGCTCGAGGGATAACGATGAGTGACAACAGTTATCCCACCACTGGCGCAGACTATCTGCGCCAAATATTGCGCGCTCCCGTTTATGAAGTAGCGACGGTAACACCGCTACAGGACATGCCGCGCCTATCTGAAAGAACGGGTAACACCGTTCAATTAAAGCGTGAAGACAGACAGCCGGTTCATTCATTTAAGTTAAGAGGCGCCTATAACATGGTCGCCAATCTAACCGAAGAACAGAAACAAGCTGGGGTTATTGCGGCTTCAGCGGGCAACCACGCTCAAGGTATGGCGCTATCTGGTACTAAATTAGGTATCAATACCACTATCGTTATGCCTAAAACCACACCTGATATCAAAGTCGATGCGGTACGTGGGTTTGGCGGTAAAGTGGTATTGCACGGTTCCAACTTTGATGAGGCGAAAGCAGAAGCTGTGCGTCTCTCTGAAGAACATGGATATACCTTTGTTCCTCCTTTCGATCACCCTTTGGTGATTGCAGGTCAAGGGACTATCGGCATGGAGATGATTCAGCAAAATGGTCACCTCAACTATATCTTTGTGCCTGTAGGCGGCGGCGGTTTAGCGGCGGGTGTAGCGGTTTTAGTGAAGCAACTTATGCCAGAAATCAAGGTCATTGCGGTCGAGCCTGAAGATTCGGCCTGCCTTGGTGCAGCATTAGATGCCAATCAGCCCGTGGCTCTGGATCGAGTCAGTATGTTTGCTGACGGTGTAGCCGTTAAGATTATCGGTAATGAAACCTTCCGTCTTTGCCAGCAATACATAGATGGTCATATTACGGTCTCTAGCGACGAGATCTGCTCCGCGGTAAAAGATATTTTTGAAGATACACGAGCGATTGCTGAACCATCAGGTGCTCTCGCCCTCGCTGGTCTGAAAAAATACGCAGATAAGCACAAGCTACAGGGCTGTCAGCTTGGTACGATTCTCTCGGGTGCCAACACTAACTTCCACGGTCTACGCTACGTCTCTGAGCGCTGTGAGTTAGGTGAAAAACGCGAAGGGTTATTAGCGGTTACCATTCCTGAAAGGCAAGGGGCATTCTTCGAGTTCTGCAATATTATCGGTGGTCGAGCGGTAACAGAGTTTAACTATCGCTATAACGATGACAAACTGGCGAATATCTTTGTTGGTGTTAGGCTTTCTGGCGCTCAAGAGGAACTCGATAGCATCATCAAAGACCTTCGTACCGGCGGATATCCCGTTGTTGACTTATCCGATGATGAAATGGCAAAACTGCACGTGCGCTACATGATTGGCGGTAAACCAGCAAAGCCTCTTACAGAGCGCTTATATAGCTTTGAGTTTCCAGAATACCCTGGCGCTTTGCTTAAATTCTTGAGTACCTTAGGCACCCACTGGAATATCAGCTTATTCAACTATCGAAACCAAGGCGCAGACTATGGTCGTGTGCTGTGTGGGTTTGAACTTGATGATGGTGACTTATCTCAGTTTTCTGCTCACTTAAGGGAGTTAGGTTATCAATGTAAAGATGAAACCGATAACCCCTCTTACAAGTTTTTCCTATCATAAAAAAGCCCCCACCGTTGATACTGTGGGGGCTTTTTTAATGTATTCAGTCGTTATTGTTTCTTAGTTGGGCGCTTCCAATCAGCAACAACACGCTCTTTAGCGCGAGTAATGACTAGAGCATTATCCGCCACATCTCGCGTCACTGTTGTACCTGCCCCCACGGTTGCACCATCAGCAATAGTCACCGGCGCAATAAGTTGACTATCCGATCCAACAAAAACATCATCGCCAATGATGGTTTTAAATTTATTGGCGCCATCGTAGTTGCAAGTAATCGTACCTGCACCAATGTTAGTACGTTTGCCAATTTCAGCATCACCGAGGTAGGTTAGATGGTTCGCTTTTGACCCTTCACCTAAACGAGCATTTTTAACTTCGACAAAGTTGCCCACATGGGAGTCATTACGTAAGTCAGCGCCAGGACGTAAACGAGTAAATGGTCCAACAGTACAGGCTTCACCAACTGTTGCGCCTTCTATAACGCTATAAGGTCGAACCAAGGTATTATCGTCAATTTCACAGTCTTTCAGCACGCTGCCGGCACCAATTTCGACATTATCACCTAGAGTAACACTGCCCTCGATAACAACGTTGACATCAATCTCAACATCTTTACCGCATTGCAAGCAACCCCTCAAGTCAAAACGGTTTGGATCTCGAAGCATTACCCCCTGAGCCAGCAGTTTCTCTGCTTGTGCTAACTGGAAAGCGCGCTCAAGTTTGGCTAATTGCACGCGGTCATTCACACCTTCAACCTCAATTGGGCTATCTGGATGCACCGCTTCAATACGACGCCCGTCATTATGAGCCGCAGCAATTACATCGGTCAGGTAGTATTCACCTTGAGCATTGTCATTACTTAGACCTGATAACCAACGACGAAGATCTCCACCCGTTGCAACCATCACACCGGTGTTAATTTCTTTGATCGCTTTTTGCGCTTCACTGGCGTCTTTCTGCTCGACAATCGCCACAACCGCATCGTTCTCTCGTACGATACGTCCGTAACCTGTAGGGTTATCTAGAACAACCGTTAGTAGACCAATGCCGCCCTCAGGTTGAGCATCAAGCAAACGTTCAATGGTCTGCTCGGAAATCAGTGGTACATCCCCATACAGAACCAACACTTTTTCATCATCTGCAAATTGGTCAGACGCCTGATCAACCGCGTGGCCTGTGCCGAGTTGCTCAGCTTGGAGAACCCAATTGACTTTCTCTTGCTCAAGCGTTGCCTGCATCAAATCTCCACCGTGACCGTAAACCAGATGAAGATTTTGTGCCCCTAAGCTTTCACAGGTATCGATGACATGTTTCACCATCGGTTTACCCGCTAATGTATGAAGTACTTTTGGGGTATTGGAATACATGCGGGTGCCTTTACCCGCAGCAAGAATCACTGCACTAAATTTCATGAGATTAACCATCTACTTGTTTTGATTTGCTGTCTGACGAGTTACAACATGTGAAATAGAATATTTTCACATCCTTTAATGTGCATATTATTACAGAAAAGGCGACCCTTAGGTCGCCTTTTATCGCAGTCAATCACGCTTTATGCGAAATTAACGACGTTTTTTTGTCAGCTCAATTACTCGTAGCTGAGCAATGGCTTTAGCCAGTTCACTGGCCGCTTGCGCGAAGTCCATGTCGCCATGCTGATTCTGAATATTCTCCTCAGCTTTGCGTTTGGCTTCTTCTGCCTTAGCTGCGTCAAGCTCTTCACCACGAATCGCGGTATCAGCCAGCACAGTCGCTGTGCCAGGCTGAACTTCGACAATACCACCAGAGACATAAATGAACTCTTCGTGGCCGTGCTGTTTAACGATACGCACCATACCAGGCTTAATAGCGGTCAGCAGCGGTGTATGACCATGGAAAATACCAAGCTCACCTTCGCTACCGGTCACCTGAAACGTCTCAACACGACCTGAGAAAAGCTTTTTCTCAGCGCTTACCACGTCTAGGTGAAAGGTTATTGCTGCCATATCGCCTCCTATTTAGCCTTATAGCTTCTTCGCATTCTCGATAGCATCGTCGATAGTACCGCAGTACATAAACGCTTGCTCTGGAATGTCATCGTAGTCACCAGCTAGTAGACCTTTGAAGCCACGTAGAGTCTCTTTAAGAGATACGTAGATACCAGGGGCACCAGTAAATACTTCAGCAACGTGATAAGGCTGAGTTAGGAAACGTTCAACTTTACGAGCACGAGATACGACCTGCTTATCTTCTTCAGATAGTTCGTCCATACCAAGGATCGCAATGATGTCTTTCAGCTCTTTATAGCGCTGCAGCGTTTGCTGAACACCACGAGCAACGTCGTAATGCTCTTGACCAACCACTAGTGGATCAAGCATACGAGATGTTGAATCTAGTGGGTCAATCGCTGGGTATAGACCCATCGCTGCGATGTTACGGCTAAGTACAACCGTTGCATCCAAGTGCGCAAATGTTGTTGCTGGAGACGGGTCGGTCAAGTCATCCGCTGGCACGTATACCGCCTGTACAGACGTGATAGAACCCGTTCTAGTTGACGTAATACGCTCCTGAAGCACACCCATCTCTTCTGCAAGAGTCGGCTGGTAACCTACCGCAGATGGCATACGACCTAGTAGTGCCGACACCTCTGTACCTGCAAGGGTATAACGGTAGATGTTATCAATGAACAGAAGAACGTCACGACCATCGTCACGGAATTTTTCTGCCATTGTTAGACCAGTCAAAGCAACACGTAGACGGTTGCCCGGTGGCTCGTTCATCTGACCATAAACCATTGCTACTTTTGATTCTTCAGGTTTCTCAACGTTTACAACGCCGGCTTCCTGCATCTCAAAGTAGAAATCGTTACCTTCACGAGTACGCTCACCAACACCAGCAAATACTGATAGGCCAGAGTGTTGTAATGCGATGTTGTTGATAAGTTCCATCATGTTGACGGTCTTACCTACACCTGCACCACCGAATAGACCGATCTTACCACCCTTAGCGAATGGACAAATCAAGTCGATTACTTTTACACCCGTTTCTAGAAGTGCCGTCTCATTTGATTGCTCTTCATAGCTTGGCGCTTCACGGTGGATAGCGTAGTGCTCTTCAGCACCAACGTCACCGCATTCGTCAATCGCATCACCAAGAACGTTCATGATACGACCAAGGGTCTTAGTACCAACGGGTACTGAGATTGGCGCGCCTGTGTTTTCTACTGTTACGCCACGACGTAAACCATCAGAGCTACCCATTACGATACAACGAACTACGCCACCGCCTAGCTGTTGTTGAACCTCAAGAACAAGACGCTCTTTTGATTCAGATACGTTTAGAGCGTCATATACTCTTGGTACATCACTCTGTGGGAACTCCACGTCGACTACCGCACCGATGATCTGTACGATCTTACCTGTAGCCATCGTTAATCCTCTAATCTATTTCGTTTTACCTAAGCTTAAACCGCAGCTGCGCCGCTCACGATTTCCGTTAGTTCTTGTGTAATCGCCGCTTGTCGCGCCTTGTTATACACAAGCTCTAAATCGTCAATCAAGTTCGTCGCGTTATCTGTTGCCGCCTTCATCGCAATCATTCGAGCCGCTTGCTCACAAGCAAGGTTTTCAACCACGCCCTGATACACTTGTGATTCGATATAACGAAGCAATAGTGCATCTAATAGTGGTTTTGGCTCTGGCTCATAAATGTAGCCCCATGAATGCTCACGCTGCATTTCTTCGCTGTCAGATTTAGGCAGAGGTAGCAATTGATCGATCGTTGGTTCCTGAACCATAGTGTTCACAAAGTGGTTATACACTACGTACAGGCGATCCAATTCGCCTTCGTCATATTTCTTCAGCATTACGCCAACCGTACCGATCAGGTCTTCTAGACTTGGCTCATCACCAAGACCCGACACCTGTGCCGCTACTTTAGCACCGCTATTGTTAAAGAAAGCCGTTGCTTTTGAGCCAATCACTGCCAGCTCAACTTCTGCGCCCTTCTCTTTCCAATCTTTCATCTCTAAAACGGATTTTTTGAACAAGTTAATGTTCAAGCCACCACAGAGACCACGGTCTGTCGAAATAATAACGTAACCAACACGCTTGGCTTCGCGCTCTTCTAGGTACGGATGTTGGTACTCTAGGTTTGCGCTTGCCAAATGACCGATCACTTTACGCATAGTTTCCGCGTATGGACGAGAAGCTTCACGTGCATCTTGACTACGACGCATTTTTGAAGCTGCTACCATTTCCATCGCTTTCGTAATTTTTTGAGTGCTTTTAACACTACCAATTTTATTACGTATATCTTTTGCGCCGGCCATCGTTACTCTCCATAAGTGGTGACCATAAGGTCACCCACCAATTACCAAGTCTGAGTTGCTTTGAAATCGTCGGTCAGTGTCTTAAGCTGAGCTTCGATATCGTCGTTGTAAGCACCCGTTGCGTTGATCTCTTTTGCAAGATCAGCATATTGACTATGAGCATACGATAGTAGAGACGCTTCAAAATCTAGAATCTTGTTGATTTCAACATCATCTAGATAGCCGCGCTCAACAGCAAAGATCACTAGCGCTTGGTCAAATACAGACATAGGAGCATATTGTTTCTGCTTCATCAGTTCTGTTACTTTTTGACCGTGGCTAAGCTGACGCTTAGTTGCTTCATCAAGATCAGATGAGAACTGTGCGAATGCCGCTAGTTCACGGTAAGCCGCTAGTGCAGTACGAATACCACCGGATAGCTTCTTAATGATCTTAGTCTGTGCTGCACCACCTACACGAGAAACTGAGATACCTGGGTCAACGGCTGGGCGAACACCCGCGTTGAAGGCTTCAGATTGTAGGAAGATCTGACCATCGGTAATCGAGATTACGTTCGTCGGTACGAATGCAGATACGTCACCCGCTTGAGTTTCAATGATAGGTAGCGCAGTCAAAGAACCGGTTTTACCTTTCACTTCACCATTAGTGAAACGCTCTACATACTCTTCGTTTACACGAGCAGCACGCTCAAGTAGACGTGAGTGTAAGTAGAATACGTCACCTGGGAATGCCTCACGGCCTGGTGGACGTTTTAGAAGTAGAGAGATCTGACGGTAAGCTACCGCTTGCTTAGATAGATCATCATAAACAATCAGAGCGTCTTCACCGCGGTCACGGAAGTACTCACCCATTGCACAACCCGCATAAGGCGCTAGGTATTGTAGTGCAGCAGATTCAGATGCAGAGGCAACCACAACGATAGTGTTTGCTAGTGCACCGTGTTCTTCCAGTTTACGCACAACGTTTGCGATAGTAGAAGCCTTCTGGCCAATCGCTACGTAGATAGAGAAGATACCAGAATCTTTCTGGTTGATGATTGCATCAATCGCCATCGCGGTTTTACCGATCTGACGGTCACCGATGATAAGTTCACGCTGACCACGACCGATTGGGATCATTGAGTCAACAGACTTATAACCCGTTTGTACTGGCTGATCGACCGATTTACGATCGATTACACCAGGTGCAATCACTTCTACTGGTGAAGTAAGCTTAGCTTCAATTGGACCTTTACCATCAATTGGCTCACCCAGTGTGTTAACAACACGACCAAGCATTTCTGGACCAACTGGTACCTCAAGAATACGACCAGTACCTGTTACTTTCATGCCTTCCTTAAGGTCAGCATATGGGCCCATTACAACCGCACCAACCGAGTCACGCTCAAGGTTAAGTGCTAGTGCATAGTGGCCACCCGGTAATTCAATCATTTCACCTTGCATCACGTCCGCTAGGCCGTGAATGCGAATGATACCATCGCTTACCGATACGATAGTACCTTCATTACGAGCTTCACTTACAACTTCGAAAGATTCGATACGTTGTTTGATCAGATCGCTAATTTCTGTGGAATTAAGTTGCATGCTCCAATCCCCATCAAGACTGTAATGCATCACCCAGGCGGTTCAAACGACCACGCGCTGAGTTATCAATTACAAGATCTCCGGCTCGAATAATAACCCCACCAAGTAGGGTCTCATCTACACTGCAATTCAGCTTAACTTTGCGTTCTAAACGCTTCTCAAGTTTGTTGCCGATCTCAGTCAGTTGCTCTTGCGTTAGCTCGGTCGCAGAAATAATATCCACGTCCACTTGTTTCTCATGCTCTTTTTTAAGCATTAAAAACTCAGCCAGTACCGCAGGTAGAGCCACCAAACGACCGTTTTCAGCCATCACTTTTACCAAGTTTTGACCAAACTCATCAAACTGTTCACCACCAACAGCAATGAAAACTTCAGCGATTCTATTTGCTGAAACTGAACCTGAAATCAAGTCCGCCATTTCTGTATTTTTAGTGATTTCAGCGGCAAAAATCAGCATATCAACCCATTGGTCTAATGCATTCTTTTCGACCGCAAAGTCAAATGCTGCTTTAGCATAGGGGCGTGCAATTGTTGTCAATTCAGACATATTTATCGCCCCTCGCGTTAAAGTTTCGCAGTAATATTGTCGAGAATATCTTTCTGTGCATCTTTATCGATACTACGTTCCAGAATCTTCTCAGCACCAGCTAAAGCCAGAGTTGCAACTTGTTTGCGCAGTTCATCGCGGGCACGGTTGCGTTCCGCTTCAATTTCCGCTTCAGCTTGCGCAAGGATTTTTTGACGTTCAGTCAAAGCTTCCTCACGAGCTTCATCGATAATTTGTGCTTTACGCTTGTTTGCCTGCTCAATGACCTCAGTTGCAGTGCGCTTCGCTTCTTTCAGTTGATCAGAAGCGTTGGCTTGCGCTAGATCCAAGTTTTTTGCAGCACGCTCAGCGGCTACAAGGCCGTCAGCAATTTTCTTCTGACGTTCTTCGATTGCGTTCATTAGTGGTGGCCATACATATTTCATGCAGAACCAGACAAATGCAGCAAACGAGAGTGCTTGACCTAGCAGAGTTGCGTTCATATTCACAACAGCTACCCCTCTAACATTTCATTGATGAGCTAAAATTAATCAGATGACAGATTCGAAACCTGTCGAAATACAAGCTGATTAACCTAGCTGACCAACGAATGGGTTCGCGAATGTGAATAGCAGTGCGATTACAACACCGATCATAGGAACCGCATCAAGTAGACCAGCGATGATGAACATCTTAACTTGAAGCATAGGAGCCATTTCAGGTTGACGAGCTGCGCCTTCAAGGAATTTACCACCTAGAAGACCAAAACCGATCGCCGTACCAAATGCAGCCATACCGATCATGATACCTACGGCGATTGCAGAAAAGCTCAGTAAAGTTTCCATTACTATCTCCAATTTATAGTTGTTGGCTTAAATATGCCTGAATAAAAAAGCGTTATAATAATTAATGATCGCCATCTTCATGAGCCATTGATAGGTAAACTATCGTTAGCATCATAAATACGAAGGCTTGAATCGTAATTACTAGAATATGGAATATTGCCCACGGTAGCGAGCCCATCCACTGTAAATACCATGGCAGCATTGCCGCACAAAGAATAAATACGACTTCCCCTGCAAACATGTTACCGAACAGACGCATACCTAGAGAAAGTGGCTTTGATAGCAAAGACACAACTTCAATCAGCATGTTGAAAGGTATCAGTAACGGTGTGTTGAATGGGTGAAGAGTCAACTCTTTTGTGAAACCAACTAGACCTTTCACTTTGATGCTGTAGTAGATCATCAGAGCGAAAACACCTAGCGCCATAGCCATGGTGATATTGACATCAGCAGAAGGAACCACTTTCAAGTAAGGGATACCCATCTGCTCTGCTGGATAAGGTAAGAAATCGATTGGAACTAAGTCCATCAAGTTCATTAAAAATACCCAACAGAAGATAGTTAGTGCTAAAGGCGCGATCAATGCATTGCGGCCATGGAAAGTCTCTTTGACGTTGTCATCGACAAATTCCACGATCATTTCAACAAAACATTGTAGCTTGCCCGGCACACCAGCTGTTGCTTTCTTAGCAACTGAGCGGAATATTCCAATGAATATAAAACCAGTTAGCAAAGAAAAAAACAGGCTATCGATATGTACGTTCCAGAAACTGGTCTCTTCCACTAAACCTAGACTTCCTAACGAAAGATTGGTCAAGTGGTGAGAGATGTATCCGGCCGATGTTAGCGCTTCACCTGGCGCAGCCATAACTCATCCTATTTTTTGTTGTTGACGAATATTACTGGTGCCATAAGGTTACTTAAGACGGCCAGTAAAAAAGTGAGATTCAAGGGAACAACTTCCACCTGAATATACATGTAGGCTAGTGAAATTAGTGTGGCTGTAATGAGGAGTTTCAGTGCCGCTCCGGTATAGAAAGAAGCCGCTACTTTTTTGGCAGCGCGCGCTCCACTAAACAGAAAAGCACATAAAGCGAAAACTGCATTAGCGATAACAAAACTACCACCGCCAATCAGTGCCGAAATTCCCCACTCAGCATTTACAACCACTGTCATTCCAACAGCTACTAATGTAACAACACTGACTTGAATCAGTAACAATCGCTTTGCGAGCTCTCGTCCTGGTTTAGTTAGCACTGCTACCATGTATTCTTACCTTTAATCTAAATTAGCTGCGTAGATAGATTATTTCTGCGCAGCCGCAAAAAATTATACGATGACGTAAATTTATTGCAATTAAACCATACAAAAAGTTTCTTTTTGTTTACAAAAATGCAACCTAGGTTGAAGATTGCTATTTCTGATAATTGATCTAAATCAATTATCACATTTTAATTCTCTAGCTTAGCAATAAGTTGTTCTAATTTGTGAGGTTCATCAATACTAATTGTTACTTTTGCTTTGCCGTTGCTATTTCTAACCAGAGAAACTTTCGCCCCCAGTTTAGAACTTAATCTATCCGAAATTTCTTTTGCGTCACTGTCTTCTGATACATTTTTGTCAGAAGAGTTCGGTTTTAGGCACTTTTTAACCAATTCTTCCGTTTGACGAACCGTCATCTGCTTTTTGGCGACTGTCTCAGCGATCTCACACTGGACTTCACCTTCGAGAGCAAGTAGTGCCCTAGCATGACCCATTTCCAGTTTTTTGTCTGCAACAAGACTCTTTACGTCATTTTCCAGCTGATTAAGACGTAATAAGTTACTTACCGAGGTTCTGGATTTACCTATAACATCGGCAATTTGCTGGTGAGTCAGTTCAAAATCATTTTGCAAACGCTCAAGCGCTTGCGCCTCTTCAATAGCATTAAGATCTTCACGCTGAATGTTTTCAATCAACGCCATAGCTACCGCTGCGCGATCTTGAACGTCTTTAATAAGGCACGGTACTTGTTTTAAACCGGCTTGCCTTGCTGCACGCCAACGTCTCTCACCAGCAATAATTTCATACTGATCGTGACTGACTCGTCTTACGACAATAGGCTGGATAATACCCTGAGACTGTATGGAAGCAGCAAGTTCTTCAAGCGCTTCTGGTGCCATATCTTTACGCGGCTGATAAATACCAGGGCGTAAGGTACTGATAGATAACTCTTGTAAGTCACCATTGGCAGACATTGATTGACTTTGAGTGGCTATTTGCTGTTTTTCTCTAGCTAGTGAACTAGTTGACAGCAAGGCATCTAGTCCTTTTCCTAAACCACGTTTAGACATTGAATCGCATTTCCTTCAGAGCATTAAGCCAAAACTTCTTCGCGTCGAAGCATCTCACCAGCTAAGGCTAAATAGGCTTTAGCACCGACTGAATATTTGTCGTAGTACATAGCGGGTTTACCATGGCTTGGAGCTTCTGCGAGACGGACATTCCGAGGGATAACGGTTCTGTAAACTTTGTCACCGAAGTGCTTTTTAAGCTGATCTGAGACTTCGTTTGATAAACGATTTCGAGGATCGTACATGGTTCGTAATAAACCCTCGATTTTTAGATTCTCATTCACTACCGCAGCCAATTTACTGATTGTGTCCATCAAAGCCGTCAGGCCTTCTAAAGCAAAATACTCACATTGCATTGGAACCAGAACAGAGTCTGCAGCTGCCATCGCATTGATTGTAAGTAGATTTAGTGCC
This sequence comes from Vibrio hippocampi, assembly GCF_921292975.1. Taxonomy (NCBI): domain Bacteria; kingdom Pseudomonadati; phylum Pseudomonadota; class Gammaproteobacteria; order Vibrionales; family Vibrionaceae; genus Vibrio; species Vibrio hippocampi. The sequence goes on from NZ_CAKLCM010000001.1 coordinate 78,011, forward strand.
GGAGGACAATCTATAAAGATGAAATCATAGTTATCACGAATTGGGGTAAGTGCATGTTTTAGTCGCACTTCTCTCGCGAATACTTCCATCAATTTGATTTCAGCAGCGGTGACATCACCATTTGCTGCAATCAAGTCATAATGACCTGAAGTGTCTGTACACACTACCTGTTCAAAAGGCAGTTCATCAACCAGCAAATCGTAAGCGGTTGTTTCGACTTGATACTTATCGACACCACTTGCCATGGTTGCGTTGCCTTGAGGGTCAAGGTCTATAACGAGCACCTTGCGCTTTGTTGCAGCCATGGAAGCCGCTAAATTGATGCATGTCGTTGTTTTACCAACGCCACCTTTTTGGTTCGCTATAGCGACTATTTTTCCCACAACAACCTCTCCGTTATCCCTTGTCGGATAAGATTACAAGATGACGCTCGCCTTCCAACTCAGGAACTTTCAAAGGTTTGATATCGATCACAGAACACCACTCAGGTAGTTCGTCAATTTCAAATTCATGTCGCTGTCCTTTGAGAGCGTAGAAACGTCCAGTTCCAGCTTTTGGCAAATGTTTACACCAAGATACCATATCATTCATTGAGGCAAACGCACGACTTAATACACCATCAAAGCCATCTTCAAGTGCAAACTCTTCAACTCGCGACTGTACCGGAACCACGTTGGTAATTTTAAGTTCGTGTATCACTTGTTTAATGAACCGGATGCGCTTGCCTAAGCTGTCTAACAGATAAAACTGACACTCCGGCTTCATGATAGCAAGTGGTATACCAGGTAATCCTGGTCCAGTACCGACATCAATGAACAACTCACCATCCAAGTGTTCACCGACCACAATACTATCCAAGATATGCTTTACTAACATCGCTTGAGGATCACGAACCGACGTCAGATTGTAAGCTTTGTTCCATTTATCCAACAATTGCACATAACCAACAAGTTGGTCACGCTGGCGTTCAGAAACCTCTAAGGAGGTCTCTGAAAGTAATACATCTAATTGGGTTCTTAAGTGACTCACGCCGCCTCACCTTTCTTTAACATGCCATGTTTTTTTAAATAAACCAGCAGTATCGAGATCGCTGCAGGCGTAATACCTGAAATTCTTGAAGCGATACCAATCGTCTCCGGTTTTGCTTCCGTCAATTTTGCAATGACCTCGTTTGATAATCCTTTGACATCACTGTAATCAATGTCGGTTGGCAGCTGAGTATTTTCATGACGCATAGATTTAGCGATTTCGTCTTGCTGTCTTAGAATATACCCTTCGTATTTGACCTGAATTTCTACTTGCTCTGCGGCTTGCTTATCGTCAATAGCAGGAGCAAATGCATCAAGCGACGTTAACTGGTCATAAGACAACTCTGGGCGACGCAAAAGATCTTCACCACTCGCTTCGCGAGAAATCGGCGTTTTAAGCAGCGTATTAAGATCATCGACACCCGTCGACTTTGGATTGATCCAGGTCTCTTTTAATCGCTGACGCTCGCTAGCCATGTTTTCCATTTTTTCGTTAAATCTCGCCCAACGCTGATCATCAACAAGACCGAGCTCACGCCCTTTCTCTGTTAAACGGATATCTGCGTTGTCTTCACGAAGCAACAAGCGATATTCGGCTCGAGAGGTAAACATGCGATACGGTTCTTTGGTCCCCATGGTTGATAAATCGTCAATGAGTACGCCCATATAAGCTTGATCTCGACGTGGGCTCCAGCCCTCTTTGCCTTGAGAATACAAACTTGCATTTAGACCCGCCATCAAGCCCTGCGCTGCTGCTTCTTCATAGCCTGTTGTACCGTTAATTTGACCGGCAAAGAACAGACCAGAAATAAATTTGGTTTCGTAAGTTTGCTTCAAGTCGCGAGGATCAAAGAAATCATACTCGATGGCATATCCCGGTCTGACAATGTGTGCATTTTCAAAGCCTTTCATTGAACGAACAATGTCCACTTGCACATCGAATGGCAAACTGGTTGATATGCCGTTCGGATATAGCTCGTGAGTCGTCAATCCTTCGGGTTCAATAAAGATCTGATGGCTATTCTTGTCAGCAAAACGCATCACTTTATCTTCGATAGATGGACAATATCGTGGACCAATCCCCTCGATCACACCAGCATACATTGGGCTTCGATCTAAGTTATTGCGAATGACCTCATGGGTACGATCATTAGTATGAGTAATAAAACATGGGATCTGAGTGGGATGCTGCTCACGTTTACCTAAAAACGAAAACACTGGTGTTGGATTATCACCATGTTGAACTTCCAACACAGAAAAATCGACGCTTCTTGCATCAATACGCGGTGGTGTACCGGTTTTTAAACGGTCAACCCTGAATGGCAACTCACGTAGACGATGAGCTAGAGCAATCGATGGTTGATCTCCCATGCGACCACCAGAAGAGCTTTCCATACCAATATGGATTTTACCACCTAAGAAAGTCCCCACCGTTAAAACAACCGCCGTCGATCGGAACTTAAGTCCCATCTCTGTCACGACACCACAGACACGATCATTTTCAACGATCAAGTCATCAACGGATTGTTGGAACAGCGTCAAATTAGGCGTGTTTTCCAATGCTTGTCTTACATACGCTTTGTATAACGCACGATCAGCTTGGGCTCGAGTGGCTCGAACCGCAGGTCCTTTCGATGCGTTTAATGTCCGAAATTGAATACCAGCATGATCAATAGCCTGAGCCATTAAACCACCGAGTGCATCCACTTCTTTAACCAAATGACCTTTACCAATACCACCAATGGCAGGGTTGCAAGACATCTGACCTAAAGTGTCAATGTTATGAGTTAACAATAAAGTTTTTTGCCCTGTGCGAGCAGATGCGAGTGCGGCTTCCGTTCCTGCATGTCCGCCACCGACGATGATGACATCAAATGTTTCGTGATAAAGCATGAACCGACCTCAGTATTCAATCGACAAAAAAGATAAGTAAAAGGAGACGTATTCTACCGCTTTTCTTTTTGGGAGAAAAACGGTTTTAACAAATTTCGGATCAACAAATTATTTAATATAAATATATAGATCTATATATGATCTTTTTATTAGATCTATTATTAGGATCCCATGATCGTGTGGATAAGTGGAAAATGATCAATAAAACCATGGATCTTTTTTAGATCCATTCTTGTGATCTACCCATGATCTAATCCGGTATTTCCTGGGATCAAAATGCCACTTTATCCACAAGGGGTGGGGGGGGAAAAGTTATTCTTTGGATAAATATAGGTTTTTCACCGAAAAGATCATGTTTTATCCACAGTGTGATCGGTTGATAATTGACCATCTGTGAGGTTCGGATATAAAAAAAGCGACCAAATAGGTCGCTTAGGTGTACGGTCTTGTTTATCTAACTAAGTTTTGCCATGTGATTCTTTAGCCACATTTCTGCTTCATCTTCTGGTACTGGTGCCGCCAATATATCAATCTCAAAGCAATCTGTTATCGGTGTTGCACCAATATCTTCAAGCAGTTGATAGGCATCTTTTCCTGCTTGGCAGAACGTGTCATAACTAGAGTCACCAATGGCAATGACCGCGTATTTCACTTGACTCATTCGCGGTGGTGTATTGGCGAGTTGGCTCATAAAAGCACGAATGTTGTCTGGAAATTCTCCGGCACCATGGGTTGAAGTAATCACAAGCCAAGTTCCTTCGGCAGGGATATGTTCGAATTCCGGCTGATTATGAACGAGAGTTTCTATTCCTTGTTCTTGCAGTAAATCGTTGAGGTGATCGCCGACATATTCAGCGCCTCCTAGCGTACTACCAGTAATGATATGAATCATGTTGTTCCTTTATTTACCAATACAGAATGACGAGAAGATGCGTCCAAGAAGATCATCAGAGCTAAATTCGCCCGTGATCTCATTGAGATGCTGCTGGGCGATCCTTAGCTCTTCCGCTAAGATTTCACCCGCCATATAGCCTTCAAGTTGTTGTTGACCGATATCCAGATGTTCGGCTGTTTTTTCTAGGGCTTCAAGGTGGCGACGACGAGCCATAAATCCGCCTTCGTAGGAGCCCGCATAACCCATGATAGACTTCAGGTGTTCTCGCAAGGCATCAACACCTTCTCCGGTTCTTGCAGATAAGCGAATAAGAGTCGGGTTGTTAACGTGGCAGATGCCGAGCTCTTCACCAGTTTCGTCGACCTTGTTACGAATGACGGTGATACCGATGGATTCTGGAAGCTTATCGATAAAGTCGGGCCAAATGTCCTTAGGATCAGTGGCATCGGTTGTGGTTCCGTCCACCATAAATAGCACGCGATCTGCTTGAGCGATTTCATCCCATGCGCGCTCAATACCGATTCGTTCAACCTCATCGGAGGCAACACGCAGACCAGCGGTATCGATGATATGCAGCGGCATACCATCAATATGGATATGTTCACGCAATACATCGCGAGTGGTGCCTGCGATATCCGTAACGATTGCAGACTCTTTGCCTGATAGTGCATTAAGCAGACTTGATTTGCCCGCATTAGGGCGACCCGCGATAACAACTTTCATACCTTCACGCATGATAGCGCCTTGATTGGCCTCTTTTCTCACTGACGCCAGATTGTCGATAATGGTTTGTAGATCGCCAGCTACTTTGCCATCTGCGAGAAAGTCAATCTCTTCCTCGGGAAAGTCGATCGCCGCTTCAACATAGATACGTAGGTGAATGAGTGACTCGACTAGCGTATGGATACGCTTAGAAAACTCACCTTGCAGCGATTGAAGGGCGGATTTAGCCGCTTGTTCGGAACTGGCATCAATCAAGTCAGCAATGGCTTCTGCTTGGGTCAGATCCATCTTATCGTTCAAGAAAGCTCGTTCACTAAACTCGCCAGGACGGGCAGTTCGGATACCGGGAATGGCAAGGATGCGCTTGATGAGCATGTCCATAACCACAGGACCGCCGTGACCTTGCAGTTCTAGAACGTCTTCACCAGTGAATGAATGTGGGTTCGGGAAGAATAGGGCAATGCCTTGATCTAATTGGCTGCCATCTTCGGCTTTAAAAGCAAGGTAATCAGCGTAACGCGGCTTGAGAGTCTTGCCAGTTACCTCTAGCGCTACTTGCGAGGCTTTGGGACCAGATACACGGATAATACCCACACCACCACGTCCGGGAGCCGTGGCTTGAGCCACAATAGTGTCTGTTGTCATGCTTTTACCTAAATTTAATCGCTTTTTTCAAATTGTAATCACGGAGAATAAAAAAGGCGACCATAAAGGCCGCCTTTTATGCAAATTGCTTATCGAAACATTTTGTTTATTAAAACACTTTACTCATTGAAATAAAGAGTTACTTGAGACCTTTACGTTCGAGCGCTCGGTAAATCAGAGTTTGCTGGATAAGCGTCACAATGTTAGACACCAACCAGTACAGAACAAGACCTGATGGGAACCACAGGAAGAAGAAGGTAAACACAACCGGCATAAAGGTCATGATCTTCTGCTGCATCGGATCGGTTACTGTCGTTGGGCTCATTTTTTGGATCATAAACATACTTGCACCCATTAATAGAGGCAGAATGTAGTATGGGTCTTGAGCCGATAGATCGTGAATCCAACCGAAGAATGGTGAGTGACGAAGCTCAACCGATTCCATCAGTGCCCAATATAGGGCGATAAAGATTGGCATCTGCAGAACGATAGGTAAACAGCCACCAAGTGGGTTTACTTTCTCTTTCTTATACAGCTCCATCATCTCTTGGCTCATACGCTGACGGTCATCACCGATGCGCTCACGCATTGCTTGCAGTTTAGGTTGCAGCATACGCATCTTAGCCATTGAGGTATATTGAGCTTTGGTGAGTGGGTACATTGCACCACGAACGATGAAAGTCAGACAGATGATCGCCAGACCCCAGTTCACAACGATGCCTTGAATGAAAGCAAGGAGCGTGTGAAGTGGTTTAGCAATAAACCATAGCCAGCCGTAATCAACCACGAGATCAAGATTTGGTGCGGTTTCTGCCATCTGCTCTTGCAGTTTAGGACCTACCCAAAGCGTTGCATCTAGTGTCGCACTTTGACCATTTGAGATAGTTACGTTTGGCATGCGAACACCGATATCCCCTAGGCTACCAATGATACGAGTGTATAGGTTCGTACCCGGTGCTTCACGAGGGATCCAAGCCGCAGCAAAGTAGTGTTGAATCATCGCTGCCCAACCTTGACCGTTCGCTAGGCTTAGAGACAGGTTGCGATCTTTCATCTCGTCGAAGCTGTACTTCTTATAACGAGTATCTTCAGTCGAATATGCGCCACCGTTATAAGTTGGCATAGTAATGCTGCCGCCTTTGTCTTGAACATCTTGACGTAGGTGAGCATACATAGCGAATGTCGCATTCTGACCAGAGTTGTTATCTACTTTGTATTCAACGTCAACCGCGTAGCTGCCACGCTTAACGATGAATGTTTTGGTGTAGTTGATGCCGTTAACTGAGTAAGTTAGCGGAATACGAAGTTCTTCTTCACCGTCTTTAAGGTCAAAGTTTTCTGCAGAGACGTGATAAGCAGGGCGGTCAGTCGAGCTTAAATCGATACCCTGTGGACCAAATAGACCACTTTGTGCAATAAACTGGTGACCTGGAGTCTGTTTTAGCAGCTCAAATGGGTCACTGGAATCCATTTCAGTCGCGTATTGATTAAGTTTTGCGCTTACTACGTCACCACCAACGGTATTAATAGCAAGAGTTAGTACATCCGTTTTAACCGTAATGACTTTTTCTGCTGCTGGTTGACTTTCTCCTGGAACAAGATCGTTTCCATTCGCCATAGGCGTTGCAGGTAGGGTGCCGCTTTGTGTCTGCTCAGTCGGAGCTGGTACAGGATTCTTATAGGATTGCCATTGTTGAAATAGCAAAAAAGAAACTATAGCCAAGCCGATTAACAGAATATTACGTTGAGAATCCATCGTTATTTGTCTCTGTCTTGTTTTTGGGCTGGTGGTACGGGGTCAAATCCCCCATCATTCAAAGGATGGCATTTTAATAGACGTTTGCCAGATAACCAACACCCTTTTACAAAACCGTGAGCTTTTAAGGCATCGATTGCGTAACGAGAGCATGTTGGTTCAAATCGACAACGAGGGCCAATCAAAGGACTAATCGTCCAACGATACAAGTACACTAGCCCAATGGCTAGCCACGTGAAGGGCGAGAAAGGCGCTGCCATAACTTATCTAAAAGTTTGAATGTTTCTTCATTACTCAGAGTTTGCGCACTCTTTTTAGCAATTACAACAAAATCTTTAGCCGGAAGCTGGTGCTGTTTGTTGCGAAAGCTTTCTCGAACCAAACGTTTGAAATGGTTTCGTGCCACAGCGGTTTTTATCTGCTTTTTTGGAACGGCTAAACCTAAACGAGGATGAGATAGAGTGTTTTTTCGAGCAATGATGGTGAAGTGAGGGGAGCCTGCTCGATGAGCTTGCTTAAAGACGTATTGATAATGCTCGGGAGTTAACAAACGTAACTCCCGAATAAAGGCGTGCTTATTCAAAATAGTTTAATTATTTTGATAGACGAGCGCGGCCTTTTGCACGACGTGCATTAATTACCTTACGACCGTTCTTAGTTGCCATACGTGCACGGAAGCCGTGGGTACGTTTGCGCTTTAGAACTGTAGGTTGAAAAGTGCGTTTAGTCATGGTTAATACCTTTACTGATCAGTAGTTTTAGGTTCTCGTTGAACCCGGCGTGGGACATATTTCCCGCTCTATATATAGAGAGGAAATCCGACGCCTCTCAACAAAGAGGCGGAATTGTAATCACTCACTCGCAAAGAGTCAATAATCAGTTCAACATCTATTCCGGTTGGCGGATTATACTTTTTGTGAGCGAGAGCGCAAGGATCCTTATGCGATCCCGACGTTTTTTAGGAATTTTTTTAGCTGGATATCTTGTGGATGATTGAATATTTGTTGCGGTGTACCTTGTTCAACAATATGCCCGTCAGCCATAAAGATCACTCTGTCGGCGACTTCGCGAGCAAATTGCATTTCATGAGTCACCACTAACATGGTTTGATGATCTTTGGCTAACTTCTTCATTAAATTAAGAACTTCGCCAACCCACTCAGGATCCAGTGCCGATGTTGGCTCATCAAATAGCAACAGTTCCGGTTGCAGCGCCATAGCGCGACCTATGCCGACACGCTGTTGTTGTCCACCAGAAAGAGAAGCAGGGTATTGCTCTCCTTTATCCCCAAGTCCAATGTCTTCTAGTAACTGTTGTGCCTTGTCATAAGCCTGCTGTTTTTTCCAACCTTTTACCGTAATCAGTGCTTCGGCAATATTTTGTTTTGCGGTCAGATGAGCGAACAGTGCGTAGTTTTGAAATACAAAGCCAGTATTTCTTCTTATAGCCAGTACATCCTTTTTATCTGGATTCTGACAATCAACAGAAACGTCACCGATGGTGATAGAGCCCTGATCCGCTTGTTCGAGAAAGTTAACGCAGCGCAATAATGTCGATTTACCGGTACCGCTAGAACCGATGACAACGATAATTTCGCCTTTCTTTATCTCAATATCAATGCCTTTCAGGACTTCGCTATCAGCAAACTTTTTATGAATATTTTTTAGTTTGATCATCTTTGATACGCCTTATTCAGCCTTGCTTCTGCCCATATTTGAGCGCGAGTAAGTACTAACACTACACCCCAATAAATCAAAGCGACGGCTAAGAACGCCTCGAAAAATCGAAAGCTGGATGAAGCCTCCATTTGTGCTTTCGCCATGATTTCGGCAACCCCAAGCGTAAATGCAAGCGATGTCGACTTAATCATATCGATGAAGTAATTCATCAATGAGGGAAGGGCAACACGAGTCGCTTGTGGGAGAATGACTCTTCGCATGGCTTGCATACGAGTCATACCCACAGAGAGGCTCGCCTCCATCTGACTTCTATCGATACCAATAATGGCTGCACGAATACTTTCTGCCATATAAGCGGCGAAGTGCAAGGTAAGTCCTATGACGGCAGCACTAAATGCATTGAGCCCCACCAGCCAAGGAAATACTTGTGGCAGACCATAATAGAGCAAGAAAAGTTGCACCAGCAGTGGGGTGCCGCGGAAGAAACTAATGTATAGCTGACATAATTGATCAAGAATAGGCAGCTTAAACACACGAATGTTCGCGATAATGACCGATAAGATAAGCGCAAACAGCAAACCCCAGACGGCCATTTCCATCGTCGTGCCAAGATACTTGAGCAGTATCGGCATCAGCTCTAGCATGTAGTTAAAATCAAATCCCATAATACAACCAACGTGTAAAAATAAACAAACTCACCATCAAAGAGGGTGAGTTTAAGGTGAGTGTGTACTTACTTTTTAGTAATGTCAGCAGTAAACCATTTAGTCGAAATATCCGCTAGCGTGCCATCTGCGCGCATGGCATCCAAGGTGGCATTGACTTCTTGTTGCAGTTTTTTGCCTTTCTCGTTGTTAACAAAGGGCCAGGCATTTTCAATCAACTCAAATGGTTCACCTGCTAGTTCCAGTGGTAAACCGGTCTTTTTAATCAATTCCAATGCAGAGAGACGATCCATAACAAAAGCATCGGCTCGACCAAGCGCGACATCATGCTCAATACCGGTGTCATAAGTCTTGATGTTAATTTTGTTGCCACTGTCGTGCTGACGAAGCAGTTGTTCAAAATTGGAACCTAGGTTCACCGCCACGGTCTTTCCGGCAAGATCATCAATTGATTGAATCTCGTTGTTTCCTTTACGAACCGTAATTTGTGCACCGTCAATTACATAGGGTTGAGAAAAGAGATATTTATTGAGGCGCGCAGGCGTCATCGTGATCTGATTTGAGATGGTATCAATTCGACCCGTTTCGAGTAATCCAAACAAACCAGAAAAGTTAGCGGTCACATACTCGACCTTATAATTGTTGCGGCGACCGATTTCATCCCATAGATCCACTTCAAAACCTTGCAGCTTATCTTTTTCAACAAAAGTAAATGGGAAATAGCGTCCAGACATCCCGACCTTAACTTCTTGACTGACTTCAGCATAAGCTACCGCTGATAAAGACGTCGATAGAATGAATGTCGCAACAATGTTTTTAATCCAGTTTTTCATATTACAGCTCCTCGATTTGTTGGAGAGAATGTTACTGGTGAACATGTAGATAAGTTAAATAACCAGTTGTTATTAACCATAACCAATGGAAGGGTGGATAAAGATCACTTATCCCCAATAAATGTGTAATAGAGTATAGCTAATGACAAGTTGATCACGGATCTATTCACAAGGGGGAATGAAACGAATAACTTGTGGGAAGATCCACGTTTTGTGCAAACTAATGTGGGTAGAATTAGGACAATTTGTGTGGATCCTACCAAAATTACCCAAAAAATTGTGAATAACTTAGATCTTATTCACTGGATCGTCGATCATTTACTGGCGATCTTGGTTATCAACAGGTAAAATTGCCAATCTTTTCCAATTCAATTAAATAGAGTGAGAGCAACGTGTCATCTTCGCTTTGGTTGCAATGTTCGCAACGACTACAAGAAGAGCTACCAGCAACTGAATTTAGCATGTGGGTCAGACCGCTTCAGGCTGAGCTAAATGACAATACCCTAACTCTATTTGCACCTAATCGTTTTGTCCTCGATTGGGTAAGAGATAGATACATCAATAGCATCAATCGCCTACTTAAAGAGTTTTGTGGTGGTGATGTGCCTAATCTAAGGTTCGAGGTTGGCAGCAAACCTGTTACTCCCCCTCCTGCTCCTAAGCCAATTAAAACGGCTGCCGATGTGGCGGCTGAGTCTTCAGCGCCCGCGCAACTTCAAGCGCGCAGAATGGTTGATAAAACTTGGGATAATGAAAAGGTTGATGTTACTGACGTTAATCACCGATCGAATGTTAACGTAAAGCATAAGTTCAATAACTTCGTTGAAGGTAAATCGAATCAACTGGGTCTTGCTGCGGCTCGTCAGGTTGCTGACAACCCAGGTGCAGCGTATAACCCACTGTTTCTCTATGGCGGTACAGGTTTAGGTAAAACCCACCTATTGCATGCTGTTGGAAACGCGATTGTCGATAATAAACCAAACGCAAAAGTGGTCTATATGCACTCTGAGCGTTTTGTCCAAGACATGGTAAAAGCACTGCAAAATAACGCGATTGAAGAGTTCAAACGCTATTACCGCAGTGTTGATGCTTTGCTTATCGATGATATTCAATTCTTTGCCAATAAAGAGCGCTCGCAAGAAGAGTTTTTCCATACTTTCAATGCGTTACTAGAAGGTAATCAACAGATCATCCTAACTTCAGACCGTTATCCAAAAGAGATCAACGGGGTAGAGGATCGACTTAAGTCTCGTTTCGGTTGGGGTTTGACGGTAGCGATCGAGCCACCAGAGCTCGAAACTCGCGTGGCAATTTTGATGAAAAAAGCCGAAGACCATCAAATCCACCTTGCCGACGAAGTTGCTTTCTTTATTGCTAAACGTCTGCGCTCAAATGTTCGAGAGCTAGAAGGCGCTTTAAACCGTGTTATTGCTAATGCTAACTTTACTGGTCGCCCAATCACTATCGACTTTGTTCGCGAAGCGCTGCGTGATTTACTGGCACTGCAAGAAAAGTTAGTCACCATCGACAATATTCAAAAAACAGTCGCGGAATACTACAAGATAAAGGTTGCGGATATTCTATCCAAACGTCGCTCTCGCTCGGTGGCTAGACCACGTCAGTTAGCGATGGCGCTTGCCAAAGAGCTCACCAACCACAGCTTGCCAGAAATTGGCGATGCATTTGGTGGTAGAGACCATACAACGGTTTTACATGCCTGTCGCAAGATCGCCCAGCTTCGCGAAGAGAGCCACGACATAAAAGAAGATTACTCGAACTTAATTCGCACCCTTTCATCTTAATGGTGGCATAATCGTTATAATGTGCACTCAAACTGCTATATTGAATAATTAAGTTAGCCTTATGGGCCATCATTACTAAGAGTTAGCTATGAAATTTACCATCGAACGAACTCAGCTGATAAAGCCACTGCAGCAAGTCTCTGGTGCTTTAGGCGGTCGACCAACATTGCCAATTTTAGGTAACTTGCTTCTTAAAGTAGAGCAAGGTGTCCTTTCTATCACCGCAACTGACCTAGAAGTTGAGTTAGTCAGCCAGATTAGCTTAGAAAATGATTTTGAGGCAGGTAGTGTAACTGTCCCTTCACGTAAGTTCTTAGATATCTGTCGCGGTCTTCCGGATGATTCAATGATTACCATTGTTCTAGAAGGGGATCGTGTTCAGGTTCGTTCAGGTCGCAGCCGCTTTTCATTGTCGACGCTGCCAGCGAATGACTTCCCAAATATCGAAGACTGGCAGCAAGAGGCGCAAGTTACTATCAGCCAAGCTGAGTTGAAGTCACTGATTGATAAAACTCAGTTTTCTATGGCTAACCAAGATGTTCGCTACTACCTCAATGGTATGTTGTTTGAAGTTGAAGATAATATTCTGCGCTCAGTGGCCACCGATGGACACCGTATGGCGGTGGCTCAAGTCACTCTTGCTCAAGCGGGTGAGCACAATCAGATTATTATTCCTCGCAAAGGGGTGCAAGAGTTATCCAAACTGTTGGATGCACCTGAACAGCCTGTGACACTGCAAATTGGTGGCTCAAATATTCGAGCTGAGGTGAATAATTTTATTTTTACTTCTAAGTTAGTCGATGGTCGTTTCCCTGACTATCGTCGAGTGCTGCCGCAGAGTACGGATAAAGTGCTGTTGAGCGGTTGTGATGAACTGCGTCAGGCATTCTCTCGAGCTGCTATTTTATCTAATGAGAAGTTCCGAGGAGTGCGTGTTAACCTAGATGGTACAGAAATGCGCATCACGGCAAACAACCCTGAGCAAGAAGAAGCGGAAGAGATGTTGGATGTCGAATTTAGTGGCGACGCTTTAGAGATAGGCTTCAATGTGTCTTATGTATTGGACGTATTGAATACCTTGCGTTGTGAACAGGTTCGTATTTCCATGTCCAATGCTAACGCGAGTGCTTTGATTGAGAACAGCGAAGACGACAGTGCCATGTATGTGGTGATGCCGATTCGTCTGTAATCGACCACTCTCAGCAAACAGATATGCCGCTAACACGATTAATCGTCCAGCAGTTTCGCAATATTAAAGCCTGTGATATGCCATTATCGACAGGCTTTAACTTTATTATTGGTCCGAACGGTAGTGGTAAAACCAGCGTGTTGGAGGCGATCTACATGTTGGGTCATGGGCGCTCTTTTAAAAGCTCTCTAACAGGACGAATTATCCAAAATGAGTGTCAGGAACTGTTTGTTCACGGGCGTTTTTTGAACTCGGATCAATTTGAGATACCCATTGGGATTAATAAGCAGCGCGATGGCTCAACAGAGGTTAGAATAGGCGGTCAATCTGGACAAAAGTTGGCTCAATTAGCCGAGGTGCTACCTCTACAGTTGATTCACCCAGAGGGCTTTGAGTTATTAACCGATGGCCCAAAATTTCGCCGCGCATTTATTGATTGGGGAGTGTTTCATTCACAACCTCAATTTTATGAAGCTTGGGGGCGTTTCAAGCGTTTTAGTAAGCAGCGCAACGCACTGCTAAAAACTGCCCGTAGCTATAAAGAACTCAGTTATTGGGATAAAGACTTAGCGCTGTTAGCGGAGCAGATAGACCAGTGGCGGGCAACGTATGTTGAACAGATGCAACCCCTTGCTGAAGAAATGTGTCGTGCGTTTCTCCCTGAGTTTGAAATCAAGCTTGGTTATTACCGAGGTTGGGAGAGAGAAACCGCTTATGGTGAGCTTTTACAGCGCAACTTCGAGCGTGATCAGAACCTTGGTTACACATTTAGTGGTCCCAACAAAGCCGATCTCAGAATCAAGGTCAATAACACCCCTGTAGAGGATGTGTTATCGAGAGGTCAGCTAAAGCTGATGATGTGTGCTCTGCGCCTAGCGCAAGGGCAACATCTAGCGCAATTAACAGGTAAGCAATGTATTTATCTTATCGATGACTTTGCTTCAGAATTAGATAGTGTTCGTCGTAAACGTTTGGCAGATTGCCTAAAGCAGACGAAGGCTCAAGTTTTTGTAAGTTCTATTACCGAAAGCCAAATTGCCGACATGATAGATGAAAACGGCAAGATGTTTCATGTGGAACATGGCACAATAGAGCAAGTGTAAATAGTGAGAGAAACTCATGTCAGAAAATTACGATTCATCGAGTATTAAAGTACTAAAGGGTCTGGATGCAGTTCGTAAGCGTCCGGGAATGTACATTGGCGACACGGATGACGGAACCGGTCTGCATCACATGGTTTTTGAGGTCGTTGATAATTCAATCGATGAAGCGTTAGCGGGGCACTGTAAAGATATTATCGTGACTATCCACGAAGACAACTCGGTTTCGGTTAGCGATGATGGTCGTGGTATTCCAACCGAGTTGCACCCAGAAGAAAAAGTGTCGGCTGCGGAAGTTATCATGACGGTACTGCACGCGGGTGGTAAGTTCGATGATAACTCTTATAAAGTTTCTGGTGGTCTGCACGGTGTCGGTGTTTCAGTGGTTAACGCACTATCAAAACAAGTCACACTGACAATCCATCGTGGTGGTAAAGTCCATACTCAAACCTATCACCATGGTGAACCACAAGCGCCACTGTCTGTAGTGGGTGAGACGGACAGTACGGGTACAGAAATTCGTTTCTGGCCAAGCGAAGAGACTTTCTCTAACGTTGAATTCCATTACGATATTCTTGCTAAGCGTTTGCGTGAACTGTCGTTCCTTAACTCAGGTGTTTCAATCAAATTGATTGATGAGCGAGAAGAAGACAAACAAGACCACTTCATGTTTGAAGGCGGTATCATGGCGTTTGTTGATCACTTAAACACCAATAAAACCCCAATCATTCCAAAAATCTTCCATTTCAACCATGAACGTGAAGATGGCACTTCTGTTGAAGTGGCGATGCAATGGAATGACGGTTTCCAAGAGAACATCTACTGCTACACCAACAACATTCCACAAAGAGATGGTGGTACTCACCTAGCGGGTTTCCGTGCGGCACTGACCAGAACCCTAAACTCCTTTATGGATAAAGAGGGTTTCTCTAAGAAAGCGAAAACAGCCACATCGGGTGATGATGCTCGTGAAGGTCTAACCGCAGTTGTTTCGGTAAAAGTACCGGATCCAAAATTCTCAAGCCAAACCAAAGACAAGTTGGTGTCTTCTGAAGTGAAGTCAGCGGTTGAATCGGCAATGGGTGAAAAGCTATCTGAGTTCCTTATTGAGAACCCAACTGAAGCTAAAATCGTATGCTCTAAGATCATCGATGCGGCCCGTGCTCGTGAAGCAGCGCGTAAAGCTCGTGAAATGACTCGCCGTAAAGGTGCGTTAGATCTTGCTGGTCTGCCAGGTAAGCTTGCCGACTGCCAAGAGAAAGACCCAGCGCTTTCTGAACTGTACATAGTGGAGGGTGACTCTGCGGGCGGTAGTGCTAAGCAGGGTCGTAACCGTAAGAACCAAGCGATCTTGCCGCTGAAAGGTAAAATTCTAAACGTAGAAAAAGCGCGTTTTGATAAAATGCTTTCTTCTCAAGAAGTCGCAACTCTGATCACTGCACTAGGTTGCGGTATCGGTCGTGACGAATATAACCCAGACAAACTGCGTTATCACAACATCATTATCATGACCGATGCGGATGTGGATGGTTCTCACATTCGTACTCTGCTGCTGACCTTCTTCTACCGTCAAATGCCAGAGTTGATTGAGCGTGGTTATGTTTATATTGCTCAACCGCCACTTTACAAAGTGAAGAAAGGCAAACAAGAGCAGTACATCAAAGATGAAGATGCGATGAACCAATACCAGATCTCACTGGCGTTGGACAATGCGCAACTGCATGTTAACGCTGAGGCTCCGGCTATGGCTGGTGAAGCATTGGAAAAACTGGTTCATCAGTACAATGCTGCACTGAAAACCGCTGACAGAATGGGTCGTCGTTACCCACATGCTATGGTCAGCGAGTTTATGTATGTGCCAAGACTGACGTCGGAAAATTGTCACGATGCTGCAGCGGTTGAAGCTTGGGCTAAACAGCTAGTTGATCAGTTAAATGCCAAAGAAGTCGGCGCTAGCCAGTATAGTTTTGAGGTAGAACAGCACTCTGAACTGGGTATCAACCTACCTAAAGTGATTGTGCGTACCCACGGTGTGACTCATGAGCATGTCATCGGTGTCGACCTACTGAACTCTAAAGAGTACCGTTCGCTTGCCGACTTATCTGAAGCGCTAGACGGCTTCATTGAAGAAGGTGCATACGTGAAACGTGGTGAGCGTACTCTGCCAATTGCGAGCTTTGCTGATGCACTTGCTTGGTTGATTAAAGAGTCTCGTCGCGGTCTTTCTCTACAGCGCTATAAAGGTCTAGGTGAGATGAACCCAGATCAACTTTGGGAAACGACAATGGATCCAGAAACTCGCCGCATGATGCAGGTGACAATCGAAGATGCTGTTGGCGCAGATCAACTGTTCACGACTCTAATGGGTGATCAGGTTGAACCACGTAGAAACTTTATTGAAGAGAACGCACTGAAAGTGGCTAACTTGGATGTCTAGTTCTAGCTGATACCGATAAAATCGCAATGCGCTGCCTATGGGTGGCGCATTTTTTTTGCTTTCTATCTAACTGAAATTTAATGCTTTAATAAATAAGTGCTCATAAATTTGTTTATCGACGCTTGAATCCTAATTTTCCAACCTTATATCTAGTTATGAAGAGGACGCCGAGTTAGGGCCTCTGACAGAGTTGGTACTCATCGCTCAACAGAGGATGCTGTGATCAACACACAATTTGTCCCGATTTTTATCATGTCCCAGCGTTGGTTAACCCGAGGAATGGTAATAAATCACTTAGTCCCTAGATAGCATTACGATGTTAAGGGCTAAGACTATTGCTTATCATGAGGATAGTATTATGAGAACTGTAGATTTCACTCCTTTATACCGCAACGCAATCGGCTTTGACCGTCTATTTAATATGATGGAAGCAAGCTCAGCGAAAAATACTTCTGGCGGTTACCCTCCATACAATATCGAACAGAAAGACGAGAACCACTTCCGCATTACTATGGCGGTCGCAGGCTTTGCTGAAGAGCAGCTCGATCTGACTCAGAAAGAGAATATGTTGATTGTTAAGGGTGAGCGTAAGGCAGAAGAAGGCAAAAACTTTGTTTATCAAGGCATCGCAGAGCGCGACTTTGAACGCAAATTCCAACTGGCAGACTATGTCAAAGTGGTCGGAGCGAGTATGGAAAATGGCCTACTGCATATCGACCTTGAGCGTGAAATTCCGGAAGCAATGAAGCCACGTAAAATCGAAATTGCTGGTAGCAAGTTGATTGAAGGCTAACTCCCTAGCCTGAGACCTGACATAAAGAGTGAAAGAGCGCACTGTCGAAAAGAGAGTCGCGCTCTTTTTAGTTTTAGCCTTGTAGATAGGCTTTTTTCACTTCCTCTGCGATGATGGTAATACCTTGCTGCATCTTTTCATCATCTTGCACATAGTTCATACGCACGCATTGTTGGGTATGTGACCACTCTTGGCTTTGACCAATAAAGAAATATTCGCCAGGTACGATCAAGACGCCACGGGCTTTCAAGCGTTGATAGAGTTCCATTGAAGTAATCGGCAACTCGTCAAACCATAGCCATAGGAAGATTGCGCCTTCTGGTTTATGAATTCTAAACCGAGGATCGCTGATCGCTTGTTGCAGTAAAGATACTGCGCGCATCGATTTCTGTTGATAGAAGGGCTGAATTGTTTGTGCGCTGAGCTTTAACAGATCCCCTTTTTCGATCATATGATTGGCAATTGCAGGACCAAAACTGCCTGGAGCGAGACTGATGATGCCACTCATATTAGTCAGCGCTTGGGTAATGGTTTCACTCGCGACCACAATACCACAACGTAATCCCGGTAAACCGAGTTTAGATAAGCTCATGCATAGCACGGTATTGTCATTCCAAAACGGTTCAACTGGCTCAAAAATAATATTGGGAAAAGGCAAGCCGTAAGCGTTGTCGATGATCAATGGAATATTATTCGCTCGGGCTAATTGGTCGAGCTTATTGATCTCTTCATCCGTGAGGACATTGCCTGTTGGGTTGGTCGGTCTGGATGCGCAGATAGCGGCAATCGAGTCGTCAATATCGAGCGCATCAAAATCGACATGGTATTTAAACAATCCATTCTCGAGCAGTTCTATCTCGGGTTGGTAAGAGACAAAGATGTCCTCATCAATGCCCGCATCACCATAGCCGATATATTCAGGCGCTATCGGCAGTAATATTTTCTTATGTGACCCATCGCTTTGAGTGCCCGCTAATAGGTTAAATAGTGAGAAGAATCCACTCTGGCTACCATTGGTCAGACTGATGTTCTTTTCGCTGATATCCCAGCCGTAGTGATCTCTAAATAGCCGTGCGAGTGACTTAATAAAGCTATCTTTACCTTGTGGACCATCATAATTGGCCATCGCCGCAAGCAATTCACCGTTGGAAAGCATTTCAGAACTGGCTTGATGAAAGTAATCGAGCATAGCCGGTATGGCGGCTGGGTTGCCACCTCCGAGCATGATGGTGCCAGGTGTGCGCAGCCCATCATTGAGGTCGTCCATTAATTGGGTTATGCCAGAGTAACGATTAAATTTTTCACCAAACTTAGAAAACTGCATTGCGATACCTAATTCATTTTATTCACTTGTACTGCTTTACGGATTAATGATTCCGGTTGCGGCGAGAGGACGTTTGAAAATACCTCAATGAATCTGTGAGGCAAAGCACTATTTGTACTGTAGGCGAAAAAAAACCCAGTCATCGGACCGGGCTTTGTTCTGTTGCGAATCGTGATTATTTCTGAAGTAGTGAAATATCAGCAATTTGCAGGAATAGGTTGCGGAGGTTGTTGAGCAGCGTCAGACGGTTTTTCTTCAGCGCTTCATCATCAGCCATAACCATAACATTATCGAAGAAAGCATCGACAGGCTCGCGCAGATCCGCAAGTTTACTCAGTGCTTGTTGATAGTTGCCCGTTGCAAACGCTGGTTCGAGTGCTTCAGTCATCACTTCGACATTCTCTGCGAGTATTTTTTCAGCGTCTTCTTGCAGTAGAGCAAGATCGATTTCCGCGGCAAGTTCACCATCGAATTTCGCTAGGATATTGCCGACACGCTTGTTGGCAGCAGCCAATGATTCCGCCGCTTCCAATTCACGGAAGTGCGACACTGCTTTAACACGTTGGTCAAAGTCAGCGGGTTTGGTTGGGCGGTTAGCCAATACCGCTTGAATCGTATCGACGCTAAAGCCTTCATCTTTATACCAAGCATTGAAACGACCAAGCATAAAGTCGATGACATCCGCTTCAACCTTGTCATTGGTGAGCTTGTCAGCAAACAGAGACTTCGCTTTGTTGATCAAGTCTGTCAGATCCAAGCTGTAGCCGTTTTCAACAATAATACGCAGTACACCCAAAGAGGCACGACGCAGCGCAAACGGGTCAGAACCTTTAGGTGCTTGACCAATACCGAAGATACCAACAATGGTATCGAGCTTGTCTGCCATCGCAACCGCAGAAGAGATCGCGGTGCTTGGTAGTTGATCGCCGGCGAAACGAGGCATGTATTGCTCATAGAGTGCCAGTGCGACTTGCTCATCTTCACCATCGTGGGTTGCGTAGTGCATGCCCATCACACCTTGAGTATCCGTAAATTCAAATACCATGGAGGTCATTAGGTCACACTTAGCCAAAAGACCTGCACGTTTAGATTTATCTACGTCAGCGCCGATCTGCTCAGCGATATAACCCGCCAGCTCAGTAATACGGTCGGTTTTATCTTTGATAGTGCCAAGCTGTTTCTGGAAGATTGCCTGTTCTAGCTCTGGTAAGCGATCAACAAGTGGGCGCTTACGGTCAGTGTTAAAGAAGAACTCTGCATCGGCCAGACGAGGGCGGACAACCTTTTCGTTACCTTCGATAACATGGCGAGGCTCTTTAGACTCGATGTTAGAGACGAAGATAAAGTTTGGCAGCAGCTTTTGGTTTTCATCGTAAACAGGGAAGTACTTTTGGTCACCTTTCATGGTGTAAACCAACGCTTCCGACGGTACTTTTAGAAACTCTTCTTCAAACTTAGCGGTCAGCACCACAGGCCATTCCACTAATGAAGTCACTTCTTCGACTAAGTCATCTTCAAGATCAGCAACACCGCCAACCGCCGCCGCTGCTTTTTTTGAGTCCGCTAGGATAATCGCTTTACGCGCTTCGTAGTCAGCCATGACTTTACCGCGCTGCTCTAAGAGCGCTGGGTATTGCTCCGCTGAGTCAATCGTGAACTCTTGCTCACCCATAAAGCGGTGACCACGGATAGTGCGGCTTGAAGCCACACCAAGGATCTCACCCTCAATAAGCTCTGAGCCCATAAGCATGGTCAGTGTTTTTACTGGACGAATGAACTGAGTGGTCTTGTCGCCCCAACGCATTGGTTTGGCGATAGGTAGGTTGCCCAGTGCTTTCGCTGCTAGGTCGACAACGATTTCAGATGTTGCTTGACCCTTCACCTCTTGTTTAAACAGGAGCCATTCGCCTTTGTCTGTCACTAGACGATCGGCTTGTTCAACCGTGATGCCGTTACCGCGAGCCCAACCTTGTGCCGCTTTAGTCGCGTTACCGTCCGCATCGAATGCAACCGATACTGCAGGACCACGCTTCTCAACGATTTTGTCTTGTTGACCTTCAGCCAGCGCTGAAACTCTCAGTGCAAGACGACGCGGTGCTGCGTACCACTTCACACCTTCGTGGGTTAGGTTTGCTGCTTTAAGCTCAGCTTCGAAGTTTGCCGCAAATGCTTCCGCTAGCGTGCGAAGTTGTGTTGGTGGTAGCTCTTCAGTACCCAGTTCAATTAGAAATTCTTTAGCCATGGTTACTTCTCCTCGCCATCTTTTTTGCACATTGGGAAACCAAGGGCTTCACGTGATGCGTAGTATGCTTCCGCAACGGCTTTTGTTAGGTTGCGAATACGAAGGATGTAACGCTGGCGCTCTGTTACAGAGATGGCTTTACGTGCATCAAGCAGGTTAAAGGCATGAGCTGCTTTAAGGATTCGCTCGTATGCAGGTAGAGGTAGAGGCTTTTCAAGCTCTAGTAATTGCTTGGTTTCTTTTTCACACTGGTCAAAGAAAGCGAATAGGAAATCAACGTCAGCATGTTCAAAGTTGTAAGTAGATTGCTCAACTTCGTTCTGGTGGAAAATATCACCATAGGTCACGTTGCTGCCGTCTGGGGCGACGTTCCAAACAAGATCGTAAACGGAGTCCACTTCTTGAATGTACATGGCAAGACGCTCGATACCGTAAGTGATCTCACCAGTGACGGGTTTACACTCGAGACCACCCACTTGCTGGAAGTAAGTAAACTGAGTGACTTCCATACCGTTAAGCCAGACTTCCCAGCCTAAACCCCAAGCACCGAGTGTTGGGTTTTCCCAGTTGTCTTCAACAAAGCGAATATCATGCACAAGCGGGTCGATACCAAGCACTTCCAGCGAGCCTAGGTAGAGCTCCTGAATATTATCTGGAGAAGGCTTAAGAGCAACTTGGAACTGATAGTAGTGCTGCAGTCGGTTAGGGTTCTCACCATAGCGACCGTCGGTAGGACGACGAGAGGGCTGAACATAAGCGGTCGACATGGGTTCTGGACCAAGCGCACGCAAGCATGTCATTGGGTGAGAGGTGCCGGCACCCACTTCCATATCAAGTGGTTGAACAATGGTACAGCCATTTTGTGCCCAGTAATCCTGCAGCGCGAGGATCATTCCCTGGAAGGTTTTGATATCGTATTTTTGCATAGTCAATTCGCGCAATTCTTCTGTCTGAAAAAGATAAAAAATAACGATCAAGTATACCCAGTTATTCCCTGTGGGAGTAGGGGTAAACCTGCCTAATTAATCATCATAGTGGCAAAAATCGGCTTTTTTCTTTGTATGCAAGCTTAAATTGATGAAAGCACAGCAGCCGATGTTGAATTTGTCGCGGGTGGCAATTACAATGCAGCCATCTTTGGGGAGTAGCTTGTTCAATATTTCGCCGAAACATTGAATTCGTTCGTCAACATAATTGGTGCAAAATCACCATGGCGCTCGAGACTTGTGCCAACAAGTTTAGCAAGACCATAGATAAGCGTTGCCAACCGGGGTGGGGGGTAAGGTTTGTCTATTGGTTAAAATAATAATCTCCGCCCCATTGAGCATGTCGTGAGTATTTTAGCTATATCTATAACAACGGTCGCATTAGCCGAAATTGGGGATAAAACCCAGTTACTATCGCTATTGTTAGCCAGTCGCTATCGTAAACCTTTACCCATTATTGCTGCGATTTTTCTCGCCACTCTAGCCAATCATGCCCTTGCAGCTTGGTTGGGGGTTGTGGTTGCCGATCACCTCTCTCCGGAGGTTCTTAAGTGGGTATTAGTTGTGAGTTTTGCTGCAATGGCTGCTTGGGTGTTGATTCCCGATAAACTGGATGAAGATGACTCTATTTCCAATCGAGGACCATTTGTCGCGAGCTTTATTGCTTTTTTCATTGCTGAAATTGGTGACAAAACTCAGATAGCGACGTCTATCTTAGCGGCAAAGTATTCGGAAGGACTACTGTTGGTCATTCTGGGTACAACAATAGGTATGCTGTTGGCGAATGTACCCGTAGTCATGATTGGTAAATTGTCAGCAGACAAGCTCCCGTTGGTGTTGATTCGCAGAATTACCGCTGTGCTGTTTTTGATATTAGCGATCGCGGCGATCTTCAGTTAATCGTTCACATTGTTGAACGATTTAATACTGACATTAAAGGAGTTATGACAGGTCAATTTCGTGATGAATGGCGTATTAGTGCTACCATTGACATGATAGTTTACGGATGTGGACATTAGCGAGAGGGCATGAATATGCTGACACGTTATACAAAAATGACACCAAAGAGCCAAAGTTATTTATTCTCTGTTGGACTCGTTCTGACACTGTTGGGTATGGTGTTAACCGATATGTGGATTCCTATGGTTGTCGGAGCCATTATTATGGCCGCCTTAACGGTTGAATCTTGGATTCGTGTGCAGCATTTGATACCCATGCATAATGAAATCCGCGCACTGCAAAAGCAGATAAGCAAACTCAATTCTGAAGTCAGAACCCTCGAATATGACGAATAAACAAAAGGCTGCATTTGATGCAGCCTTTTTTATTCCGTTCCCTTCCTGATTAAATAGAGATAGGGCAGTGTGTCGGTTTGCACACCGAGTAGTTGGTGGTCCATAAATCGGCAAAAGCTTGGAATATCACGGGTAGTTGAAGGGTCATCCGCTTTTACCAGCAGCACCTCACCGTTTTCCATTTTTCTTATCGTCTTCCTGACCATCATCACGGGCTCTGGGCAACGCAGCCCTTGAGCTTCTAGGGTATGCGTAGCGAGTTCAGTTTTGATTGTCATTGGCGGCTCTTTGTCATGGTTAGTTTGGATAAATCACCGCAAATTTTACTCGTGAAGAAAAAATATGCAATAACACTTGGCAAAAGTTATTTTTTGCTCTAATGTTATTAACATTAATTTAACAACAAGATGATTCAGCTCAATACAGCAAATGATTAAGGTATGAATATATGAGTAAATTATTGGTTATCAGTTGTTTACATTTTATCTGATTTTGGCAAACTTAACTTTTAATGTGAACTAAATGTTAAATTTAAAGTTATCTCACAGGCTACGACTTCCGACACTATCCCAATTTTCTTGGGCTTCCCCGCTGAAAGGCGGGATTTTTTTGCCTGAAAAGCGTGATTAAACTAGCGATACCTCAATACCTTGCTTCGGTATATACTCTAAGACAACAACATCAAATCTTTGATATTTCGATAAAAGGTTGGGGTATTTGTGGAACTAGAAGAAATCTACCGAAGAGACTTGAACCTGTTAGTGGCTCTTAAGGTGCTGGTGGAAGAAGGCAGTGTTAGCCAAGCAGCGATCAGACTTAACCTCAGCCAGTCGGCGACGAGTCGTGTTCTCGGTCGATTAAGAGATTTACTGGATGATCCCTTGTTTACCCGTCAAGGTCAGCGCATCATTCCAACCAGTAAGGCGCTCGAGATCAGTAAACAGATAGAGCAACCCCTAGAGTCCTTTCGACAACTGTTAACGCCGAGCGAATTCAACCCTTTTTACTGCAATGAACGCTTTTTGATTGCTACCACAGATTATGCGATGCAGACCATACTGCCTTATGCCTTACCTAAGATCTATCAACAAGCCCCCAATATCTCTTTAGAGTTTGCGCCATTGCAGCATGAAAACCTATTCAAGCAGCTAAGTACCGACAAGGTCGATATGGCGATCTGTCGCCCAACAGGACTGGTATCGCCGTTACATCAAGATGTTTTAGGACCGGTTGGGGTTTCTTGTCTGGTGTCTAAGCATCATCCTTTGGCGAAGAAGACCATTACACTTGAAGACTATGTGTATGCACCTCATGCCATGATTGCGATCAGTGATGGCGTGAAGGCGTTACTGGATGCAGCCTTGATTAATCAAAAGCCTCGCAAGATGGTATTGCGCGCCTACCATTTAGAAGCGGCGTTAGCCATTGTCGATAGCATGCCACTGATTATTACCGTACCGGCAGATTTAGCTTACTTAGTCGCTGAACGTTATGATCTGATCATCAAGCCGCTGCCATTTGCCTTTACCCCGTTTGATTACTCTTTGATTTGGCATTCAAGGTGTGACACTTCAGAGTCGCAAAAATGGCTGCGCAATGTCGTTAAAGAAGAGTGCGGAAAGTTGATTGCCAAGCGTATAGAAGATGTTGGCTTAGGTTGACCGGAGCAATGACGCTAATCAGTTAATCAATAAACAGATAGACAAATAGACAAGAGGCGTACCCATTGGATACGCCTCTTTGATATCAATGATAATCACGGATGGATTAGATCTTGATGGTCACACGACCTGTCACTGCACCATTGGTGATATCTTCAGCCGCCTGAATCGCCTCTTCTAATGCGATAGTTTTGCTCGCTTGCTCGAAGTATGACGCAGGAAGTAGTTCAGATAACTGTTCCCATGCCTTAATGCGTTTTTCGCGTGGACACATAACAGAATCGACACCCTGCAGGCGAACGTTGCGCAGAATAAACGGCATTACTGTGGTCGGAAGGTCAAAGCCGCCAGCAAGACCGCATGCCGCTACAACACCGTTGTAGTTCATTTGTGCCAGAACTTTAGAGAGAAGTTTGCTGCCAACGGTATCAACGGCGGCTGCCCATACTTGACGCTCTAGTGGCTTAGCGGGTTCTTCAAGTTCGCTGCGCTCAACAATACGTGAAGCACCAAGGGAAGTCAGAAGCTCACCGTTTTCGGCGGCGCGACCGGTCACTGCTGCGACTTTATAGCCAAGTTGGTTTAGTAGAGTGACAGACACACTACCCACGCCACCGCTAGCGCCAGTAACAAGAACTTCACCATCTTCAGGCTTGACACCAGCATCGACAATGGCTTGCACACAAAGCATCGCAGTAAAACCAGCAGTTCCGATAGCCATGACTTTTTCCGCATCTAATCCTGCTGGCATTGGCACTAACCAATCACCATTTAGGCTTGCTTTTTCAGCCATACCACCCCAATGGTTTTCACCGACCCCCCAGCCAGTGAGTACCACTTCGTCGCCTTCCTTGTATCGAGGGTCTTCAGACTGAGAAACCACACCAGCAAGGTCGATACCAGGAACCATAGGGAAGTTGCGAATGATCTTGCCCTTACCCGTAATTGCCAACCCATCTTTAAAGTTAAGAGATGAGTATTTTACATCTATTTTTACATTCCCTTCCGGCAGTTGCGCTTCGTCAACTTGTGAGATGGTTGCGATGGTTTTTTTGTCTTCTTGATTAAGCAATAGGGCTTTGAACATGATGTTCTCCAATGGATTGACGTTTAATCGATTGGGTTGAGTTTAGGTGAGTTATTTAAAAAAAAACAATGAAACTTCAACATTTTTACTATGCATAAAACGCATAAATAAAAACAGCCTGTTGGTGTTAACAGGCTGTTTTATCGCATTGCATCTATTACGGACGTTCAAATATCGTGGCGATTCCCTGACCTAAACCGATACACATGGTGGCAAGACCATACTTGGCCTGCTTATCCTCCATGATGTTGATCAGAGTGGTGGAAATACGCGAGCCAGAACACCCCAGAGGGTGACCTAAAGCGATAGCACCACCATTGAGGTTAACCTTAGTCTCCATATGGTCGAGCAAGCCAAGGTCTTTAGCGCATGGAAGTGACTGAGCTGCGAATGCCTCATTGAGTTCAACGATGTCGATGTCTTCTATGCTTAGCCCCGCTCGTTTCAGTGCTTTTTGCGTCGCGGGCACTGGACCATAACCCATGATAGACGGATCGCAGCCAGCAATCGCCATTGCGCGAATTTTTGCTCGAATCGGTAATCCGAGTTGCAGGGCTTTCTCTTCGCTCATAATCAACATCGCTGACGCACCATCGGACAGTGCAGAGGAACTGCCTGCGGTCACGGTGCCATTGACTGGGTCAAAAACTGGGCGAAGCTGGGATAAGCCATGCTCAGTGGTCTCAGGTCTGATAACCTCATCATGGTCTAGAGTGAACAAGGTTCCATCGTCGGCATGGGCTTCCGTTGGCAAGATTTCATTGCTAAATCTGCCCTCAACGGTTGCCGCATGGGCTCTTTGATGACTGCGTGCGGCAAAAGCATCTTGTTGCTCGCGGTTGATGCCATGTAATTTACCTAACATCTCAGCGGTTAGCCCCATCATTCCCGACGCTTTAGCGACATGCTTTGAAAGTCCAGGGTGAAAATCGACCCCATGACTCATAGGAACGTGACCCATATGCTCAACACCGCCAATCAGACAAATCTCTGCATCACCCACCATAATGCTTCGTGATGCATCATGCAGTGCTTGCATTGAAGAGCCACAGAGTCGATTAACGGTGACAGCACCGATCTCGATTGGCAACCCTGCGAGTAGCGCAGCATTTCTAGCGACGTTAAAACCTTGCTCCAATGTTTGCTGTACACAGCCCCAATAGATATCCTCAATCTCTTGCGGTTGAACCTGCGGGTTACGATTGAGTATGCCTTTCATAAGGTGAGCAGAAAGGTCTTCAGCTCGCTGATGTCTAAAAGCACCACCTTTAGAACGCCCCATAGGTGTACGGAGGCAATCAACAACGACGACATTTTTCATTTTGATAATCCTTTTCCGAATGGTGGTTTACAGCGAACCGGTTTGCTGTTGCTGATAAAAACTGCGGCCCTCTTGCGCCATTTCGACAAGCAGTGCAGGCACCTTATACATGGCACCGAGCGATTGGTACTGCTTGGCAATCTCGATATAGTTGGCAATACCCAAGCTGTCGAGATAGCGGAATACGCCGCCACGGAATGGCGGAAAACCGAGACCATACACCAGTGCCATATCTGCTTCTTGCGGCGATGCAATAATACCCTCGTCAAGGCAGAGAACGACCTCATTAATCATGGGTATCATCATGCGGTGAATAATCGCCTCGTCATCGAACGCTTGAGGATCTGATACCACCTGTTCAAGCAGTTGATTAATCTCAGCGCTGGTGGATTTGTTAGGTTTTCCACGTTTGTCTTTGGTGTAATCGTAAAACCCGCTGCCATTTTTTTGACCAAAGCGGTGGTTTTCAAATAGCACATCAATCGCGTCTTTACCTTGCTTCGCCATACGTTCAGGGAAGCCTTTCGCCATAACCGCTTGAGCATGATGAGCGGTATCGACGCCGACAACATCAAGAAGGTACGCCGGTCCCATCGGCCAGCCAAATTTCTTCTCCATCACTTTATCTATACGGACAAAGTCTCCCCCGTCATTGATCAGTTGACTAAAGCCGCCGAAGTAAGGGAACAGTACTCGATTAACAAAGAACCCAGGGCAATCATTGACCACGATCGGTGATTTCCCCATCTTGGCGGCATAAGCCACCACTCTATCGATGGTTTCGTCCGAGGTATGTTCTCCTCGAATGATCTCCACTAATGGCATGCGATGAACGGGGTTAAAAAAGTGCATGCCGCAGAAGTTCTCAGGGCGAGTCAGTGATTGCGCCAGCAAGTTAATAGGAATGGTAGAGGTGTTGGAAGCGATCACAGTGTCGTTGGAAACATGGCTTTCGACTTCACAAAGTACCGAGGCTTTGATTTTTGGATTTTCAACCACGGCTTCGACAATGACATCACTGTGCTCAATGCCCGCATAATGAAGAGTCGGAGTAATGGATGAGAGGATCCCAGCCATCTTAAATCCATCGATACGTCCTCTTTGTAGTCGTTTATTGAGCAGTTTAGAGGCTTCTGACATGCCGAGTTCTAAGGATGGTTGAGCAATATCCTTCATCAATACCGGCACCCCTTTGAGGGCGGATTGATAGGCGATACCACCGCCCATAATACCTGCGCCCAGCACCGCTGCTCTTTGGGTCGGTTGACCTTTTTTAGCTGCGCTTTTTGCCAACCCTTTGATGTATTGATCGTTTAGGAAGATACCCACCAAAGACTTTGCGGTTTCAGAGACCGCTAAATCGACGAAGTAATCGGCTTCAATAGCAAGAGCCTCGTCTCTGCCCTTACTGCTTGCGGCTTCAATGGCATTCACTGCTGCCATTGGGGCTGGGTAGTGTGGACCGGCTTTTTGTGCCACTAAGCCTTTAGCAACGTTAAAGCTCATCATCGCTTCCACTTTCGATAGGGGAAGTGGCGATAACTTCTGTAGACGTCGGGCTTTCCAATCAATTTTTTCATTGATCGCTGACTGCAAGGTATCGAGCGCAGACTGATGCAGCTTGTCGTTATCGACAATCGCATCAAGCAACCCAAGCTTGAGTGCTTCATCAGCACGGCATGCTTTGCCTTGGGTGATAATTTCCAGCGCACTGTCAGTCCCAATTACCCTTGGTAGGCGAACCGTGCCACCAAAGCCTGGCATGATGCCAAGTTTGGTTTCTGGCAGACCAATACTAGTGGTCTTATCGCCAACGCGAATATCGGTGGCGAGTACGCACTCACATCCGCCACCTAATGTGTGCCCTTTGAGCGCAGATATCGTTGGAAATGGTAGGTCTTCTAGCTTACAAAAAATATCATTGGCGTAGCTTAACCACTGTTTAAGTTCTGGTTTAGGTTTGGCAAACAGACCAAGAAACTCGCCAATATCAGCACCGACAATAAAGGTGTCATGACTGCTGGTGAGTAGCAAACCGTTTAAGTGGTCTTGGTCTTTAATGATATCTAATGCTTGGTTAAGTGCTTCGAGGGTTTTGAGATCCAGTTTATTGACAGAAAGCGGAGCGTTAAAACACAACTCGGCAATGTTGGGTCGTACTTCTTGTACTTGTAGAGTTTCAGATTGGTAAATCATTGTCGTTCTCCGTGACAGACAATCTTGTATCGCGATTGAGTGAGAGCGGTGATGTTATTGTTATCTCTGGTTAGACCAGTGAACTAAGTGTGTACCCCGACAACGATAATTTCAATACATTTTTTAAACATTTGTTTAACATTTAACGAAAGTGTTATCCATAGCGGTTTTTTTAAGCCCTCGTGTTAGAATACGTTTTTTTATCCACACACAAAGCAAGCCTTAATGAACTCAACCGCTTACTTAATTCCTGAACAAACCGTCGCGTTTGAGGAAGAGATAAAAAAGAGCGTCTTTATTACCCAACTCGCTCATACGCCGAGTATCGAGTCGGCAAAAGCATTTATTGATAGTGTCAAGAAACAGCACAGTGCCGCTCGTCACAACTGCTGGGGGTTTGTCGCAGGGCGACCAGAAAACTCAATGATGTGGGGGTTTAGTGATGATGGCGAACCGTCGGGGACGGCAGGTAAACCGATTCTGGCTCAATTAAGCGGCTCTAGTATTGGTGAAATTAGTGCGGTTGTTACGCGCTATTCTGGTGGAATAAAACTTGGAACTGGTGGTTTGGTCAAAGCGTATGGTGGCGGAGTTCAACAAGCACTTAAGCTAATTCAAACTATAGAGAAAAAAATCACTACCTTATTAAGAGTAGAGTTAGACTACTCGCTAGTGGCAATCGTGCAGTCTTTGTTTACTCAGTTTGATGCCGAAGAGGTTGAGGCGCAATACAGCGATAAAGTGACGCTCATTATTGAAGTCGAAGTCAACAAAGCGGAAGCTTTGACCGAGAGTATTATTAACAGAAGTGGAGCCAAGGCGATGGTCTCTCCAGTAAAAACAACTAGGACGTAGCAGAAGCGTAGCTTCTTTATATACTTATGCAATTTCGATCAATTCTTCGCATCGTCGGATTATTACTCGCACTCTTTAGTGTTTCTATGCTTGCACCTGCATTTATCGCACTGCTCTACCGAGATGGTGCGGGTGTGTCATTTGTGACGACTTTTTTCGTTCTACTTGTGTGTGGCTTCTTATTTTGGTTCCCCAACCGTCGCAATAAACATGAACTCAAGGCTCGAGATGGTTTCTTGATTGTTGTGCTTTTTTGGACGGTAATCGGCAGCGCGGGCGCATTGCCTTTCCTTATGTCTGATACGCCCAATATTTCCGTCACCGATGCTTTCTTTGAATCCTTCTCCGCCCTTACCACAACCGGTGCAACCGTTATTGTCGGCTTAGATGAATTACCCAAAGCGATACTGTTTTACCGTCAGTTACTGCAATGGTTTGGCGGTATGGGCATCATTGTGTTGGCAGTGGCTATTTTGCCAGTCCTGGGTATCGGTGGAATGCAGCTATACCGAGCTGAGATACCTGGACCAGTAAAAGACAGCAAAATGACGCCCCGTATCGCGGAGACAGCAAAAGCCCTTTGGTACATCTACCTTAGCTTAACGGTGGCGTGTGCGGCTGCGTTTTGGGCGGCGGGAATGACGCCCTTTGATGCCATTGCCCATAGTTTCTCAACCATAGCCATCGGTGGCTTCTCTACCCATGATGCCAGCATGGGGTATTTTGATAGTCATACCATCAACATGATTACGGTTGTGTTCTTGTTGATATCGGCATGTAACTACTCTCTGCACTTTGCGGCGTTTGCCTCAGGTGGCGTACATCCTAAGTATTATTTGAAAGATCCTGAATTTAGAGCTTTTTTACTGATTCAATTGGTGTTGTTTTTAATTTGCTTCTCGGTATTGCTAAGACACCATTCTTATGACTCGGTTTATGATGCATTTGACCAAGCCTTATTTCAATCCGTCTCTATTTCTACCACCGCGGGCTTTACCACTACAGGATTTGCTGAATGGCCACTGTTCTTACCAGTATTACTGTTGTTCTCTTCTTTTATAGGCGGCTGTGCAGGTTCCACTGGTGGTGGGATGAAAGTAATTCGAATTTTACTGTTGACTCTGCAAGGGGTTCGAGAAATGAAACGCCTTGTTCACCCAAGGGCGGTATACACTATTAAAGTTGGCGGTACAGCATTGTCACATCGTGTCGTTGATGCGGTATGGGGGTTCTTCTCTGCTTATGCTTTGGTATTTGTCGTATGTATGCTTGGACTTATTGCTACTGGTATGGACGAGCTAAGTGCATTTTCAGCTATTGCCGCCACACTGAATAACTTGGGTCCGGGACTAGGTGAGGTCGCGCTGCATTTTGGTGAAATTAATGACAGGGCAAAATGGGTACTCATCGTATCCATGCTATTTGGTCGTTTAGAGATCTTTACTCTATTAATTCTACTCACGCCATCTTTCTGGCGCAGTTAAGGAAAACACATGGCAAAGGTTTTATTCCTTTACTCCTCTCGCGAGGGACAAACAAAGAAGATTATTGAGCATATCGCGACATCGACCGCGGGCGATAATGCGGTGTACGTTGATTTACACCAATCACCGAAAGTTGATCTTAATGACTATGAGCGGGTGCTCATTGGTGCTTCAATACGATATGGACGCTTAAGCAAGCAGCTTTATCAATTTATTGAAACTCATCAATCTCAACTGGAGCAGGCGAAAGTCGCCTTCTTTTGTGTCAACTTAACGGCGCGTAAAGAAGACCAAGGAAAAGATACCCCCGAGGGCAGTGTCTATATTAAGACGTTTTTAAACAAGTCACCTTGGAAACCTGCGCTTATCGGCGTGTTTGCGGGTGCTCTCTATTACCCGCGCTATAACCTAGTCGACCGATTTATGATTAAGCTCATTATGAGCTTAACGGGCGGGGAAACGGATACATCAAAAGAAGTGGAGTATACAAACTGGGAAAAAGTGGCTCTTTTCGCCAAACAGTTTGCACAAATGTAAAAGGAAAATTGCATTTATAGGCGGTTTTAGACGTTTTTTTATCCAAATAAAAGAAAGTCATAAAAAACCTAAAAAAAGCCTTGCCAATGTGAGTTCGATCTCTATAATGCACCCTCGCTGACACGGGAACGAGACATTAAAACCTCTACCAAATCAGTGATAGGTCAACCTCCTAGAGGTTAGAGAAATTAAGTTGAAAAAAGTGGTTGACACAACAACTTATCTCGCTAAAATGACCGTCCGTTTTGAGAGAAGCTCAAAACAAGCTCTTTAACAATATAAACCTATCAATCTGTGTGGGCACTCGTTGATGATAATCAAAAAGAGATACTTCGGTATCAACTTAGATTTCAATGAACTGAGTGACCAATCAAGTCGAAAGACTTGGCACAGTCAATTCATTGTTGTTCTGTTGGAACAACAATAGCTTTAAAATTACTTCTTACTTTCGAGTAAGGACAGTTTTGAAGTCAGTATTCGTTGAGTCTCCCCTATTTATAGGGAATCAAAATCTTAAATTGAAGAGTTTGATCATGGCTCAGATTGAACGCTGGCGGCAGGCCTAACACATGCAAGTCGAGCGGAAACGAGTTATCTGAACCTTCGGGGAACGATAACGGCGTCGAGCGGCGGACGGGTGAGTAATGCCTGGGAATATGCCTTGATGTGGGGGATAACCATTGGAAACGATGGCTAATACCGCATAATGCCTTCGGGCCAAAGAGGGGGATCTTCGGACCTCTCGCGTCAAGATTAGCCCAGGTGGGATTAGCTAGTTGGTGAGGTAATGGCTCACCA
The DNA here is from genome assembly GCF_921292975.1 of Vibrio hippocampi. Lineage (NCBI taxonomy): Bacteria > Pseudomonadati > Pseudomonadota > Gammaproteobacteria > Vibrionales > Vibrionaceae > Vibrio > Vibrio hippocampi. Next base: position 111,235 of record NZ_CAKLCM010000001.1, read on the forward strand.
AGGCGACGATCCCTAGCTGGTCTGAGAGGATGATCAGCCACACTGGAACTGAGACACGGTCCAGACTCCTACGGGAGGCAGCAGTGGGGAATATTGCACAATGGGCGCAAGCCTGATGCAGCCATGCCGCGTGTGTGAAGAAGGCCTTCGGGTTGTAAAGCACTTTCAGTCGTGAGGAAGGGGTATACGTTAATAGCGTATGTCTTTGACGTTAGCGACAGAAGAAGCACCGGCTAACTCCGTGCCAGCAGCCGCGGTAATACGGAGGGTGCGAGCGTTAATCGGAATTACTGGGCGTAAAGCGCATGCAGGTGGTTCGTTAAGTCAGATGTGAAAGCCCGGGGCTCAACCTCGGAACTGCATTTGAAACTGGCGGACTAGAGTACTGTAGAGGGGGGTAGAATTTCAGGTGTAGCGGTGAAATGCGTAGAGATCTGAAGGAATACCGGTGGCGAAGGCGGCCCCCTGGACAGATACTGACACTCAGATGCGAAAGCGTGGGGAGCAAACAGGATTAGATACCCTGGTAGTCCACGCCGTAAACGATGTCTACTTGGAGGTTGTTCCCTTGAGGAGTGGCTTTCGGAGCTAACGCGTTAAGTAGACCGCCTGGGGAGTACGGTCGCAAGATTAAAACTCAAATGAATTGACGGGGGCCCGCACAAGCGGTGGAGCATGTGGTTTAATTCGATGCAACGCGAAGAACCTTACCTACTCTTGACATCCAGAGAAGCCAGCGGAGACGCAGGTGTGCCTTCGGGAACTCTGAGACAGGTGCTGCATGGCTGTCGTCAGCTCGTGTTGTGAAATGTTGGGTTAAGTCCCGCAACGAGCGCAACCCTTATCCTTGTTTGCCAGCACGTAATGGTGGGAACTCCAGGGAGACTGCCGGTGATAAACCGGAGGAAGGTGGGGACGACGTCAAGTCATCATGGCCCTTACGAGTAGGGCTACACACGTGCTACAATGGCGCATACAGAGGGCGGCCAACCAGCGATGGTGAGCGAATCCCAAAAAGTGCGTCGTAGTCCGGATTGGAGTCTGCAACTCGACTCCATGAAGTCGGAATCGCTAGTAATCGTAGATCAGAATGCTACGGTGAATACGTTCCCGGGCCTTGTACACACCGCCCGTCACACCATGGGAGTGGGCTGCAAAAGAAGTGGGTAGTTTAACCTTCGGGAGGACGCTCACCACTTTGTGGTTCATGACTGGGGTGAAGTCGTAACAAGGTAGCGCTAGGGGAACCTGGCGCTGGATCACCTCCTTAACGATAAGATTATTGCGATGAGTGTTCACACAGATTGATGGTTTATGTAGTTTAAGAGATGGAACACCCCCCAAGGTGTTCGCCTAAGTGTCCCGTTCGTCTAGAGGCCTAGGACACCGCCCTTTCACGGCGGTAACAGGGGTTCGACTCCCCTACGGGATACCATGGGTCGTTAGCTCAGTTGGTAGAGCAGTTGACTTTTAATCAATTGGTCGCAGGTTCGAATCCTGCACGACCCACCATTCTTCCCACGAGAATGAAAAAACAATGTGGGCGATTAGCTCAGTTGGGAGAGCACCTCCCTTACAAGGAGGGGGTCACTGGTTCGAGCCCGGTATCGCCCACCACTCTCTAAATACTTTTGGATACAAACTCCAAGCCTACTTAATTAAGTGAGGTTGGTTTTTTAGGCTCTGAAAGTCGTTAGAAAGTGTTGTTTAACACGCGTTTGCAATAGCAAACAAAGCTCTTTAACAATTTGGAAAGCTGACGAATAACAACAATCCCCTTATCTTTAGATAAGCGTTGTTATTCAAATAAAAGTTCTCAAATCCTAGTGATTCTTTTTCAATAAAGAATGATTAGGTACCAACACACATTCAAGTGTTCTTGGAAACAACATAACTTCGGTTGTGTTTGTTCACTTTTTGCTTCTGCTTTTTTATAAAAAGCGGAAATAAAGAGTTATTTGAGTCCGGCAAAATCAAAGCTATCTCGCTCATTCAAATAATGAGATAGCGACTTTGGTTGTTTAACGACAGCGCCAAGATTTCTTTTGAAACTCTTTGGGGTTGTATGGTTAAGTGACTAAGCGTACACGGTGGATGCCTTGGCAGTCAGAGGCGATGAAAGACGTAGTAACTTGCGATAAGCCCAGATTAGGTAGTAACAACCTGTGAGTCTGGGATGTCTGAATGGGGAAACCCACTAGCATAAGCTAGTATCATTAACTGAATACATAGGTTAATGAGGCGAACCGGGGGAACTGAAACATCTAAGTACCCCGAGGAAAAGAAATCAACCGAGATTCCGAAAGTAGCGGCGAGCGAAATTGGATTAGCCCTTAAGCTTTTAGCGCGTCAGGTGAAGAGTCTGGAAAGTCTCGCAATAAAGGGTGATAGCCCCGTAACCGACAACGTGCAATCAGTGAAAACGAGTAGGGCGGGACACGTGATATCCTGTCTGAATATGGGGGGACCATCCTCCAAGGCTAAATACTCCTGACTGACCGATAGTGAACCAGTACCGTGAGGGAAAGGCGAAAAGAACCCCTGTGAGGGGAGTGAAATAGAACCTGAAACCGTGTACGTACAAGCAGTAGGAGCCTCCTTTGTGGGGTGACTGCGTACCTTTTGTATAATGGGTCAGCGACTTATATTCAGTAGCAAGGTTAACCGAATAGGGGAGCCGTAGAGAAATCGAGTCTTAACTGGGCGTCGAGTTGCTGGATATAGACCCGAAACCAGGTGATCTAGCCATGGGCAGGTTGAAGGTTGAGTAACATCAACTGGAGGACCGAACCGACTAATGTTGAAAAATTAGCGGATGACTTGTGGCTAGGGGTGAAAGGCCAATCAAACCTGGAGATAGCTGGTTCTCCCCGAAAGCTATTTAGGTAGCGCCTCGGACGAATACTACTGGGGGTAGAGCACTGTTAAGGCTAGGGGGTCATCCCGACTTACCAACCCTTTGCAAACTCCGAATACCAGTAAGTACTATCCGGGAGACACACGGCGGGTGCTAACGTCCGTCGTGGAGAGGGAAACAACCCAGACCGCCAGCTAAGGTCCCAAAGTATAGCTAAGTGGGAAACGATGTGGGAAGGCTTAGACAGCTAGGATGTTGGCTTAGAAGCAGCCATCATTTAAAGAAAGCGTAATAGCTCACTAGTCGAGTCGGCCTGCGCGGAAGATGTAACGGGGCTAAGCTATACACCGAAGCTGCGGCAATAACTTTTAGTTATTGGGTAGGGGAGCGTTCTGTAAGCCGTTGAAGGTGAACTGTAAGGTTTGCTGGAGGTATCAGAAGTGCGAATGCTGACATGAGTAACGATAAAGGGGGTGAAAAACCTCCTCGCCGGAAGACCAAGGGTTCCTGTCCAACGTTAATCGGGGCAGGGTGAGTCGACTCCTAAGGCGAGGCCGAAAGGCGTAGTCGATGGGAAACGGGTTAATATTCCCGTACTTCTTACAATTGCGATGGGGGGACGGAGAAGGCTAGGTGGGCCTGGCGATGGTTGTCCAGGTTCAAGTGCGTAGGCTGAAGGTTTAGGTAAATCCGGACCTTCTTAAGGCTGAGACACGACGTCGAGCATCTACGGATGTGAAGTCATTGATGCCATGCTTCCAGGAAAAGCCTCTAAGCTTCAGATTGTAAGGAATCGTACCCCAAACCGACACAGGTGGTCGGGTAGAGAATACCAAGGCGCTTGAGAGAACTCGGGTGAAGGAACTAGGCAAAATGGTACCGTAACTTCGGGAGAAGGTACGCTCTTAGCGGTGAAGTCCCTAGCGGATGGAGCGGTCGAGAGTCGCAGATACCAGGTGGCTGCAACTGTTTATTAAAAACACAGCACTGTGCAAAATCGTAAGATGACGTATACGGTGTGACGCCTGCCCGGTGCCGGAAGGTTAATTGATGGGGTTAGACTTAGGTCGAAGCTCTTGATCGAAGCCCCGGTAAACGGCGGCCGTAACTATAACGGTCCTAAGGTAGCGAAATTCCTTGTCGGGTAAGTTCCGACCTGCACGAATGGCGTAATGATGGCCACGCTGTCTCCACCCGAGACTCAGTGAAATTGAAATCGCTGTGAAGATGCAGTGTACCCGCGGCTAGACGGAAAGACCCCGTGAACCTTTACTACAGCTTGGCACTGAACATTGACCCTACATGTGTAGGATAGGTGGGAGGCTTTGAAGACGGTACGCTAGTATCGTTGGAGCCGTCCTTGAAATACCACCCTTGTAGTGTTGATGTTCTAACTTAGACCCCTTATCGGGGTTGAGGACAGTGCCTGGTGGGTAGTTTGACTGGGGCGGTCTCCTCCCAAAGAGTAACGGAGGAGCACGAAGGTGGGCTAATCACGGTTGGACATCGTGAGGTTAGTGCAATGGCATAAGCCCGCTTGACTGCGAGAATGACAATTCGAGCAGGTGCGAAAGCAGGTCATAGTGATCCGGTGGTTCTGAATGGAAGGGCCATCGCTCAACGGATAAAAGGTACTCCGGGGATAACAGGCTGATACCGCCCAAGAGTTCATATCGACGGCGGTGTTTGGCACCTCGATGTCGGCTCATCACATCCTGGGGCTGAAGTCGGTCCCAAGGGTATGGCTGTTCGCCATTTAAAGTGGTACGCGAGCTGGGTTTAGAACGTCGTGAGACAGTTCGGTCCCTATCTGCCGTGGGCGTTGGAAGATTGAAGGGGGCTGCTCCTAGTACGAGAGGACCGGAGTGGACGAACCTCTGGTGTTCGGGTTGTCATGCCAATGGCATTGCCCGGTAGCTAAGTTCGGAATCGATAACCGCTGAAAGCATCTAAGCGGGAAGCGAGCCCTGAGATGAGTCTTCCCTGGCGCTTTAAGCGTCCTAAAGGGTTGTTCGAGACTAGAACGTTGATAGGCAGGGTGTGTAAGCGTTGTGAGGCGTTGAGCTAACCTGTACTAATTGCCCGTGAGGCTTAACCATACAACACCCAAAGGGTTTTGATGGACTCAAAGCAAGAACAGATTGAATGTGTGAGAACTTAATCAGCTTTCCAGATTTTTACCTTTAGCTTTTTTAAAGCTGAAAGTAAGCAAGAATTTGCTTGGCGACCATAGCGTTTTGGACCCACCTGACTCCATTCCGAACTCAGAAGTGAAACGAAACAGCGCCGATGGTAGTGTGGGGCTTCCCCATGTGAGAGTAGGTCATCGCCAGGCTTTAAACATTGTCTATTTAAAGCCCTTTTTTGGTCAGACTTTAGATAGTACCACTGCGGAGTGGTAGTTCAGTTGGTTAGAATACCGGCCTGTCACGCCGGGGGTCGCGGGTTCGAGTCCCGTCCACTCCGCCACTTATTTAGATAAAGCCCTAGCAGCAATGCTAGGGCTTTTTCGTGTTTGTTGAAAATAATTAACAACGGCAAGTCGTTAAGGCTGAATATAGATCTTTTGAGCCACCTTCCAAAAGGCGGTGATCAGAGGGTTATCTAAATTAGACCGTTTGCAACACACACCAAGCTTGAATGGTCTGATAGGTTCCAGTTTAAGGCGTTCGATCTTGTCTCTTACTGGACTGTTCACAATAACCACTTCGGGCGCAATCCCAATCCCACAGCCTAAAGCAACCATACTGACGATGGCTTCATGACCGGAAACCTGTGCGTAAATGTTAGGTTTAATACGCATCTTCTTAAACCACGCGTTGGCCCTCTCTCGTGCTGTACCTGCTTCAGGTACGATAAAAGGGACTTTATTCCAATTGATAGGCTGTTTGCTCAGTTCAACACCAAAACTGCTGCTACCTGATGGAGCGATGACGGACAAAGGGATTTCACTGATAGTTTCGAACTCGAGTCGTGCCGGTAATACCTCTGGTAACGCAGAGATAGCGATGTCGGTCTCATCTTGCATTATTTTATCTATTGATTGAGCGGGATCGCCTGTTGAGAGTTCAAGCTCGATATAAGGGTGAAGCAAACGAAACTCCGCCAAGAGTTCAGGAAGGTGACTGTAGCTTGCTGTCACCGAACAGAATAGGCGCAATTTACCTTTCAGCTCTTGCTCGCCGAGTTTACTTTCTGATTGAAACTGCTGCCATTCCGTAATGATCTTCATTGCAATGGGCAGTAGCTTTTTTCCCGCTGGGGTAAGTTCTACTGAGCGGTTATCCCTTAGGAATAGATTTTGTGCGATGTCCTGTTCGAGTTTTTGGATCTGACGACTGAGCGCTGATGGACTGATATGCATGGCTGTCGCAGTTTTATTGAAGCTTTTGCTGTCACAAAGGTGAACAAAGGCTTGTAGGCTTTTTATATTCATAATCACTAATTTTGATTGATGTTGCGTTTTGCGCAATAACTGATTGTGAATATATCACTTTAAGCAATTAAAAGAGTGTTTTAGTATGAATTTATTCGATGTACACCATCACCAATATGGATATTTTCACAGGAGCTGCCGCTATGGCTAACTATTTCAATACACTTAACTTGCGTGAGCAATTGGACCAACTAGGTCGTTGTCGTTTTATGGATCGTGAAGAATTTGCTCAAGAAGCAGATTACCTAAAAGGCAAGAAAGTCGTCATCGTTGGCTGTGGAGCTCAAGGTCTTAACCAAGGTCTAAATATGCGTGACTCTGGTCTTGATGTAGCTTATGCACTTCGTCAAGCGGCAATCGACGAGCAACGTCAGTCATTTAAAAACGCTAAAGACAACGGTTTTGAGGTTGGTAGCTATGAGAACCTTATCCCTCAAGCTGATCTTGTGGTTAACCTAACTCCAGACAAGCAGCATACTAACGTTGTTGAAACGGTAATGCCTTTAATGAAACAAGGCGCAGCACTGGGTTATTCACACGGCTTCAATGTGGTTGAAGAAGGTATGCAAATTCGCTCTGACTTGACAGTAGTGATGGTTGCTCCTAAATGTCCAGGTACTGAAGTTCGCGAAGAGTATAAGCGTGGCTTTGGTGTACCAACACTGGTTGCGGTTCACCCAGAGAACGACCCTAAAGGTGAAGGTTGGGATATCGCTAAAGCATGGGCAGCGGCAACAGGTGGTCACCGCGCTGGTTGCCTAGAGTCTTCATTTGTTGCTGAGGTTAAGTCTGACTTAATGGGCGAACAGACCATTCTTTGCGGTATGCTGCAAGCGGGTTCAATTGTTTGTTATGAAAAGATGATTGCTGACGGTATCGAACCAGGTTATGCCGGTAAACTGCTTCAGTATGGTTGGGAAACGATCACAGAAGCACTGAAGTTTGGTGGTATCACTCATATGATGGACCGTCTATCAAACCCAGCTAAAGTGAAAGCGTTTGAGCTTTCTGAAGAGCTTAAAGAGCTAATGCGTCCACTTTACAACAAGCATATGGATGACATTATCACAGGTCACTTCTCTAGCACTATGATGGCTGACTGGGCGAATGACGATGTTAACCTATTAGGCTGGCGTGCAGAAACTGGTGAAACAGCTTTTGAAAACTACCCAGAGTCAAGCATTGAAATCTCTGAACAAGAGTACTTCGACAACGGTATTCTAATGGTGGCGATGGTGCGTGCAGGGGTTGAACTTGCATTTGAAGCAATGACAGCATCGGGCATTATTGATGAATCAGCATACTACGAGTCACTGCATGAGCTGCCATTGATTGCAAACACAATCGCACGTAAGCGCCTCTATGAGATGAACGTGGTTATCTCGGATACCGCTGAATATGGTAACTACCTGTTTGCAAACGTGGCAACACCACTACTACGTGAGAAGTTTATGCCATCAGTCGCGACAGATGTTATCGGTAAGGGTCTCGGTGAAACGTCAAACCAAGTAGATAACGCGACACTTATCGCTGTTAACGAAACGATTCGTAACCACCCTGTTGAGTATATCGGTGAAGAGTTACGCGGTTATATGACGGATATGAAGCGTATCGCTGTAGGCGGTTAATCGCGAGTCATAAGCTAAAACGAATAACGGCTTGCCAATCGGCAAGCCGTTATTTTTTTGTTCTGCTGACGGGATTATTTATCCGCTAGCTTCTGCTCTAACTCAGCCAGTTTTTGTTCCATCTCTGTCAGTTTTTGACGCGTGCGCAATAGTACTTGAGTCTGAACATCAAACTCCTCTCTGCTCACCACATCCAGTTTATTGAGCTGACCTTGAATGACTTGTCGTACTTTTTGATCAACATCTGCGCCCAGTTCTTTGACTGGTTGAGGCATCGAGTCATGAATTTGTTTCGCTATCTGTTCAAGTTTTTTTGGATCAAACATATCTAATAACTCCTTAAGTGTTATCTCTTATTCTATGTAATCCGTTGTCGAATGTCGTTATTTTGACTAATAAAAAAGGCCACAATGTGGCCTTTTCTTAATCGTATCACGCTATGTGGTTAGCGGTGTTCCTTGCACGCTGCCGATGCTGCGTCAACACGAGCGATCTTTTCCAGGTCTTTATCTTCAACAAACACCGGAAGAGGCTTGTGTCGTTCTGCTAGGTAGGTATAGATAACCGGCAGTACAAACAGAGTAAACAGAGTACCAATCGCGAGACCGGCAACGATGACGATACCGATACTGAAACGTTGAGCTGCACCTGCGCCCGTGGCATACATCAGTGGAACCAGACCAGCAATCATTGCCGCAGTGGTCATCAAAATCGGACGTAGACGAACTTTTGCCGCTTCCATTACCGCTGCCATCCGGTCTTTGTTATGGTGAAGTTGTTCTTCTTTTGCTACCTCACAGATAAGAATACCGTGCTTGGTGATCAGACCTACGAGGGTAATCAAACCAACTTGAGAGTAGATGTTCATCGAAGCTGCGCCCCATGCTAACGCGATAAGCGCACCACAGATAGCAAGAGGTACCGAAACCATGATAACAAATGGGTCTTTGACCGACTCAAACTGAATCGCCAGAACTAAGAAGATGATAGCCAGTGCTAAACCGAACGTGGCGTATAATGCGCTACCTTCAGTCACGTACTGACGAGCTTCACCCATGTAGTCATGGTTGTAGCCGCTCGGCAGTTTGTTGCTTGCGGTTTGCTCGAACCAAGCAATCGCATCACCCATAGCAACCCCAGGAGAAGGCACTGCGCCAACAGTGGCAGAGTTTAACTGGTTGAAGTGAGGCAGAGATCTTGGCTCAGCCACAACATCAATGGTGATTAAACTACCTAATGGGATCGCTTGACCATTGGAAGAGCGTACGAAGTAGGTGTTCATTGACTCAGGGTTTAAGCGATACTTACGCTCAACTTGAGGAATCACTTCGTAAGAACGACCATTTAGGTCGATACGGTTTACATAACCATCCGCCATCATGGTACCTAGCGTGATACCAATATCTTGCATAGTTACGCCATACGCACCCGCCATATCTTTGTCGATATCGATTTTCATCGTTGCTGAGTCGTAGTTTAGATCCAGCGTTGAATAGACAAATTGCGCATTTTTCTGTACATCAGACCAAATATCAGTCGCAATAGTAAACAAGCTTTCGAAGCTGTTTGGCGTGGTAATAACAAACTGAATTGGTAGACCAGAACCGGCTCCTGGAAGTTCTGGCATTTGGAACGCAGTCACCGACATTCCTGGAACCTCTGAAACAAGGGCACCAACGCGATTTGCTACTTCCGCCTGACTGCTTTCACGTTGACTCCATGGAACCATTGACGCGATACCGAAGGCTTGGTTCGAGTTTGGCACACCAGTAAACACCTGAGCAAAGGCAACTTCCGGTTGATCAGACAGGATTTTGTTTACGTCATTCATGGTGTTTTGCAGATAATCAAGGTTGGCATTGGAAGGACCCGTGCCCATCAACATGACTACCCCTTTATCCTCTGACGGTGCAAGTTCACTTGGAATAAACTTGAACAACAAAGGTAGGGTTGCAAATACGATAACCGCAAACGCAATGATAACAGGGCGGTGCTGCATTACAGCGCCTAGCATACGTTCATAACGGTTAGTCATACCATCAAGGATATGGTGTACTTTTTGCTCGAATCGGCTTGGGGTTTCATTCGCTTTCAATAGCTTAGAACACATCATAGGAGATAGTGTTAATGCCACGATACCAGAAACAAATACCGCACCTGCTAGAGTTAATGCGAACTCTTTAAATAGCGATCCGGTAATACCGCCCATTAACGCGATTGGCGCATATACTGCACCCAGCGTTAACGTCATTGCGATAACGGGAACCGCAATTTCTCGGGTACCAATAATCGCGGCACGGAACGGTGATTCCCCCAGTTTGATATGGCGGTCGACGTTTTCTAGTACAACGATCGCATCATCTACTACCAGACCAATGGCTAATACCATGGCAAGTAGTGTCATTAAGTTCCAAGAAAACCCAATCGCTTGCATCACCATTGCTACACCAATTAGCGACAGTGGGATGGTAACGATAGGGATCAGTACGGCGCGGAATGAACCCAAGAACAGGGTGATCACGATAAGTACGATTAATGCCGCTTCCAGAATGGTTTTAATAACTTCTTGAATTGACTCATTAATCGCTACCGTTGAGTCATACATCACGTTCATTTTGATGGTGCTTGGCAAGTTCTTCTCTAATTGAGGAAGAAGTGCTAGCACATCAGCGGCGATGTTAATTGGGTTAGCACTTGGCGCTGCGTTGATAGCGGCAACCACGGCTTCTTGACCGTTAGCACTGGCACGATATACGTCGTGGCTTTTCGCGAGTGTCACTTTAGCGATGTCACCAAGGCGAATGACTTCACCATCGTTCTCTTTGACGACGAGATTGCTTAGTTCAGTCGTGTTAGTGACCTGAGTAGCAGCACTGCCGTTATATAGAACGAATTCGCCAGTTGCCTGACCGGTTGCCGATTGATAGTTGTTGGCGTTCAACACGCTCATAATATCAGTCGCGGTGAGTTTCAGTGCCGCCATTTTCAGTGGGTCGAGCCAGACACGAAGTGCGTATTTCACACCACCGTACATATCAACCTTAGACACACCGTTAACGGTAAATAACTGAGGGTTAATTACGCGATCAAGATAGTCAGTAATTTGGCTAGAGTTCAACACATCACTGGTAAAACCAATATACAGAACCGCGGTTGTCGAACCGGTTGACATGGTTACTGTTGGATCTTCCGCTTCACTTGGAAGTTGAGAACGAACCGAGTTGGTTTTCGCCAAAATATCAGAGAGTGCAGCGTTAGGATCGGTATTCAACTTCATATTAACAGTGATGGTGGATTGACCAAGCACTGACTGGGAAGTCATATAATCGATGTTATCTGCCTGTGCCACTGCTTGTTCCAGTGGTTGGGTAATAAAGCCCTGTATCAGGTCTGCACTAGCACCGTAGTAGCTAGTGGTTACTGTGACAACGGTGTTCGTCATCTCTGGATATTCACGTACCTGCATTTTGAAGACAGCTTGTAGACCAAGCAGTGCAATCAAAAAGCTAATGGATATCGCAAGAACAGGACGTTTTATGAAAATATCAGTAAAACGCATTTTGCCTCCATCTACAGCATCGGTGTTTCAGCAGGTGGGACAGTTGCATCACTTTCCACTACTTTCACTTTTACATCGTTACTCAGTCGTACTTGACCAGAAGTAACCACCATATCACCTGCTTTGACACCCTCAAGGATGTGTGCGATGTCAGCAGTACGCTCACCGACAGTAACCACTTGTTGTTTCACTCGCTTAACACCGTCCGCTTCCTCAACGATGTAAACATTGTCACCGTATAGAGTGAAGGTAATCGCGGTTTGCGGCAGCGTAACCTGATTTTCTAACTTGGGCAGGATGATGTTAGCACGTGCGAACATGCCACTACGCAGCTTGCCATCGTTGTTAGGAATATCGGCTTGAACTTGAACAAGACCACTTTGCACACTCACGGCAGGTTCAATAGCACTAATTGAACCTTTGAAAGTTTGCTCTGGGTATGCATCGACAAAAATATCGACGGCTTGACCAATGGAGATCTTTGAGTAGTCGTTTTGTGGCACGGTGAAACGCAGTTTCATCACGCTCGTGTCTTCTAGTCGCACGATGGCGTCGCTTGGTTGTAGGTATTGACCTAGGAACACGTTACGAATACCCACAACACCAGCAAATGGCGCTTTGATTTCACGACGAGAGATAGAAGCTTTCAGACTCTCAATATCCGCCGCTAGAGAGAAGTAGCTCGCTTCTGCTTCATCATAGGCTTCTTTAGAGATAGACCCTTTCTTGAAAAGACCTTGGTATCTTAAATACTTAGCTTTTGCTGCGGGCAGTCTCGCTTCGGCACTCTTTAGGTTGGCTTTTTCTACATCGGAGTCTAGAGACACGAGAAGTTGTTCTGCTTCAACGTTTGAGCCAGAATTGAAAGAGATTTTGTCGATAATACCGCTTGTTTCAGAGCTAAGCGTAATGCCCTGGTTTGGTTCAACAAAACCGATGGCTTCAATAACCGGCACCCAATCCACAGCGTCCACAGTGGTGACTGTCACAGGGAATTCAGGTTCAGGTCGATTAGCCATATACTCGGCAATCTTCTGTTGTTTGAAGAGATTGAAACCTATCACACTACCAAACAGTAGTATTGCAATAAGTAACATAAAAAATGTCCACTTTTTCATTCTGATTAGAACTCCAATTTAGTGTTTTATAATAGCATCCCAACTGGCTTCGATAGCGGCCTCAAGAGCGTTATCTTCCAGCTGATAAATACCTAGAATATGTTTTCGAGCCAGTGAAACACTCACTTCCAAACTTAATCCAGACAAAATTTCGTTATCGAGATCTTTGAAGACCCCTTGTTTTTTCCCCTCTGTAAACAAACCATCCACCATTGCGAACATTTTTCGCTCATGCTGCCGTGCTTTTTGGTTGTCTTGCAGTGGGATCGAGTCGTACTGCACTCGAGCTTTCAATGAATCAATGTTAGAGGCGGCAATACACCAAATGTTCAACCACATCGTCCTATATTGCTGTTTCAATGGCTGTTTCGTATCTACGTTTTTTTGAATAGCGTCTGCCATTTGCGACATTACGTAATAGCGAAGCTCTTCTAGTAGATGATCTTTGTCATTGAAGTAACGATAAATAGTCCCTGTAGCCACCCCCGCTTCTTGAGCGAGTTTCTGCATTGACACACCTTGAATACCAACAGAAGCCACCGTTTTTTTAGTGGCTTCAAGTATTTGTAATCGTTTATCCGTCGTGTTCATTGTTGTCACTAATTAATTACTCAATAATGAATGAACGTTCATTCATTATAATCGATACATGGTGAGACTACGCAACATATTTTTATACTTTAATTTTGTCTTAACAGACTAAATTCTGTAGGGCGTCGCCTCTGCTTTGCTGCTTATCAATAAAAATGTTTATGTGAAATAGCCATTGTGAAATAGCAATGTCTGTCGCGTCAGTCTATTATGTGCCCGTTACATTACCTCCGTCATTAAAGTCACGAATGAGCATCTGATGAAGCTAAATCCACAGCAAGATTCCGCAGTTAAATTTGTCTCTGGTCCCTGTTTAGTACTCGCGGGAGCCGGTTCAGGTAAAACCAGAGTAATCACTAATAAGATAGCCTATTTGGTGCAAAGCTGTGGTTACAAAGCGAGAAATATAGCCGCCGTAACCTTTACCAACAAAGCGGCACGCGAGATGAAAGAGCGTGTGGGCCAGACGTTAAGCAAAGGGGAATCGAAGGGTTTGATGGTATCGACCTTTCATACTCTTGGGCTCAATATCATTCGCAGAGAGTATAAAGCGTTAGGATTGAAAGCCGGCTTTTCTCTGTTTGATGACCAAGATCAGATGGCATTACTCAAAGAGCTAACAGAGAAACAGATCGACGGTGATAAAGACTTGCTGCGCATGTTGCTGTCGAGTATTTCTAATTGGAAGAATGACATGCTGTCCCCGCAACAAGTAAAGGGGATCGCCCGTTCTGAGCAAGAGCAGCTGTTTGCTTTTTGTTATGAAATGTATCAGGGGCAGATGAAAGCTTACAACGCATTAGACTTTGATGATCTGATTGCGTTACCGGTATTACTGCTGAAAACGGACCAAGAAGTTCGCCAGCGTTGGCAAAAGCGCATTCAATACCTGTTAGTGGATGAGTACCAAGACACTAACACTAGCCAATATGAATTGGTGAAACTGCTGGTCGGTGAGCGTTCACGCTTTACCGTCGTCGGTGATGACGATCAATCAATCTACTCATGGCGTGGCGCAAAACCTCAAAACTTGGTGCTGCTTAATCAAGACTTTCCAGCGCTTAAGGTGGTTAAGCTAGAGCAGAACTACCGCTCTACTTCTCGTATCTTGAGAGCCGCTAATATTCTCATCGCCAACAACCCTCATGTCTTTGAAAAATCGCTGTTCTCTGAACTGCCTGATGGTGAGAAGTTAAAAGTGCTGCGTGCCAAAGACGAAGATCATGAAGCTGAGCGAATCACGGGGGAATTGATTGCGCATCGTTTCGTCAACGGCACGCAATATCGTGATTATGCGGTGTTATATAGAGGCAACCACCAATCGAGGTTAATCGAGAAGGCTCTGATGCAAAACCGAGTCCCTTACAAGATCTCTGGTGGTACCTCATTTTTCGCTAGAGCGGAGATCAAAGACATCATGGCTTACTTGCGGGTTTTGGTGAATCCAGACGATGACAATGCTTTTTTACGTATCGTTAATACTCCACGACGTGAGATTGGTCCTGTCACACTTGAGAAGTTAGGCACCTACGCCAATATGCGCGGCAAGAGCTTATTTGAAGCGAGCTTTGAGTTAGGCTTGGAGCAGCACTTGTCAGGACGTGGCTTGGAGAACCTGAGACGTTTCACGCAGTGGATTGTTGCGATTGCTGATAATGCAGAGCGGGGTAACACCGTAGACGCGGTGCGCGCTCTGGTTCGAGATATTAACTACGAGGACTGGTTGTACGAGACGTCATCGAGTGGCAAAGCTGCAGAGATGCGCATGAAAAATGTCTCTGATCTCTATTCATGGATTGTTGCTGATTTAGAGGGCGACAACTATGACAAGGAAGAGAAAACGCTAAAAGAGGTGGTTCAGCGCCTAACACTGCGAGACATGATGGAGCGCGGTGAAGAGAATGATGATAGTGATGCAGTTCAATTGATGACACTGCATGCCTCTAAAGGCTTGGAGTTTCCGTATGTGTATTTAATGGGGACGGAAGAGGGCATATTGCCCCATCAAACAAGTATTGATGAAGATAATGTAGAAGAAGAACGTCGTTTAATGTACGTAGGCATCACTCGTGCGCAGAAAGAGTTGACCTTTACTATGTGCAAAGAGAGGCGTCAGTACGGCGAACTCATTAAGCCACAACAGAGTCGCTTTCTGGATGAGCTGCCTCATGAAGATGTTGAGTGGGAGATGGTGAAAAAGCCAGTTTCGCAAGAAGAGCGGATGGAGAAAGGTCAGGCGCATATTGCGAATATCCGCGCTATGTTTAACAAAAAATAAATGCTTGATAAAAAGTAGACGTTTGATCAATAGATACTTGATCACAGGTGACAGCAAGGGCAGACGTATCTGCCCTTTTATGGTTGCTAAGGTAAGACTTAGAATTACAGGTCGGCGATCATATGCTCAATCGCAGCGACGATCTCATCATCAGAACAGTCCATACAAGAGCCTTTCGCTGGCATTGCATTAAAACCGTTGATGGCGTGATCGGTTAGAACATCTTTACCTTTTGCAATACGCGGAGCCCAAGCCGCCGCATCACCAGTTTTTGGTGCTCCACTAATGCCGGTTGAGTGACAGGCGGTACAAAAGGTGTTGTAAACCGTGGCACCATCACGAGGACCGCTAGGCTCTTCAACCACAGGCTCGCTACCAGTTAGGTAGACGTTCCCGACGGGTTTAATGCGTTCAGCGATGGCATCATATTCTTTTTGGCTTAAATCAGCAGCGATTGAAGCGCTTGAAAACGTTAATACTGCAAATAGAGCAGCTAATGTTCGACGAGACATATCCATTAAACTCACTTTACTATCCAACAAGGTAGCAAGTCTGTGCTTGCATTTGATTTGTACGATTTTATTCTGCTTGTTGATTCAACAACTGTTAAATCAATGTAAATGTTGCGTGATTATATCCTGTTAAGTTGTTGCAATAAACAACAAGTTTTGTGCGACTGGGCATGAATCACAACTAAACTTTGTGGATTTGGCGCTTTGAGTGTTGAAAAAGACAACAATCAATAAAAAAAGTTGAAAAAACACTTTACGACCTAGTGTGATATACGTATTATTCCACTCCGCCGATAGGGCATGCGCCCGTAGCTCAGCTGGATAGAGCGTTGGCCTCCGGAGCCAAAGGTCGAAGGTTCGAATCCTTTCGGGCGCGCCATCCGGATAAAATATTGGCAAAATATAATGGTGGCTATAGCTCAGTTGGTAGAGCCCTGGATTGTGATTCCGGTGGTCGCGAGTTCGAATCTCGTTAGCCACCCCATTATTTCGGTGACTTCGGTTTCCTGTTTTGATTTAATCGAAACGAAAGCGTTCTGAAAAGAACATTGTCGGTGAATAGCGCAGCTTGGTAGCGCATCTGGTTTGGGACCAGAGGGTCGGGGGTTCGAATCCCTCTTCACCGACCACTATTTCAGTTATCGTTGTGAACGGTAACAAAACAAAATTTGTGGTGGCTATAGCTCAGTTGGTAGAGCCCTGGATTGTGATTCCGGTGGTCGCGAGTTCGAATCTCGTTAGCCACCCCATTTATTTTGGTAGTAAGTTACTTCCTTTTACGAAAATATTCGTAATAAAACATCGTCGGTGAATAGCGCAGCTTGGTAGCGCATCCCGATGTTAGGAATAGCGGGACCAGAGGCGACCCTCTTACGATGCACTCCTAGTAAAAAACAGAATTTCGGTGAATAGCGCAGCTTGGTAGCGCATCTGGTTTGGGACCAGAGGGTCGGGGGTTCGAATCCCTCTTCACCGACCACTATTGAAAGCCTCGTCTTAGGACGAGGCTTTTTTCGTATCGGGCTTCTCTATTCTTTCCTGCTCACTATTTCTCTATTCAAGACAGACATGCCATTGAAATTGTCTTGTCCTTATATCTACTTTTATCAGCGATTTTTACCTTGCGAACACGATATTTTATTAAATCGGTCAAGGTGAATAATGTTGCTATCGCGATATCGAATCTATCTGGGTTTTTATGTTGATTGACTGGTCTATTTTGGCTTTTAATTTTGCTATTTTTGTATTTATGTAGGTTAATAATTTGAAATTGATTTTAATTATATGGATATATTTCAATTCTGTTAATTTCAATCTGTGAATAATTATTCCAAACTAAAAAGTTGAATATTTTGGCGATATCGCGATTGTTGGTTTTTTGTTGCTGGGTTTTTCGCGTGCTTTAAATTATTTTGAATGAACTTTGCACAGTTTTTGATAACGATTAATTTTGTGTTTATGCATACATATTCGTTGAAACTGCTTTTTATTATCTTTTTTGCCAGTTTTTATCCTATTCTTGTTGCTTTTTTGTAAGATCTTTGCCAAATTGATGCACTTGCAAATAGTCAGCATAATACTCTGACTATGAATGGATTCAATTTTTCAGACAGGGCAGGAAGCTGCCGGAGCAGTAGAGGTCTGGTAATGTCATTATTAGAAGTCAAAAATCTTCGTATCGAATACCCATCTCGCCACGGTGTGCACGCTGCGGTAAAGAGCTTGTCGTTCAGCATTGAGCGCGGTGAAATCGTTGGTGTTGTGGGTGAATCAGGGGCGGGCAAGTCGACTGTCGGCAACGGCGTCAGTGATTTACTGTCACCTCCGGGCACAATTGCGGCTGGTGAAGTCTTTCTTGATGGTGAGAAAATCTCTGGGTTATCGCCAGAAGCGATGCGTAAAGTGCGTGGCTCAAAAATCGGTTTTATCTTTCAAGATCCGATGACCTCTCTTAACCCTCTTTTTACTGTTGAACAGCAGTTGAAAGAGACCATTCATGCCAATATGAAGGTCAGTGATGAGCAAGCTTATGAGCGTGCTCTTCATCTTATGAATCAAGTGGGCATCCCACAACCTGAGAACCGTCTCAAACAGTATCCTCATCAATTTTCTGGTGGCATGCGTCAGCGTGTGGTTATTGCGATCGCCCTTGCGGGTGAACCTGATCTTATTATCGCTGATGAACCGACCACGGCACTGGATGTTTCAATTCAAGATCAGATTCTAGGATTGATTCGCGAATTGTGCGTTAAGAATAACGTGGGTTGTATGCTGGTAACGCACGATATGGGAGTTGTCTCCAATGTTACTGACCGTGTGGCGGTAATGTATCGTGGTGACTTGGTTGAGTTTGGTCCAACGGCAAAAGTGTTGGGTGAACCTGATCATCCGTATACACGTAGCTTAATTTCTGCCGTTCCTCGCTCTGATATGAAGCTAGACCGATTCCCGTTGGTGAGTTATATCGAAGAAGCGCAAGAAATGGCACCTCTCGATGTCAAAAATCACTGGTTAGGTCAAAGCCAAGATCATCGTACTTATACCGGTCCTCTGCTAAACGTTGAAAATGTGAATCTACGTTTTGTGACCAAAGATTCATTGTTTGAAAGTCGTCGTGAGTACGTTCAAGCATCTAATGATGTCAGCTTCCAAGTTCACGAAGGCGAAACCTTTGGTTTGGTGGGTGAGTCGGGTTCCGGTAAATCAACAATCGCTCGTGTGATTGCGGGTCTCTATGCACCAAACTCAGGCAAAGTCACCTTTGAGGGGATTGATCTGACCGCATTGAAGTCAGAAAAAGAGCGCCGTCCAATGCGTCGTCAGATGCAGATGGTGTTCCAAAACCCTTATACCTCGATGAACCCTCGTATGAAAATTTACGATATTATCGCGGAGCCGATTCGTTTTCATAAGCTGACGGCAAACGAGAGTGAAACAAAAAGGATTGTTGAGGACCTGCTAGAACACGTTGGTTTGGGCAAAATGGCGGGCGTGAAATATCCCCATGAGTTTTCTGGTGGTCAGCGTCAACGTATCTCGATTGCGCGCGCACTGGCAACAAGACCACGACTACTGATTTGTGATGAACCAACATCGGCTCTGGATGTATCGGTTCAGGCACAAATCTTGAATCTACTCAAAGACCTACAACAAGAGTTGAATCTTACCATGCTGTTTATCAGTCACGATTTACCTGTTATTAGACAGATGTGTGACCGAGTGGGTGTAATGCAGATGGGCACGCTATTAGAAGTCGCGCCGACTGAGCAGTTATTTACTGACCCGCAGCATGAGTACAGCAAACAACTGATTTCTTTAATGCCAGAATTTACTGGTTTAAGGGAAGATGTAGTAAACATGGCGTAAGCCATCCTTCCCATCAGGGATACGATAACAGAAGCAAACACAACAAGGGACCTAGATCCCGGCATGAAGGAGTTATGCAAAATGAAATCCATGAAAAGTAAATTGACTGTAGCTTTAATGGCTGCAGGCTTAAGCTTTAGTGCAGCAGCGGCAGACATCACCGTTGCTTATGACGCCGATCCAGTAACACTTGATCCGCATGAGCAGCTATCCGGTGGTGTTCTTCAGCTGTCTCACATGGTGTTTGATCCACTTGTTCGTTTTACTCAAGAGATGAAGTTTGAGCCTCGTCTAGCGGAGTCTTGGGAGCGTGTTGATAACGAAACTATGCGTTTCAGCCTACGCAAAGGCGTTAAGTTCCACTCAGGTAACGAGCTAACTTCAGATGACGTAGTATGGACATTTGCTCGTCTTAAAGAGTCTCCAGACTTTAAAGGTATTTTCGCACCGCTAGTTTCTCTAACTAAAGTTGATGACTACACGTTTGAAATTAAAACAGACGGTACTTATCCACTTATCGAGAACGTGGCGACTTATATCTTCCCAATGGATAGCAAGTTCTACTCTGGCACAACTGCAGACGGTAAAGATAAAGGTGAGATCGTTAAGCACGGTAACTCATTTGCATCAACAAACGTTTCAGGTACGGGTCCATTTATCGTTAAATCTCGCGAGCAAGGCATCAAAATGGAATTTGAGCGTTTTGCAGACTACTGGGATAAAGAATCTAAAGGTAACGTTGATAACCTGACTCTAGTGCCAATCAAAGAAGCTGCTACTCGTGTAGCTGCGCTACTTTCTGGTGACGTGGATATGATTGCGCCTGTTTCTCCAAACGACTACAAGCGTGTAGATAGTGCGAAGAACATCAATCTGTACACTATGCCGGGTACTCGTGTTATCACGTTCCAGATGAACCAAAATAGCAACGAAGCACTGAAAGATGTTCGTGTTCGTCAGGCGATCACTTATGCAATCAACAACGAAGGTATTGCTAAGAAGATCATGAAAGGCGCTGCGACTCCAGCATCTCAACAGAGCCCTGTAGGTTACGCGGGTTACAATGCAGACCTAAAACCTCGCTACGATCTTAACAAAGCAAAAGAGCTGATGAAAGAAGCGGGTTACGAGAACGGCTTCACGCTAACAATGATGGCTCCAAACAACCGTTATGTTAACGATGACAAGATCGCTCAAGCGGCATCAGCAATGCTATCTAAGATCGGCATCAAGGTTGATCTAAAAACAATGCCTAAAGCGCAATACTGGCCTGAGTTTGATAAGTGTGCAGCAGACATGATGATGATTGGTTGGCACCCAGATACAGAAGATTCAGCAAACTTCTCTGAGTTCCTAACAATGACTCGTAACTCTGACACGGGTCGTGGTCAATACAACTGTGGTTACTACTCAAACGCAGAAGTAGACAAACTAGTTGAAGCGTCTAACAGCGAAACCGATCTGGTTAAGCGTAGCGAGATGCTAAAACAGGTTGAAGCAACACTGTACAACGAAGCGGCATTTGTTCCTCTTCACTGGCAAGATCCATCATGGGCAGCGAAGTCTACTCTAGAGATCAAACCAATCATCAATGGTATGAACTTCCCATACTTTGGTGATCTAGTCGTTAAGTAATTAAACCTTAACCACTTTATTAGTAACACAAAGAGAAACGCTCAGCCTAGCAAAGCCTAGCTGAGCGTTATTTTAAATCCCAGTAACAAGCAATTGTTAACGGTAATGGATAGTTAAGGGGCAAGGAATGTTTTCGTTTCTGGTCAAGCGCCTGTTTCAGGCACTGATAGTGATGTTTGTGATCAGTTTAGTGGCGTTTGCCATTCAGGATAACCTGGGTGACCCGTTGCGTGAGCTTGTAGGTCAGTCGGTTTCGGAAGCAGAGCGACAAGCAATGCGTGAGGAAATGGGCCTCAACGATCCTTTCATTACTAAATATTCACGTTTTCTTGGCAATGCAGTTCAAGGAGACTTAGGGAATTCATACACTTTTAAGCGCCCTGCGGTAGAAGTGATTTTGAGTAAATTAGTGGCGACAATGGAACTTGTGTTCGGTGCGACACTGATCATCATCGGTTGTTCTATTCCTCTTGGGGTGTACTCTGCGATTAACCCGAAGAGCTTTTTCACTAAATGTATTATGGCGGGAAGTAGTATCGGTATTTCGATTCCGGTTTTCTTAACCGCGATTATGTTGATGTACGTGTTCTCGATTGAGTTAGGCTGGTTACCTTCCTACGGCAGAGGGGAGACTGCGAACCTACTTGGATGGGATTCCGGCTTCTTTACCTTAGATGGATTGGCGCACTTGGTGCTGCCATGTATTGCGTTGGCTTCGATCATGTTGCCGCTATTTATCCGTTTGGTTCGTTCTGAGATGCTTGAAGTGCTGAGTTCAGAATACATTAAGTTTGCCAAAGCAAAGGGTCTACCTCTGACTAAAATCTACTATCAACATGCATTAAAAAACACCATGTTGCCGGTACTAACCGTCGGTGGTGTACAGATTGGTACTATGGTTGCGTACACAATTTTGACTGAAACGGTTTTCCAGTGGCCAGGTACAGGGTTCCTTTTCCTAGAAGCGATTAACCGCGTCGATACCCCACTGATCACAGCCTACGTTATTTTCGTTGGTCTTATTTTCGTGGTGACGAACACAATTGTCGACTTACTGTATGGAATCATCAACCCAACAGTAAACCTAACAGGTAAAGGTGCATAATAATGACTCAAGCAATACAAGCTGCTCCTTCTCGTTGGGAGCGATTCAAACAATCCGATTTTCTTTATTACTTTAAGCGTGACAAAGTGGCGATGGCGAGTTTCACCGTGTTTATGGTGTTCTTGCTGCTTTCTCTGGCTTCGCCTCTGATTGCGCCCCATGATCCTTATGACCTCAGTACCATCGATATTATGGATGCGGAATTACCGCCATCTTGGATGGAAGAGGGTGACACGAATTTCCTTCTCGGTACCGATGAGCAAGGTCGCGACATCTTATCGACGATTCTGTACGGTTCCCGTTTGTCACTAACAATCGGCTTTATGGCTGTGGGTCTACAACTGCTGTTGGGTACGATTATCGGTCTGTCCGCGGGTTACTTTGGTGGTCGTGTAGATAGCTTCTTGATGCGCTTTGCCGATGTACAGCTTTCGTTTTCAACCATGATGGTCGCGATTATTGTGTCTGCCATTTTTAAGGCGAGCTTTGGGAGCGATTTCTATAGTCAATATGCCGTTTTGATGCTGGTGGTGATCATTGGTGTTGCAGAGTGGCCTCAATACGCTCGAACTATTCGTGCATCTGTATTGGCAGAGAAAAAGAAAGAGTATGTAGAGGCTGCAAGAGTCATGGGCTTTAAGTCCTTACGCATCATGTTCCGTCATATCCTTCCTAACTGCTTGTCACCGATCTTGGTTATCTCGACGGTTCAGGTCGCTAACGCGATCATGTCAGAAGCGGCACTCTCGTTCTTAGGTCTTGGTTTACCGGTCGATCAGCCGTCATTGGGGGCTTTGATCAGTATCGGCTTTAAGTACATTTTCTCTGGTGCATGGTGGATTACTGCCTTCCCAGGTCTTGTGCTGGTGACTTTAGTTCTGGTGATTAACTTACTCGGTGACTGGTTACGTGATGTATTCAACCCTAAAATCTATAAAGGGTGATCCAGAGTGATTGATTTTTAATCTTATTTATAACTAAACTAAGAGTCGCTTTGTAGCGACTCTTTTTTTACCTTTCGCTTGGTAGAATCGAAGTTTTAATAGTGGATAGCGTGTTCAGAGGAAGTATATGAGCCCGATAAAATCAGCTAACAAGTGGCTATGTTCAAGCTTTGCTATTGCAGCCTCACTTTTAGTGTTGAGCGAGCCAAGTCATGCGCAAGATGCACCACTGTGTGATGCCACACAGGTTTCTTCTAACCAACTGCCAGTATTAGAGGCGCAGTGCCCAATTGGTCAGGGAGTTTGGAGTAACAATATTCCATCGACAGAAACTTCTGTTTATTGGATTCAATGTGGTCTGTTGGATGCGCTCATGCCGCTGTCGACAGCCAAGCCACTCTATCGTCAAATCTCCACCCATGTTTGGATGAAGCCTGAGGCGAAAGGCTATCGTTGCCTGCTGGGTCCCTATACAGACAGCCGAGTTGCCAGTAGAGAATTAGCCAAAGTAAAAACGCTCAGAGATTATAAAGACGCTTTTATTCGACACATAAGCCGTGCATCAGCACATGCCAGCCCAGTAAAACCGGTTGCCGCAGGTGAGACCAATATCACCAATTCGATCACCCCCCAAATTTCACAAGAGAACAACCGTCGTACTTCGACGCCTAAAGCAAACACCGTGGTGAAAGTGCCAGCAACAGCAACAACAGCGCAGAAGCCATCACCCTCTAAAACATCATCACAGAACAGTCGCCCCAAGCAGGTGGAGCCTGTCGCGACTTTGCCCACCACAGTCTCTTCCTCGGTGAGCATTCGTTTTAGAGCTCAAGTGCATAATAAGCAGTACACCTTGCCTTACTTAGACAGTAATAACTACCAGTTCTATATGGAGCATAATCAGGCCTGGAATCGCCTAGATTATCAAACTGCGATTAAGGTATGCAGTGACCTAGATATGCGTTTAGTCAACAGCACAGAATGGGAAGCGTTGCTGGCATCCAAAGTGATGACTCGAGAACAATGGCCAGTGCAACTCCCATATTGGGGAGATGGGCAAAAAGGTCTGTTTACCAGCGGTAAAGTGGTGCCCGTTAAGGCGAATACCCAGTTAAACGTGCTGTGTGTGAAATAAACCCAACGGCTTTATGGCAACAGCCAACGGGTTTTAGCGCTGAGTGAAAGCAAATAACTGAGCGCTAATGCACCACCACCACTGATGAGTACCCAAATTGGAATCATCATCATTGGGTGACCTTGATAAAGGTGCAGGGTATTCATTGGCCAAAGAAACAGTGGGTGGAGAATATAAATCCCTAAGCTATGCTTGCTAATGAAACTGACCACACGCTGACTACCGCTATTCAATCGGTCAGCAAAGGCTTTGCAAAGAATAAACACCATACTTGCCGCCAGAACAGTATTGATGGTTTTGTAGGAGAACCATCGACCAACGGAATACCTTTCCGCTTGGATACTGTTTTCTATCACCATGTAGCTACCCAGTGCCATAGCACCCAAGCCAAGAATCACCGCCACTATCACGATGGTCCGGTTTAACGGCAGTTTTTGATACAGCACATAACCTAAAGGTAAAAGCCCCATATAGAGCCAAAACTGTTCGCTCCAAGGACCATCGATGCGAAGTAGAAATAATAGAGTCGTAAGCAACCAAATCGCAGTTAATGCGTAGAGTGCAACATCGTCATAGCGCTTTACCAATGCTTGCAAGAATGGGATAGCAAAATACAGAGGGATAAAGTAATAAAAGAATCCCAGATGGTAGTAGGTTTGATGATGAAAGCTATTAGCGAGAATTTGAGAAACAATACTGCTATCAAACCCAGTGAGACTCCACCCCGAAAGGAACGCGTAGAAAATCGACCAGACGATAAAAGGGACCAGCACTTTTCCCAGACGCCTTGATAGATAATATTTGAGATCGAAAGGACGCTTGTCGTTAAGCATTAGCGCGCCAGTAATCAAAATAAAGACCGGTACAGCCCAGCGGCTAAACCCATTGAAACTGATGGCTGTTATCCATTCGCCCATGGGAATGTCGCCAAGTTGATGTCGATATGGAGCTAATGCATGAATAACGATCACCGCCAGTGCCGCACAGCAGCGCATGGCATCAAAGAAAAAAACGTGCTTTTTGGTATCCATTCATAACTCCTTACAGGCTCTTATGAACTATAAGAAATATAGGCAGATAGGCAAAGGGTGATTGCTTTAAGTTTTTGTAAAAACATACAGTTCACATTTAAATCCGCTGACATTATGATGACTTAGCGCGTTTCGAGTCACGATTAAACTGCCGATACACTTCCGCCACGACAAAACAGAAACCAGCAGGAATAAGTAGAGAATATGAGTTAAAGTGGGCGTAACTCAGCGCCCCTAGCGTTCCACCAACAACAAAGCCAATAATAATCAACAAGAATAGCTTACTCTTTCTGCGATCGAGCTTCTCCCCTCTCAGTATTGAGCCAACCATAATGCCCAGATCGGTAAATAAGCCGGTAACATGAGTCGTTCTTACCACCGCGCCACTGTAGGTTGTCGCCAACGCATTTTGCAGACCGCATGCCGCTGAAGCAAAAAAATGACCGAAAGAGAGGTTATTAGTCAGGAAGGCAAAGGCGAGAAACAGCAGCAGTGACTCTAAAAATAATGCGGTATCGTAATGACGCCCCAACTTGAGCGTTGACCCATGTAGCAGAAAACCAGCAATAGCAGAGCCGATAACAAAGCAGAGCAGGGTTCCCACAAGGTGGAGAATCGTAATGTAAGAGCCTTCTAACAAGCTCACGCCCAGCAAGGTTGCCGTGCCTGACAGATGAGAGACGGACTGGTGTTCAAAACTCAGCAGCCCAATCGCATTAATAAAGCCCGCAATCAAAGCCAAGACCAAAGCGCCAACTTCAACCCATTTGGGTAAACGAGATATCACTTTAACCTACCTTAAACCTACAGCAGTTAGTGGAAGCAAGAAAACGGCCTTATTATGCGCCTGAAAACGGAATGTACAAACCGCTTCTTCCCCTTCACTTTGAAGCGAAACAATAGGAAGCCCAAAATAGACGGCTAGCTAAACACGGAAAATGGAAATAGGGTCTTGAGCCCTGCATTGCTTATTCCGCGATGACTCAAACAAAAACAGCGAACTATCAAGTTGATAATAGTTCGCTGTTTGGTATCGCACCAGAGTGGGAGAGGTGCGTTACCTCATGGTAACAAACTCTTCCGACCCCGTTGGGTGAATTGCAACGACCGAGTCAAAGTCTGCTTTGGTTGCGCCCATCTTCATTGCGACAGCAAAGCCTTGAATCATCTCATCGACGGTAAAGCCGATACCGTGTAAGCCAACGACTTTTTCATCATCACCAGCACAGACCAGCTTCATTTTGCATGGTTGGCGATGTTTGGTTACCGCGGTGTACATTGCGGTGAATCCAGAGGTGTACACCTTGACGTTGTCTTCGCCGTATTGCGCAATCGCTTCTGGTTCCGTTAAGCCAATCGTGCCGATCGGTGGGTGGCTGAATACCACGGTTGGGACGAGATCATAATCCATTTTTGCCGTTGGTTTGTTATTGAATAGACGCTCAGAAAGCTGGCGACCTGCCTTCACTGCCACTGGCGTTAGCTCAATACCGCCTTCCATAATGTCACCGACACAATAGATGCCAGCAACATTGGTGCTTTGGTATTCATCGACCTTGATATAGCCCTTATCGTTGATTGCTACGCCTGTTGAACTTAGGTTAATCGCGTCAGTCGTTGGGTGGCGACCAATCGCCCAAATCAGCTGATCAACGTTTTGGCTTTCACCGTTTTCAAGGTGTAGAGTCAGGCTGCCATCGGCTTCTCTGACCACTTCTTTAGGCACAGAATGGGTGTGCAGTGTTGGACCTTCCGCGTCCATGACTTCAACTAAGGTGTCGATGATCATGGGATCGAAGGTACGCAGTGGAGACTGTTTGCGCACAAATAAGTGAGTTTTTGTGCCAAGAGCACTTAACACGCCGGCAATTTCTACCGCAATATAGCCGGCACCAACCACCGCCACACGCTTAGGTTGTGTCTCTAAATCAAAGAAACCATTGGAGTCAATACCATACTCCGCGCCGGGAATGTTTGGAATGGTTGGACGACCACCCACGGCAATCAAAATATGATCTGCCGTATAAAGTTCGCCATTCACTTCAACGGTTTTTGCATCAACAAATTTCGCAAATCCTTTGATGACGTTAACCTTGTTGTTACCTAGCACTCGGTCATAAGATTGGTGGATACGACCAATGTAGGCTTGGCGACTTTCAACCATCTTGCTCCAGTCAAAGCTTTTTACATCCACATCAAAGCCGTAGTCTTCAGCGTAAAGGTTCATCGCTTCAGCGACTTGAGCTCCGTGCCACATCACTTTCTTGGGAACACAACCTACGTTTACGCAGGTGCCACCAAGATCTTTGGCTTCGATAAGCGCGACCTTTGCGCCATACATAGCAGCACGGTTGGCTGAGGCGATACCGCCACTGCCACCACCAATACAGATATAGTCAAAATGCGTTGCCATTACTTTCTCCGAGAGCTGAATAGTTATAGTTGAATACATTGGGGTGAGCTTTACTCAACTCAACACAGTGAGTGCGCCCAACGGTATCTTATTATGTTCATCATAAATCGAGTCTAGCAACTAACGCCAATGGGAAAAAGTGTCTTTTATTATGACTAATAGCGATGAGTTGTTAGTGCGGCGCTGTTAGCAAGGAGTCAGCCTGTGACTGACTCCTTTGTTTATTAACCCGCAATAGCTCATTACCCGCAACAACTCGCAGCATTGCAGCTCGATGACGGTGCAACATCGTTACCCTTACCAAGATAGGTGTTGGTAAGATAGAAATCACTGAATAGAGTTTCAAAATCTTCTGAGACGGTCAGGTCGATTAAGCCTGATTGCAAGATATTCTGCTGCCAAGCTTGCATCTTAGGTAAACCACAGAAAAAGTCATAGCCGGTACGAGCTTTGACGATGGCTGCACGATGCAAAAGAGGCAACCAAGCAATATCGACATTACTGACCACGTCCGACTTAAAGTAACGCGTGGCACCGGAGAGTTGATCTTCTGATTTTTTGAATGCCTTGATAAGTTTGTCTGAGCGTTCTTCAAACGTCTGTTGGTTCTTACTGCTCATCGCGCCGCACTGAGCTAAGTAGTGCTTACTCCCAAGGTAGCTCCATGCCCTATCAAGGGCATGTTGCTCATTGGTGACATCTTGCTCTACTGGACCATATTCATCTTCGATGTACTCAATGATGGCATCAGATTCAAACAGTGCTGTTCCCGACTCAGTGATCATGACAGGCACTTGACCATTTGGCGCAATATCTAAAAACCACTGCGGTTTGTCTCTTAAGCTGATGTACTCAATCTCAAATGGGATCTGCTTAGTCGCCAATGCTGCCGTGACACGCTGAACAAAGGGACAAATTTTAAAACTAACGATTTTAATCATGATGATTTCCTCAAAGGCAAAAGTGTTTTTTCACCAATAAGACGTAGGCAAACAAAAAAAGACGACAATATTTTGCAAAAGATGGAAATTAATTTTTGCCAAGCTGAATTGGCGGGGGATAAAAATGACAAACGCAGCACTTGGCTGCGTTTGAAATATCGAGATAGAAACCTAGATGCGAGGCTTATTCCGGCACTATCCATTCCACTTTATGGTGACCAGTAGCTGGGGCAATTTGCTGTTGTAAGTAAGGCAGAATCGCCTTCATCTGCTGTTCAAGCTTCCAAGGGGGATTGATAACGATCATTCCAGATGCGGTCATGCCGCGCTCATTGGTATCTGGACTCACACCCAGTTCGATCTGGAGAATTTTGCGTATGCCCAGACTTTCTAGCCCTTCGATCATATCTTCGATGTCGTAGCGATTCACAACCGGATACCAGATAGCATAGATGCCAGTTGCCCAGCGTTTATAGCTCTGCGCGATGGCGGTTACGACATCACGATACTCTCGAGCCAACTCGTAAGGGGGATCGATTAACACTAAGCCACGACGCTCTTGAGGTGGAAGGCTCGCCTTAAGGCGTTTGAATCCATCTTCTTTAAAAATGCTGACTTGGCGGTCACGATGAAACTCTTGCTCAAGCAGAGGAAAATCACTGGGGTGTAACTCCGTTAGTACCATGCGGTCTTGTGGACGCAGTTGGGCACGCGCAACACGCGGTGAACCCGGGTAATAGCGTAATGTGCTATCCGGGTTGAGCGCCGTTATCGCCTCGATATAAGAAGCGATATCTTCAGGTAACCCATTATCACCCCAAAGTTTGGCGATCCCTTGCTTGTACTCACCCGTTTTTTCCGACCATTCATGGGTCAGGTCGTAGCGTCCAACGCCTGAATGGGTGTCATGATAAACAAAAGGCTTATCTTTGTTTTTCAGAGAATCAAGGATCAGGCTTTGAACAATATGTTTAACAACGTCGGCGTGGTTGCCAGCGTGAAAGCTGTGGCGGTAACTTAGCAAGGTAATTACTCATCTAGCGGGATAATCGTCAAATTATATACTGACTCAATGGGCTTGGGTATATATCGACAAAAAACGTGCTGAGGATTGATTTTTCACTCATTTGCCTACATTACTTGATACATACTCACTGAAATGTATTTTCTGTTAAACAGTGAGGGAACCCAATCACAAAAATAGGGATGCTGCATGTCTAATCCATTACTAACTTTTACAGACTTACCTCCTTTTTCCCAGATCAAGCCCGAGCATGTCAAGCCGGCGGTAGAGCAGGCAATAGAAGCGTGCCGAGAAAAAATCGAACAAGTGCTAGCGGATAATTCAACACCGACGTGGGACAACTTGGTTGCTCCTATCGAGCAGATTGATGACAAGTTGAGTCGTCTTTGGTCTCCGGTGAGCCATATGAACTCGGTGATGAACAGCGAAGAACTGCGTGAAGCGTATGAAAGCTGTTTGCCGATCCTGTCTGAATACGGTACTTGGGTTGGGCAGCACAAAGGGCTTTATGAGGCTTATAAGGCCATTAAAGCCAGTGACAGCTTTAACGACCTTACCCAAGCACAAAAGAAAACCATCACCGACTCACTGCGAGATTTTGAGTTGTCAGGTATCGGCTTACCTGCGGACCAGCAGCATCGCTATGGTGAAATCAGCAAGCGTATGTCTGAGCTTGGCTCGCAGTTCTCCAACAACGTATTGGATGCGACCATGGGGTGGAGCAAGCATATCACCGATGCCAGCGAACTCTCTGGGATGCCTGAGTCTGCTTTAGCTGCGGCAAAAGCGGCGGCAGAAGCAAAAGAGTTGGATGGATACCTGCTGACTCTGGATATTCCATCTTATCTGCCAGTACTGACTTACTGCGACAATCAAGCTCTGCGCCAAGAGCTTTATGAGGCTTATGTGACGCGCGCGTCCGACCGTGGTCCCAATGCAGGTAAATGGGATAACTCAGAAATCATTGCTGAACAGCTTAAACTGCGTCATGAAATTGCCCGTTTGCTCGGCTTTGGTTCATTCAGTGAGAAGTCTCTAGCGACCAAAATGGCAGAAACGCCAGCACAGGTGTTGGGTTTCTTGAATGACTTGGCTGAAAAAGCCAAGCCGCAAGGTGAACGTGAAGTAGAAGAATTACGTCAGTTTGCCGAGAAAGAATTTGCCGTGACGGAGTTAAATCTGTGGGATATCGCTTACTACAGTGAAAAACAAAAACAGCACCTATTCCAATTCTCTGATGAAGATCTGCGCCCTTATTTCCCAGAACAGACCGTGGTGAATGGTTTATTTGAGGTACTCAACCGCCTGTTTGGCATGAAGATTACTGAGCGCAAAGGGGTGGATACTTGGCATGAGTCGGTGCGTTTCTTTGATATTTTTGATGCGCAAGGCTCCTTGAGAGGCAGTTTTTACTTAGATCTTTACGCTCGCGAACATAAACGCGGTGGCGCTTGGATGGATGAGTGTCGCGTTCGTCGCATCGATATTGACAGTGAACTGCAAACACCAGTGGCTTACCTGACTTGTAACTTCAACCGCCCAGTCGGTGATAAGCCAGCCTTGTTTACTCATAATGAAGTGGTCACTCTGTTCCATGAAACTGGTCATGGTATTCACCACATGCTGACCAAGATTGATACTGGTGCCGTTTCTGGCATTAATGGTGTGCCTTGGGATGCGGTGGAGTTGCCAAGCCAATTCCTTGAAAACTGGTGTTGGGAAGAGGAGGCGCTGGCGTTTATTTCTGGTCACTATGAAACCGGTGAGCCACTCCCTAAAGCGATGCTGGATAAAATGCTCGCCGCGAAGAACTTCCAGTCGGCGATGTTTATTCTTCGTCAGCTTGAGTTTGGTTTGTTCGACTTTACTCTGCACACTGAGTATGATCCAGATATCGGTGCTCGTGTTCTAGAAACATTAGCGGAAGTGAAATCTAAGGTCGCGGTGCTGCCGAGTCTTGAGTGGAACCGTTTCTCACACGGCTTTAGTCATATCTTTGCGGGTGGCTATAGTGCGGGTTACTACAGCTATCTGTGGGCTGAGGTGTTGTCGTCAGATGCATACTCACGCTTTGAAGAAGAAGGTATTTTCAACCAAGAAACGGGTCAAAGCTTCCTTAACAATGTGTTAGAAATGGGCGGCAGTGAAGAGCCAATGGAGCTATTCAAGCGCTTCCGTGGTCGCGAGCCTGAGATTGATGCCCTATTGAGACATTCAGGCATTAGCGCCTAACATTGGATTTTTAGTGATGATAGCCTCTTGTTGATAAGAGGCTATTTTTTTATGGATTAACGCTTTTTATGGATTGACGTTACGACTGATCGGGTTTTGCAGTGAGATCAGTGTCTCTGTCGACTGAACTTCATCGATAGCTTGCAGCTTTTCAATCAGCACTTTTTGTAACTCTTCAATCGAACGGCACATCAGCTTGACGAAGATATTGTAAGCACCTGTGGTGTAATAGGCCTCAACGACCTCATCGAGGGCGTTAAGTTTTTCTAGCGCGGAGTGATAATCCCTTGCCGCATACAGGTTGATGCCGATAAAACAACACACGTCATAGCCCAGCTTTTTGGTGTTAACGATGACTTCTGTCCCTTCGATAATTCCCGCCGACTTCATTTTCTCAATTCGCACGTGAATGGTGGCTGGGCTGACTTGAAACTGTTTGGCCATTTCCGCATAGGGCTTTCTAGCATCTTCCATCAGCGTTTTTAGAATCGCTTTGTCTAAGTCATCGAGACCAGCAGGGTGGTGCATAATCAATCCTTTTTAATTCGCAAAATATCGCCGTTATGAATCGATAGCTTAT
Organism: Vibrio hippocampi; assembly: GCF_921292975.1. NCBI lineage: Bacteria > Pseudomonadati > Pseudomonadota > Gammaproteobacteria > Vibrionales > Vibrionaceae > Vibrio > Vibrio hippocampi. Next base: position 143,620 of record NZ_CAKLCM010000001.1, read on the forward strand.
CACTAATCGGTGGCATCAGTCTTATATTGGTGGCGCATCACTCTTGATGTAAACTTGCTAGGTTAAATCACCCATTGCCCTCCGGAGCCTATCTTGCACATTCAACTGATCAGCGAACAATCTTCAAGAGCCGATGAACTGGAACGCCTTGCCCAGCGTTGGGGGCTGATAGCCAGTTCTGATAGCGATTTTGCCTTAGTTCTGACCGCTGACCGTCTTGAGCTGCGTAAGTTAAACGAGCCTAAACTTGGCGCCATCTACGTTGATCTCGCGGGTGGTGCGGTTGCCCACCGTCGCAAGTTTGGCGGCGGTAAAGGGCAAGCGATAGCCAAAGCAGCCGGTTTAAACAAAGGCGTTACTCCAACCATCCTTGATGGAACCGCCGGACTGGGTAGAGATGCTTTTGTATTGGCCTCTTTGGGGTGCAAAGTACATTTGGTAGAAAGACATCCGGTTGTCGCTGCGTTGCTTGATGATGGTTTATCTCGCGCGAAACAAGACCCTGAGATCGGCGGTTGGGTGTCTGAGCGTATGTCTCTGCTTCATGCCTCTAGCCTTGATGCACTGAATCAGTTGGCTCAAGACCGACAGTTTACCCAGCCCGATGTGGTCTACCTTGATCCAATGTATCCTCATCCAGAAAATAAGAAAAAGTCAGCGTTAGTAAAAAAAGAGATGCGAGTGTTCCAGTCATTAGTCGGTGCCGACCACGATGCTGACGGTTTACTGGCACCAGCGCTGCAATTAGCGGCAAAACGTGTGGTGGTTAAGCGACCGGATTATGCGCCTTGGCTTGATGAACAGAAACCTAGCATGGTGATTGAAACTAAGAAGAATCGCTTTGATGTGTATGTGAACGCTGCAATGAGCGATTAATCGAACGGCAAGTTTGCAGAGTAAGGGTTGATTTTCTCGTCAATAGTCACTATATCTGATTAATAACCATTCTTATTATCGTTTGGTTGTTTGCTTACAATGGGTATAGCGTGGTGGAATTGGAGAGTAGTATGACCAAGCGTTTGTGCAAGTATCGTCGTGTTGAAATCAGCGCTCAGCTTGGGGAGATCACCCAATTGGTGGCTCAGCCTAAGTACATGTGTGGTTCTTGTACTCGCGTCGCCTCCCATCGTTCCGCACTCTGCAAGCCCCGTTTGCTTGAGACGGCGACGGTTTCGGCAGGGAACTCAGTTATCGCTAATTCTGCAATGACACCACTTGCAACAACACCGCGTGAAACCGACATTAAAGCGGATGCAAATCACACTCGGCATAGCAAACAAGATAAGCGTGCGGTGAAAGCCGCGAAAAAAGCGCTCAAGAAACAGAGTAAAGCGCAGAAGAAGCTCGCAAAGTTGGTTAAGAAAAGCCAAAAGCTAGCGAAGCAGCAACGGAAGCTGGAGCTGAAGTATCAACATCTCGCTCATAAAGCGGATAAGCGGGTGGCGAATATCGCCACCCAGACACAGCTGCATTAGTTTATCGACGTTGAGCTTGAGCTTTGGGTTTCACCCATAGCTCGTTCACGACCAAAGACAATAAGATCACCCCACCGCCTATGGCGAGTTTGGTAATATCAACCTCTCTATTCCAGATAACGATGTTGACCACCAAACCCGCAGGCACTAGCACGTTATTCATCACTGCTAAAGCGCCTGCGTTAACCATGCAGGCACCTTTATTCCACACAAAGTAACCCAAACCAGACGCAACGATGCCAAGGTAAACGAGTATCCCCCATTGTAATTGGGTCGTCGGTAGTTTGTCGGTGTTACCAAATAGCGCAAAGGCAACCAGCGCTACAACGGTCGCGCCTAGGTAGAAAAAGCCAAAAATAGTATGTTGCGGCAGCGTGACTTGCTCTTTCTCCATCAAATATTTGTAGCTCACCTGACCAATCGCAAAGCAGAGATTGGCGCCTTGAACCACTAGGAAGCCGAGTAAGAAATTGTCGTTGATGCCGGCAAACTTGATGAAGGCTGCGCCCAAAACGGCAATAACCGCAGTGACTAAGTACCACGGAGAGAACTGCCCTTTTAATCGATCATAAAATAGCGTGACATAAATCGGGGTAAAGACAGTAAACAGCAGAACTTCCGGCACCGAGAGCAATAGAAATGAGTGGTAGTAAAAGCAGTACATTAAACCAAGCTGAACACCACCTATCGCCATCAACTTGATCGCCAGAGAGCGAGAAACTTGCTTAAAGCGTAAGAAGGGTAAGAAAACCACCGCCGCTAATACCACCCGCATGAGTACGGAAAACCAAGCGTCAACCTGCCCGGCTAGATAAACACCAATCAAGCTAAATGAGAACGCCCAAAGCAGCGTTACAAAGTAAAGATATCCCATAAGTTTTTATTTCTACTGTCCATAAATGATTTGAAATCAACCTCTGCCTGACAACAAACGGTTTTCTGCGTTGTTGGCATAGTGTTGAATGTAATTCTGGCGGCAGTATAGCGGAGTCTGAGCAGGATGTTGATATGCAATGAACAGGGGTATAAAAAAGGCTCCCGATGGGGAGCCTGAGAAAATTACTCTTTAATTGGAACCACCAGCAGATCAACTGGCACAGTATTAATTAATTGGCGAGTTGAGGAGAGGAGCTTGCTCCAGAAATCTTGATGATGTCCGCAGACCACCAAATCCACATCAAACTCTTTAATGGTGTCACGTAGTTCGTTACTGAGATCGCCACTCCCAACCAGCGAGTGCTTGATAGGGTAGTCAGCATATTCAGCAAATTTTTTCAGTTGCGTCAGAGAGGCTTCCATTACGTGGTTTTGATTCTCCGCCATGTTGAGGTCGATGAGTCCCGTATAGAGTTCAGCAAAATTGACATCAATATGCACAAAAGAGACTTCTGAGCCAAGCGGCTTGGCTAAAGAAACGGCTCGGTCAATTAATAGGTTACTTTCATCCGAAAGATCTAGGGCAACCAAGATATGTTTGTAACTCATAACGCGCTCCTTTTGACGTTAGTTATATAAAAAACATACCAATAAAATCAAAATAATGATGCTGTCGTGATCGCAAAATGATGCGGTTTTTAAGTGAAGCGTGGAGGTAAATTTCTTAATAAAAAGACAAAAATTTGTGAGCAAAGTCTAAAATTCCTTTCTAGACTCTAATTAGACAGTCGAGGACGGCGAGCAGTCCTGTCTCGGTAGCGAACTGTGCGGTATCTTAGGCACTTATGTTATATCGACGTTAACACAAGTTAGCCAGTTAGGAGTACAGCATGTTATCTCAGGAAATGGTCGAACAGCTAAACGCGCAAATTAACCTGGAGTTCTTCTCATCCAACCTATACTTACAGATGAGTGCTTGGTGTGAAGATAAAGGGTTTGAAGGTGCGGCAGAATTTCTTCGCCAGCACGCAGATGAAGAACTTGAACATATGAAAAGGCTCTTCACCTATGTCAGCGAAACCGGTGCTTTGCCTATTCTTGGCGCGATTGATGCGCCTAGACATGAATTCGACAGTTTAGGGGATGTATTCCGAGAGACGTATCAGCATGAACAAATGATCACTCAGCAAATCAACAAGCTAGCTCATGTTGCTTTTATGGCTCAGGATTACTCAACATTTAACTTTCTTCAGTGGTACGTTGCCGAGCAACATGAAGAAGAAAAATTGTTCAAAGGGATCTTAGATAAGTTAGAACTCGTAGGAGAGAACGGACAAGCGCTGTTCTTTATCGACAAGGATTTAGCAACGTTAGCAAAAGAGGGTTCTTCTTCCATTATGGATGCTCCAGCTGAGTAACATCGGCGCTTAAAAGACGACTGGTCGTCTTTTACTCTTGAGCATCTTGGAAGATGTAGGGAGGAAAAGATGATCAGTGGAGACACTATTCTATTCGTTTTAATGCTCGTTACCATGGTCAACATGGCCCGGTATCTGACTGCACTACGCTCACTTATTTTTATCATGCGCGAGGCGCATCCGCTCTTGTATCAGCAAGTGGATGGACGTGGATTCTTTACCACACATGGCAACATGTCTAAACAGGTAAGGCTTTATCACTACCTGAAGACTCGGGAATACCACCATCATCATGATCCGGTATTCACTGGAAAATGTGATCGTGTAAGAGAGTTATTTGTTCTGTGCTGTGCGCTCGTTGGTGTAACACTTTTTGCCAGTTTCCTTTTATAACTGACGATAGCATTTGAGGTTAACGAGCCATCGCCAGCAATACGCTATTTGGTTAGTGTAAGTGGCTTTTGGCTGATGAAACCGCTAAAATAACGCGCTAATTTGGAAAGGATGTGCCGATGCACATCCTTTTTTATTATTTTGGGTTTGTTATAGGTAAAGGTCATGAGCCAAAAAGTTGATGTGGTTGTCATTGGTGCTGGTGCCGCTGGCTTGATGTGTGCTGCTCATGCCGGTATGCGTGGTCGTTCGGTATTGGTGCTGGATCATGCCAAAAAGCCGGGACGAAAAATCCTCATCTCAGGAGGAGGCAAGTGTAACTTCACCAACTATGACGTATCAGCCAATAACTATCTTTGTCAAAACCCGCACTTTGTAAAATCGGCACTTTCTCAATACAGTCACTGGGACTTTATCTCTTTGGTGAGCAAGTATGGTATTGAGTTTGAAGAGCGAGATCACGGGCAGTTATTCTGTCTTGATTCAGCCAAACAGATTGTCAGTATGCTGCTTGCCGAATGTGAGCAACCTAACGTTAAGTTCCGTTATCAGTGCGATGTACATTCTATTGAAAAAACACCGCAGGGCTTTAGCTTATATGCCGACACCGATGCTATAGAGTGCCAATCCCTTGTGGTTGCAACGGGTGGTTTGTCGATGCCGAAATTAGGCGCAACACCATTCGGATACAAGATTGCAGAACAATTTGACCTAGAGGTGATTCCGACCAGCGCGGGCTTGGTGCCTTTTACCTTACATAAAGAAGACAAAGAGGACTTCTCTGAATTGTCTGGCATTGCGATTCCCGCAGAGATCTCTGCCAATGATGGCACTCTGTTTAAAGAAGCCTTGCTGTTTACTCATCGAGGCTTATCGGGTCCGTCAGTATTGCAGATTTCATCTTTTTGGAAACCAGGACAGAATGTCTCGGTCAATTTGGTGCCAGAGGCAGATATTGAAGCGTTATTAAGCCGATCTCGCGAAAAACACCCCAATCAAAGCCTAAAGAACACCTTGGCAAGAGTGCTTCCAAAACGTTTGGTGGAAGTGCTGATCGAGCGTCAGGTGTTTGCCGACAAGCCGTTGAAGCAGTACAACCCCAAAGAGCTGGATGCTATCAGAAGCAGTCTAGAGAACTGGAAAATTGTTCCCAATGGTACCGAGGGCTATCGCACCGCTGAGGTCACCTTAGGTGGGGTAAACACCGATCATCTATCTTCAAAAACAATGGAGTGTAAATCCGTTCCCGGGTTGTATTTTATCGGCGAAGTGATGGACGTAACGGGTTGGCTAGGTGGCTATAATTTCCAATGGTGCTGGTCGAGTGGCTATGTGGCTGGGCAGAGTGTTTAGTCGCATCGATTGTGCGGTAGCCAAGATGGAATAAGCTTTGTTGCTTGCAATCCCGAGTCATCAAACAGCTTTTGGGGTTAGCTGCACTGGCTTTGTGTTCTTCGTTTTATACGCTGGTTTTTCAGCTTTAAGGGGTGGTTCAAGGAAAGGACGGGTGATTCTAGTTAATATCACGTTCTTAGTCACGTTTCAGAGCGTTACTCTGATGGTAGCGTTAAAGCTAAAAAGGTAATGCTGTGGGAACGAAAAGATTCATATCTCTATTTATTATATTCACCACACTTGTTACGTTTTCTTGTAGAGCTAGCGATGCTGCTTTTATTGAGAAACAAACGGTTGAAGCTCGACAGATGCTGAAGGATTACGCACTGTTAAACTGTTTGCGTGAAATAGAGCCAAGCAGCATGTTAGCGAAAGACTTAAGCTATGCGCAAAGCTCCTTTTCATTTATGGGGAGTGGGCAACATCGTATTATTCAAGACGAAGAAACATTTGAAACAAAGTACGACCCATATAAAGCAGTGCGTGATTACATACAAAATGAGTCAAAAAAAGCAATTGGTCATATGAAAAGTGGAGCGACATCGCGCAGTGTAGGATGCCTGAATGTATATCATTCTACGGAGTTTAATCACTTTATATCTAAACAAGACAGTTATATTTATAATTGACCATGATAGTGCATATTTTGGAGTGTTAAAGCTCAATACTCAGTACAAAGGTTTTAAAGATCAGCACCTTGATATTTTCCAAGCTTAGGGAACTATCATTGCATTAACTGGACCAACCCCTATTTACAAAAACGACGCCTTGTTAGGCGTCGTTTTTGTTTATCCATGAATCAATTACATTAACCACTTCCACCAGATGAACAGGGCTAAGAAACCAAATAGGTAAACCAAGCCGAGAATCGACAAAGCTTTGAGCCTTTTACTTAACTGAAGTTCTGCGGGTAGCTCGGTTTTTGAAACTAACAGATAGTTCAACAGCGCGAATATTGGAGTGGTGACAAACGCCATAACCATCGCAAAGTCCAGCATCGGCATTAAGGCTTTGACAAAAAAGGCAATGATTGAAATTGCCGACACAGACACAATAATCACCCAAACCTGAAACGCTTTTGGACTATTTTCAGGTTTGTTTTGCAGTAGGCGCTGTGATTCCTCAATTGCTCTTGAATAGCCATCAATAACAGTAATGGTGCTACCAAAAATACAGAAGAAAGCGATGATGGCGACCAAATAGCGAGACCACTCCCCAATGGTTGAGGCGTAGATGCTCACCAACTGATGAGAAAAACCAATACCTGATGCAGAAAGCTCAGTGCCCGAGCCATGAATCACCAGCGCGCCTAGGGCAACAAATACGATTGCTAAAATTGCGGTGCCAATATAGCCAACATTAAAGTCAAACAGTGCCGACTTAGCCGTCACAGTCTGCTTTTTACACTGACTTTTGAGCCAAAGCGAGGTGATGCTCGATATCTCGATAGGAGCTGGCATCCAACCCATAGTGACCACAAGAAAGCCGATGGCTGCCAAAGTCCAAGGAGACGGTGCTTGGTAGTCGGCAGGTGCAACACTGCCGTTTGAAGCCGCGATCACCAGTGCTGCGACCGTCGTTATGGTTAGGACCGTCATTATCGTTTTTGAAAGGCGATCGAGAGCCTTGTAGTGACCAGCAAAAAGAATGGCGATACAAACGCCTAAAACAAGGATACAGACTGGTAGCATGGCGAGTTCGAAAGGCAGGAAGTAGCTTAACAAACTGCCACTAAACAGCAACAAGGCCGCAGTGTTTACTATCGCAGAGATAACGTTGAGTATGGTAAAAGCCCAAAGATAGCCTCGACCAAGGTTAGAGTAGCCTTGGATCAGGCTTTGCCCCGTTCCCATGGTGTATTGCACGCCAGCCCTAAAGAAAGGGTATTTAAGCAGATTCACCAACAAGATAAGAATGACCAGTTGCCAGCCATAGATTGCCCCTGCTTTCGTGGAGGCAACAAGGTGCGAGCCACCAACAGCGGCAGCCGCCATCATAATGCCCGGACCAAGAGAGCGAATTAACTGTGACAAACCAGAGCGATGCTCTGGTGAAGTAGAGAGAGTTTTCTCCATAATAGAGTCCTTTCTAATTATATTTTTTGTAGAGGGTCTGTGTATTAATAATTTTACACTTTGTGTAAATATTTTATTTTGGAAGGTTAGTTCTACAGAGTTGCAGAGAATAATGCAATGAGGCGTTGCTATCACACAAACCTAAATTAGACGAATATTTTGCGTGAGGGTATTAGTTGGGTATAAATTTCATTATCGGCTTTTTTAGTGATTTTTAATTATGTCTTTTGTAATGAAAAAGAATATTAAAAATGGCAGTAAAGATAACTTTACTGCCATGATGACGAAATAATGTTCGGGAAAGCGGACTCGTTTTAGTGGTAGTTAAATCAGGCTTTTCGTTTTACCTGTTGAACAATCAGACCGATAACGATCAACACAAGACCGACTAGCGTTGATGGGTGGATCTCTTCACCTATGATGTAGGCAAGCAGCATCAATGAAATAAAGGGAGATGCGAAAATAAGGTTACTGATTTTGGCGGTATTTTGCGTGAGTTTGAGGGCGCTGAGCCAAAGAACAAAGGTGATCCCCATTTCAAACAGCCCGACATAGCTCAGTGCAAGCCACCCTTTGATGCTAATTTGTTGCCAACTCGCCCCTTCATAGATGGCGATAGCAAACGCAAAGGGGAGGGCGACTAAGAAACTCAGCAATACGCCTACCACAGGGTCGGCTTTGTTTTTGGTATTGATGATCCAATATCCCGCCCACAATAAGGTAGAAAGCAGTGCAAGCGCGACACCAGCAGGGCTACTAAACTGCAAACCCAATATATCGCCTTTTGTGGCGATAACCACAACGCCAAGATAACCCAATAGACAAGCGACCCAATCTTGAGGGCGTATTTTCTGCTTTAGAAAAACCGCAGCCATTAAGGTTAACGTTATTGCCCAGCTATAGTTGATCGGTTGCGCTTGTGATGCGGGCAGAAGATCGTACGCCTTAAATAATATCAGATAGTAGGCGAGTGGGTTGATCAACCCAACGATGAGGTAGTAGCAAGGATTAGCGGTAAAGGTATCTTTAAGCTGGTTGAGTGTGCCTTGTATTGCGCAGACCGCAATCAGAGCCAACGTTGATACCAATGACGCTGCCGCCACCATCTGGATTGGGGTAAATTCCGCCAGGGTAAGCTTAAAAGCGGTTGCTACGGTTGACCAGAGAAGTACGGCAGCAAGCCCATAAATCAAAGCTTGACGTTCATTATGCATAGTGATGATTGTGCAATTTAGTGTTTGAAAGCAGGCATATTACCAGTGATTAGCCTAGGCAAAGTAGAACAATTTGAGTGAGATAAATCATAACCTTGGTATTTGGCAATAAGCGATACTACATATGGACATTTATCCAGTATAAATTATCATTGCAGATAGGTGAATTGATATGGCTAACCAATAATGCAGTGGATTTTACAACATCAAATTTGGCTTCTTGTTGCCTTGGCTTCTGGGGCTTCAATAATGGCGATCGGTTTTGCAGTTGCCTGCCTGCGAGCGCAACAACGCCTTGATATGTCAACCCAACAAGCGGAGTTACAGCAGCAATCGGCGCAGCAAGAAATTGCAAGGCTAAAAGTGGATTATGAACAAGCCAAACAAGAGCTTGATGAGCTAGACGACGAACGCGATAAAGCCGCGTTCGAGTTAAAGCAAGCTCATGGCAAGGTGATGGCGGCGATGGAAAAGCTACGGTACTTCGACGCGATTAAGCAAGAGCGCCAAGATTATGCGCAAGAGCTTGACAATGAGCGCCAGCAGAGAGCGGAAGCTGAGGCTAGATTAAGAGAACAAATCGCCACCTACCAAGCCAATCAGCGCTCGGACAAAGAAAAATTACAGTTGCTAGAGCAGTCAGAAGAGCGTTTAAAGCAGCAGTTTGAGGCGTTAGCCAATCAGGTGTTTGAGGAGAAAACCGCCAAGGTTGATATTCAAAATAAACAGAGCTTACAAACCTTGCTGTCCCCACTCAAAGAGCAACTGGAAGGCTTTCGAAAGCAGGTCAACGATAGCTTTAGTTTTGAAGCTAAAGAGCGTCATACCTTGGTTCATGAGTTGAAAAAACTGCAACAACTCAATGATCAGATGACTCAGGAAGCGATGAACCTCACCCAAGCTCTTAAAGGCGATAATAAGCAGCAAGGTAACTGGGGCGAAGTGGTATTGGCGCGTGTTTTGGCGGAGTCTGGATTACGAGAAGGGCATGAATACGAAACCCAGGTAAATTTGCAAAACGAGGCGGGTAAACGTTATCAGCCGGATGTCATTGTTCATCTGCCGGATGATAAACAGGTAGTGGTTGATTCTAAGATGGCGCTCGTTGCCTATGAGCGCTACTTTCATGCCGACACTAACGACCAGCGTGATGGCGCTTTGAAGGAACACTTGCAAGCGCTGAGAAACCATATCAAAGGCTTGTCAAATAAAGACTATCACCAATTAAAAGGCATACAGTCACTGGACTATGTGCTGATGTTTATTCCTGTCGAACCGGCTTTCCAAGTCGCGATTCAAGCGGATCCGAGTTTGGTCAAAGACGCCATGGAACAAAATATCATTTTAGTGAGCCCGACAACTTTATTGGTTGCACTGCGTACCATAGATAATCTCTGGCGTAATGAAAGACAGAATCAGAATGCGCAAGTGATCGCCCAGCGTGCAAGTAAGCTCTATGACAAGATTCGTTTATTTGTCGATGATATGGAAAGCTTAGGGGGAGCCTTGGATAAGGCGAACCAGAGTTATCAAGGGGCGATGAACAAACTGGCGACGGGTAAGGGCAATATGCTGCGACAAGCAGAGTCATTTAAACGGTTAGGCGTTGAGGTAAAGCGTCCCATCTCTCCTAGCTTGACAGAAATTGCACAAAATGATGCTTTGTCTGAAAGACAAGCCGAGATGGATAAAGTAAACTGAATCACTGCGATGCAGTGGGTGTTGCATCGCGTAATAGGATGAATAATGACGGATATTATTGTGCAATCGAATCAGCCAACTCAACAATCTACAGCTTCAGTAAAGGATGAAACCACTCACTTTGGTTTTGAAACAGTCGCAAAAAACGAAAAAGTAACCCGTGTCGCGGAAGTCTTTCATTCCGTTGCTGCAAAATACGACATCATGAACGATCTAATGTCTGGTGGAATCCACCGCCTATGGAAGCGTTTTACTATTGATTGCAGTGGTGCAAGACCGGGACAAAAGATCCTCGATCTTGGCGGCGGTACTGGTGATCTGACCGCGAAGTTTTCACGCATTGTAGGCGATAAAGGCCAAGTGATTTTGGCTGATATTAACAACTCAATGCTCAATGTGGGTCGCGATAAGCTACGAGATTCTGGCATTGTCGGCAATGTGCATTACGTGCAGGCCAACGCCGAAGAACTGCCTTTTCCAGATAACCACTTCGATTGCATCACCATCAGCTTTTGTCTAAGAAACGTCACCGACAAGGATAAGGCGCTCCGTTCTATGTATCGTGTGCTTAAGCCGGGTGGTCGACTATTGGTGTTGGAATTCTCCAAGCCAACCATCAAAGCCGTTTCAAAGATTTATGACGCTTATTCATTCCATTTATTACCGAAAATGGGTGAATGGGTTGCCAACGACGCAGAAAGCTACCGTTATCTTGCCGAGTCGATTCGTATGCACCCTGATCAGCAAACCCTTGAAGCTATGATGCAAGACGCAGGTTTTGAGCAGACACAGCACTACAACCTAACCGGTGGTATTGTTGCTTTGCACCGAGGTTACAAATTCTAGGAAACCCACTATGCCTTTTGAGCCGTTAATGACTGCAGTGGTGGAAACCACGTTAAACACTTTGATCAAAGAAGATGATGAACTGGTGCGCCGTTTATCTCGACTCAAGGGGCGTGTTATTCAGATCCACTTCCGTGAGTTGAATAAGTGTTTAACCTTTGTGTTTAGCCAACAGATCGACGTTTTGTCTCAATATGAAGCCGAACCAGATTGTTATCTGTCTCTTAATCTCTCGGTATTGCCTCAACTCAGAGATCAAGCCAATATCACCAAGCTTATCAAACAGGATCAGTTACAGCTTGAGGGCGATATTCAACTGGCACAAGCCTTTTCCGCCCTATTGAGCGATTGTCGCCCCGATCCGGAAGAGTGGCTTTCTAAATTACTCGGGGATGTTGCGGCTCATACTATGGTGCGCGGTGCCAAAAGTACCTTTGATTTTGTCTCAACGCAGATGGATAAACACCAACGACATTTAGGTCAAGTGGTCACCGAAGAGTGGAAACTGGCTCCGAGTCCACTTGAGATCGCGGCTTTCTGTGATGACGTTGATGTGACTCGTGGTCACAGCGAACAGTTGTCACAAAGAATTGAAAAACTACAAGAGCAAATCACCCTCGCAGAATTAGAACAGAGTCGGAGTGTGCATGACGCCGAGTGAAATAAGACGCCTGTATCGCATCGCTAAAGTTCAATTAGAGTATGGCTTAGATGAGTTGATGCCCAATCATCAACTAGCAAAAGCGCCATTGTTTGCTCGAAAATGCCTGTTCTGGCTCAGAAATAAACATCCAGATAAACCTTTAGGTGAGCGTCTTCGTCTCGCATTGCAAGAATTAGGACCGGTCTGGATCAAATTTGGTCAGATGATGTCGACCAGACGTGATCTGTTCCCTCCTCATATCGCGGATCAGCTCGCTTTATTACAAGATCAGGTATCGCCATTCGATGGTGAGTTAGCGAGATCTCAGATGGAGCAGGCTTTGGGTGGTTCAATCGAACAGTGGTTTGATGATTTTGATGTCACCCCTTTAGCGTCAGCGTCGATTGCACAAGTCCATACGGCTAAGCTGAAATCCAACGGCCAAGAAGTGGTACTTAAGGTGATCAGACCGGATATTAAGCCGGTGATCGATGCTGACCTCAAGCTGATGTATCGTCTGGCTCGCATTGTTGCCAAAGCGCTGCCTCAAGCGCGACGATTAAAACCGATAGAAGTGGTTCGCGAGTATGAAAAGACCCTGATTGATGAACTAGACTTGCGCCGTGAAGCCGCCAATGCCATTCAATTAAGACGTAACTTTGAAGGCAGTGCTGAGCTGTATGTCCCAGAAGTGATGCCAGACTTTAGTAGCGAAAACCTCATGGTTTCTGAGCGCATCTATGGCATTCAAGTGTCTGATATACCGGCTCTAGAAGCCAATGGTACCAATATGAAATTATTGGCTGAGCGCGGTGTAACGGTATTTTTCACTCAGGTATTTCGCGACAGCTTTTTCCATGCCGATATGCACCCGGGCAACGTGTTTGTCAGCTATGAGCATCCAGAAAATCCAAAATGGATCGGCTTAGATTGCGGCATTGTCGGTACCCTTAATGCGGAAGATAAGCGCTATCTGGCGGAAAACTTCTTAGCATTTTTCAATCGAGACTATCAGAGAGTCGCGCAGCTGCACGTTGATTCTGGTTGGGTGCCTGCCGATACCAATGTGGACGAGTTTGAATTTGCCATTCGCATGGTGTGCGAACCCATTTTTGCTAAGCCTTTGTGTGAAATCTCATTTGGTCACGTACTGCTGAATCTGTTTAATACCGCGCGTCGATTCAATATGGAAGTGCAGCCTCAACTGGTTCTGTTGCAAAAAACCTTACTCTATGTTGAGGGATTAGGTCGTCAACTCTATCCACAATTGGATTTATGGGAAACCGCCAAGCCATTTTTAGAAAAGTGGATGGCTAACCAAATTGGTCCGCAAGCATTTTTAAACGGTATTAAAGATAGAGCTCCGTACTGGGCGGAAAAATTACCGGAATTACCAGAGTTACTGTACGATAGCCTAAAGCAAGGCAAAGCGATGAATCAGCGAATCGATACGCTTTATCAAGGGTATCGAGAGACAAAGCGTCAGCATGGCGTCGGTCAATTACAGTTTGGTGCCGGAGCAACCTTGATTGTCTGTGCCGCTGTTTTACTGGATAGCCCATACTCACAGCTTTCTTTGGTCTCGGCTGTTGCAGGTATAATTTTTTGGTTGTTTAGCTGGCGAACCTATCGTGGTTAACGCAGGTGTTAGATAAACTAGCATAGCGAGGCAACTTAGGTATAAACTTCTAGTTAATTTAAATTGTTAACTCAATTCGGAGTAGAACAGATGGGTGGTATTAGTATTTGGCAACTTCTTATCATTGCCGTGATCGTTATTTTGTTGTTTGGAACTAAAAAATTGCGTGGCATTGGTGGTGACCTTGGTGGAGCTGTAAAAGGCTTTAAGAAGGCGATGAATGAAGACGAAGCGCCAAAAAGCAAAGATGCTGACTTCGAACCGAAAAACATCGAGCAGCAAAAAACTCAGTCAACTGAAGAAGTAAAAAAAGACAAAGAGCAGGCATAACACGTGTTTGATATCGGTTTTTGGGAACTGGTACTCATCTCGGTGGTTGCTCTTGTTGTGCTTGGTCCCGAGCGCTTGCCGACGGCAATTCGTAGTGTGTCGAGTTTTATTCGCACCGCAAAAACGATGGCAAATAATGTCAAAGACGAATTGTCCCATGAGCTGAAAGTTCAAGAGCTACAAGAGAACCTTAAAAAGGCTGAGAAAATGGGGATGGACGACCTTTCTCCAGACTTACAGCGGTCGGTGGATGAACTCAAACAGGCCGCAAAAGAGGTGACTCGCCCTTATGCCAGTGCGAATAACAAAGCGACATCAGACTCAAGTAGTGAGCCGTTAAGTCAGAATGAATCTGCTTCATCGCAACCTGTGATGCAAACCAGTCAAGATGACCCAAAAGGCGCAACGAAGAGTGAATAAAGCGCTTTAGACTTTGTTAAGCGAGACCGATAAGGGCTCGCTGTTTTATTTTTGAGGTTTACATGTCTTCTGTAGAACAGACACAGCCCTTAATTAGCCACCTGCTAGAGCTACGTAATCGCTTATTACGAGCCATTTGTGCTGTGCTAGTGGTATTTGTCGCTTTGATCTACTTTTCTGGCGATATATACGACATTGTTTCTAGCCCGCTCGTCGAGCGTCTGCCGGAAGGGGCGACGATGATTGCGACCGATGTCGCGTCACCATTTTTTACCCCGTTAAAGCTCACGCTGGTCGTGTCGGTATTTATTGCAGTGCCTTTTATTCTTTATCAGATTTGGGCATTTGTCGCACCGGGACTCTACAAGCATGAGCAACGACTTGTGATGCCTTTAATGTTCTCAAGCTCGATTCTGTTCTACTGTGGCGTTGCTTTTGCCTACTTTGTGGTTTTCCCGCTGGTGTTTGGCTTTTTTACGGCTATCTCTTTGGGAGGCGTAGAATTTGCCACGGATATCTCTAGCTATTTGGATTTTGTCTTAGCACTATTCTTGGCGTTTGGGATTGCCTTTGAAGTGCCTGTCGCCATTATCCTATTGTGCTGGACAGGGGCAACCAATGTCGAAAGCCTGAAGCAGAAACGCCCTTATATCGTTGTGGCCGCATTTGTGGTCGGTATGATGCTGACACCACCGGATATGATCTCACAAACCTTACTAGCCATTCCAATGTGTTTACTGTTTGAGGTCGGTCTGTTCTTTGCGCGCTTCTATACTCGCAAAGAGGAAGATACCGAGTATTCTGAGGAATAACGGAAAGTTGCAGCTATGTTTCTTTATATCGGTGATATCAAGAGGCATAGCTGATTCATCATTTGAGCTGAGGCTGACAAGGCTTAGCTGAGGTTAAAAAGGCGTTTCGCATTGTGGGTGGTTTTTTCTAGCACCGCTTGCACATCCCACTCTTTACACTGTGCCACTCTTTCTAACACCAGTTGAGTATAGGCAGGCTCATTACGCTTACCACGATGTGGAACCGGGGCAAGGTAAGGGCAGTCTGTTTCCAGTATCACATAATCCAGATCTAGCTCTGGAATCACCTTATCCATTCCTGAATTCTTAAAGGTTGAAACGCCGCCTAATCCAAGGTGAAAGCCGAGTTTGTTAATCGCTTTTGCCTCTTCGATTGAACCTCCAAAACAGTGAAATACCCCGCGCAGGCTGCCATCTTGTTGTGATTCAAGCAGTGTGAGTGTTTCTTCAATCGAGTCTCGGGTGTGGATCACGACGGGTAAGTCTTTCTGTTTTGCCCAATCTAACTGGGTAATAAAGGCGTGTTCTTGCTCTGCTTTATAGGTTTTATCCCAGTATAAGTCGATACCAATTTCGCCAACAGCAATAAACGGATGCTTATCGAACCAAGCATGAATCTGTGCCAGAGTCTGTTCGACATTGCCATCGACGTAGCAAGGATGAAGCCCCATCATTGAACGACAAAGATCGGGATAACTTGCTTGTGTTGTGAGCATCGGTTCAATCGAGTCGAGGTCGATGTTGGGCAGCAAAATATATTCCATTCCTGCAGAGCGGGCTCGGGCAATAACTTGCTCTCGATCGCTATCAAATTCAGCCGCGTATATATGGGCGTGTGTATCTATCATAATGGTTGTACAGAGTTTGTCAGTTTGCATGAGTATACTTGAGTGACCTCAAGATGCTAGGGTGATATGCTCTATTTGGCATGAGTTAATTCAAGGAGAATAAAGGTGTCAGTAGCGATCCAAAGCCAATTTCCAGCAAGACGTATGCGTCGTATGCGTAAGCATGATTTTAGTCGCCGCCTAATGGCAGAAAATACCCTGACCGTGAATGATCTGATTTACCCAATGTTTATCTTAATGGGGAAAAATCGTCGTGAAACGGTAGACTCTATGCCTGGAATTGAGCGCCTTTCTATCGACTTAATGATAGAAGAAGCGAAATATCTAGCGAAATTGGGTGTACCTGCCATTGCACTGTTTCCGGTAGTGAATCAGGATGCAAAAAGCCTCTGTGCTGCTGAAGCGTTTAATCCGGAAGGTCTGGTTCAGCGAGCAGTGCGAGAGATCAAAGAGCATGTGCCTGAGATGGGCGTGATTACTGATGTGGCTCTTGATCCGTTTACCACTCATGGTCAAGACGGCATTATTGATGACGAAGGCTATGTACTCAATGATGAAACAACAGAAGTCCTTATCAAGCAAGCTTTGTCGCATGCAGAAGCGGGCGCTGATGTAGTCGCTCCATCGGATATGATGGATGGTCGAATTGGACGCATTCGTGAAGCGCTTGAAGAGGCGGGTTATATTTACACTCAAATCATGGCTTATTCGGCAAAATATGCCTCCAACTACTATGGTCCTTTCCGTGATGCGGTCGGTTCATCGGCGAATCTCAAAGGTGGTAATAAGAAGAACTACCAAATGGATCCTGCCAATAGTGATGAAGCCTTGCATGAAGTTGCAATGGACATCAACGAGGGAGCCGATATGGTAATGGTAAAACCGGGAATGCCTTATTTAGATGTGGTTCGTCGAGTTAAGACCGAACTGCAAGTCCCAACGTTTGCCTATCAGGTATCTGGAGAGTATGCGATGCATAAAGCCGCGATTCAGAACGGTTGGTTAAAAGAAAAAGAAACCGTGCTTGAGTCTCTGCTCTGCTTTAAGCGTGCAGGTGCCGATGGGGTACTGACTTATTTTGCTAAGCAAGTTGCCGAGTGGTTAGCAGAAGAATCGTTAGCAAAAAATAACGGCGAAGCGAAATAGATTGTAGATAGAAATAGATTGTAGATAGAAATAGCTATAGATAAGCGATGAATGAGTCAGAGTCGGCATAGTGCCGACTCTTTTTTATGAGTTTGTTAGATGCAGATCGCGTTAATTAGCATTTAATGAGAAAAATTATCAATTAGCACTTGCGCATTCAAATGCGAATGATTACTATTAACTTGTCTTGAGCGAAGTCGGTTTTATTTAGCCTTGAATGTTAGAAACCGTTGTTTTTAATTTCGAAGAACTATCTAGCTTAGCTTTTTGACACGACATTGCTCACATTGCTTCCAGTGAATTTATAGCTTGGAGTTTGTGGCTACCTCTACAGCACTACGGGTAGACACCTACTATTTATGCTAAGCGGCTTCTTTACAGATGCCGCTTTTTTTCTGTCTGTACACTTTCGACTCGGTTTATGAGTCACAAATGCTACGCTTGTAACTTGTTGGATCGATCTGTGATCACGGCAAGTTAAAACTTTTTCCACATGCAAGGATCGTCGCAAGATCAGATCTTTCTCTACAGATCGGCATAAAAATACTTTAATAACAATAGTTTAATTGTGTTTTCTGGTCTGACTTTATGAAATGGAAAAAGAATAAAATAACTATATAAACAGACTTATCCACAATAATGCACTTGCCAATGGTTAATCAAACAGACCGCTGTTTATATAGCCAGTGAAAGAGCGTGGCATAACTTTGCTAACCGTGGCATCCTTATACGCAATTACTACTCTACTCTTGGATGACGAGAACATGGCGCAAATACCAGACAACCCACTGATTCTTATTGATGGATCTTCTTATCTCTATCGAGCTTTCCATGCCTACCCAGAAAGCATGAGCAATGGTGAAATTCAGACCAATGCGATTTACGGTGTGGTCAACATGTTAAGAAGCATGATGCGTCAGTTTTCTTCGGAGCGTATTGCGGTTGTATTTGATGCAAAAGGTAAGACATTTCGTGATGATATGTATCCAGAGTACAAGGCAAACCGTCCCTCAATGCCAGACGAGTTACGCAGTCAAATTGAACCGTTACACAATATAATCAGGGCGATGGGATTGCCTTTAATCTGCATCCCTGGTGTTGAAGCGGATGATGTGATTGGCACGTTAGCTCATCAAGCGTCAAAAGCGGGTATGCCGGTTCTGATCAGTACTGGTGATAAAGATATGGCGCAGTTAGTGGACGAGAATGTCACACTGATCAACACCATGACCAATGTTGTGATGGATTCGGACGGCGTTGTCGAAAAATTTGGTATTCCACCAGAGCTGATTATCGACTATCTCGCGTTGATGGGAGATAAGGTTGATAACATTCCTGGTGTGCCGGGTGTTGGTGATAAAACCGCGACTGCTTTACTACAAGGTATTGGCAGCCTTGAGACGATTTATCAACGTCTTGATGACATTGCTGCGCTTAGCTTCCGTGGTTCTAAGACAATGGCAAAGAAACTGGTTGAACACAAAGAGAATGCAATGCTCTCTTATCAACTAGCCACCATTAAGCTTGATGTTGAATTGGAACATACGCCGCAAGATCTCAATAAGCAAACACCAGATGTAGATGCACTTCAGCAACTCTACGGTCAGATGACCTTCAAAACTTGGCTTAATGAGCTTTTAGAAGGTGGAAGCGGTGAGGTGGTCGCCGATGGACAAGCCCAGAGTCGCCAGCAAGCGTCAAGCGATGCTCCTGAATTGGACAACTCTGCGGTCACCATTGATCGCAGCCAGTATCAAACCATCTTAACCGAAGAAGAATTCAATCTTTGGTTAGAGAAGCTGAAATCAGCAACAGTATTCGCCATTGATACCGAGACCGACAGCCTTGATTACATGGTCGCTAATTTGGTCGGACTTTCTCTTGCTACCGACGAAGGTGTGGCTGCATACTTGCCTGTTGCTCATGACTATATGGGCGCACCAGCGCAGCTTGACCGAGCTTGGGTTCTCGAACAGTTGAAGCCTATTTTAGAAGATGAATCGCAGGCTAAAGTGGGTCAGAACTTAAAATATGATATGAGTGTGCTTGCTCGTTATGACATTGAACTCAAAGGCATCAAGTTTGACACCATGCTGGCGTCTTATGTCTACAACAGTGTCGGTGGTAAACATGATATGGACAGCTTGGCGTTGCGCTTCTTGCAACACTCTTGTATCTCATTTGAACAGGTTGCAGGTAAAGGCAAGTCGCAATTAACCTTCAATCAGATTGAGATGGACCAAGCATCACCTTATGCCGCAGAAGATGCTGATGTCACCTTAAGATTGCATCAAAGAATCAATGCTCAGTTAGAGCAGAACGACGCTTTAAACGCTATCTACCAGCAAATTGAAGTGCCACTGGTGCCGGTATTGTCTCGCATTGAGCGCACCGGTGTTTTAGTTGACGATATGCTGTTGGGCGCTCAATCTCAAGAAATTGCAGCGAGACTGGATGAGTTAGAGAAGAAAGCCTACGAGATCGCAGGCGAAGAGTTTAATCTGAGTTCTCCGAAACAATTGCAACAGATATTCTTTGAGAAAATGGGCTTGCCTGTTATTAAGAAAACCCCCTCAGGCGCACCATCAACCAATGAAGAAGTGCTACAAGAGTTAGCATTAGATTATCCGCTACCTAAGTTGATTCTTGAATATCGTGGTTTGGCTAAGCTGAAATCCACCTACACGGATAAGCTACCAAAGATGATCAACCCAGAGACGGGACGCGTTCACACGTCATATCATCAAGCGGTAACGGCAACAGGTCGTCTCTCTTCGACCGATCCAAACCTACAAAACATTCCAATTCGAAATGAAGAAGGTCGACGCATCAGACAAGCTTTTGTTGCACCGCATGGTTGGAAAATTTTAGCGGTCGACTACTCACAAATTGAATTAAGAATTATGGCGCACTTGTCTGGTGACGAAGCGTTGCTGGCGGCATTTAGAGAAGGCAAAGATATCCACGCAGCCACGGCGGCAGAGATCCTAGGCGTTTCGATTGATGAAGTTTCAAGTGAGCAGCGTCGTCGTGCCAAGGCGATTAACTTTGGCTTGATCTACGGTATGAGTGCCTTTGGTTTATCTAAGCAGTTAGGTATTTCAAGAGGTGAGGCTCAATTATATATGGACACCTACTTTGAGCGTTACCCTGGTGTTATGCAGTATATGGAAGATACCCGCTCTCTAGCGTCTGAAAAAGGCTACGTTGAGACCATTTTCGGTCGTCGTTTGCACCTGCCTGAGATTAAGTCGAGAAACGGTATGCGCAGAAAAGCGGCTGAACGTGCTGCGATTAACGCACCAATGCAAGGAACGGCCGCTGATATTATCAAGAAAGCGATGTTGTTAGTTGATGAGTGGATTCAAGCAGAGGGCGATGGTCGAGTTAAGCTGCTAATGCAAGTACACGATGAACTGGTATTTGAAGTGGAATCGTCATCTTTACTCGAAATTGAAAGTAAAGTACAAGATCTGATGGAATCTGCTGCAGAATTAGCCGTGCCTTTAGTGGCTGATTCCGGTCATGGTGACAACTGGGATGAAGCTCACTAGACACTTTTAAGCGAATTGCTGGATTTTTGTATGAACTAGCGCACGTTTGTGCGCTTTTTTTATTTTGAAAACGAAGAAATACTAACCAATTGTTTGCTCGCCGAAAATGTCAATTTGCTAGATTTTTTTGAAAATAAACTACAAAAATAGTTTCATTTAATAAACGTTTGCGGTAGATTAGAACGCGTAGGGTACAGAGGTAAGATGTTCTATCTTTCAGACCTTTTGTTTCACGTTATTGGATTAGGCTAATTCAGCCGCCCCAGTCAAATATTGACTGGGGCGTTTTTTCTTGTGCGAAATATAAAGACATTATTCGCTCGCCCCCACACAAAAAAAGCCGCTTAAGCTCTTCACTCAAACGACTTTCTATTATCAGTGGATGATTGCAGAGTGATTTACTCTTCGTTGTCTAAATCATCAGTTGTGTCATCTTCGCTGTCTTGCTGCATAGCAAAAGCAGGCGCAAACCAAGTGTCTAGTTTGTTACGCAATTGATCAACACCGATCCCTTTCAGTGAAGAGAAGGCGTCCACTTGAACATCGCCACCAAATGCCATTGCTGCCTCGCGGATCTTAAGCACTGCTGCCTTTCTTGCGCCTGATTTAAGTTTGTCGGCTTTTGTTAACAGAACTTGCACAGGAATACCGCACTCTACCGCC
This sequence comes from Vibrio hippocampi, assembly GCF_921292975.1. Classification (NCBI taxonomy): domain Bacteria; kingdom Pseudomonadati; phylum Pseudomonadota; class Gammaproteobacteria; order Vibrionales; family Vibrionaceae; genus Vibrio; species Vibrio hippocampi. Next base: position 165,068 of record NZ_CAKLCM010000001.1, read on the forward strand.
CAGTCGATCAGTTGTTGATCAAGATCTTTCATGGGATGACGGATATCCATCAATACCACCAAGCCTTTTAAGCATTTACGCTTTTGCAGGTATTCACCTAGAGACTTCTGCCACTTTTTCTTCATTTCCAGTGGGACTTGAGCGAAGCCATATCCAGGTAAGTCGACAATATGACAGCCTTCATCCACTTTAAATAGGTTGATTAACTGCGTTCGTCCCGGCGTTTTACTGGTTTTTGCCAAGCTTTTTTGGTTAGTCAGTCGGTTCAATGAGCTTGACTTACCGGCATTCGAGCGACCAGCAAAGGCAATTTCAATACCTTCATCTTCGGGTAAATGTCGAATATCAGGTGCACTAGTTATGAAGTGCGTGTTTTGGTAATGAATTTTTACGCTCAATGTTAACTCCATCCCGACTTTGTGTAGTCGATTGATTACTTTTTTGTGAAATTGTGTAAAATAACCGTGCTCGGCATTTTGGCCACGTATTGTACCATGAACGGTATGAATTGCTCGTGTTACCTCAACTTGCCATCCAAAGTGGAGCTTGGTACAGGGTGCAATCGAATGGCGAAAAGTGGTACTGGAAGCTTGATAATTATAATGGAATGTCATGAAAAAATTAGCGCTAATTTTGAGTCTGGTTGCCAGCTGCTCAGTATGGGCTCAAGGCGATATTGAAGCTGGAAAAGCAAAATCCCAAACCTGTGTTGCGTGTCATGCCGCTGACGGCAACAGTCAATTAACAATTTACCCTAAGATTGCGGGTCAGCATGCAAAATATATCGAGAAGCAACTCAAAGAGTTCAAACTCGGCATGACCAGCAATGGCAAACAAGGTCGCTACGATCCCGTGATGAGTGGAATGGCGTTACCGCTATCTGAAGAAGATATGGCGGATCTTGCCGCTTATTATGCCTCAATGCCCATCTCAGATAACGCCACACCTGAAAACGTGGTAGAGCAAGGTAAGGTATTGTATTCCGCGGGTGATAGTGAGCGAGGCATTACCGCTTGTATCGCTTGTCATGGTCCTAGAGGTAATGGTACTGAGCTTTCTGGTTTCCCCAAAGTTTCGGGGCAACATGCAGACTACATCAAACTCCAGCTAGAAAAGTTTCGCGCTGGCGACCGCAACAACGATATGAATGCCATGATGCGTGATATTGCCAAAAAGCTAACAGATGAAGATATCGATATTTTGTCCAAATATATGGGTGGTCTCCACTAACTGCACCGTTATATACCGCACCTGATATCAAGAGCCTTAATATCTCAGGTTGTCGTGTCGTCATTTAAGGTCAAAGTGTAACGATTCAAGGTCATAGTGCAGTATCGTACCGTTCGATATTGTTTTGTGATCTTTGCCACATTGTTATTTCCACATCGGTATCCAGTCTATCGCTATATGTCTTACTACTTTGTGAGACTTTAGCTATAGCTGCCGTTTATAAAATAGCCAAGTATATCGTCAACCCTCTGATCTGCATATTAATCGCCTACTTTCGTCTTAAATTCATAAAATTTTATTCGTATACGCGCTTGTTTATGATTCTGAGGTAGGTAAATTACTTCTTGTCGACAGGATGTTGAGAAAGGAAAGTTAGTCATGGAGATCTTCATGACGGCTAATAAGGAACTAGGATGGCCTTAACAGGACTCGTCAATACTCAGGAAGTGTATTGACCGATACGGATGGTCACTTGTTTCTCAGGATGAGAAAGTAAATGGAGTAGGCTGCAAGTTTTCGCCTTTACATCGACTTGCTAGGGATGAAATAACGCATCAGGATGATGAATTAAAAAGAATTAGCAGTGGAAGCACAAATAACAAATGGATGATTGTGCGGGCTCTTGAGTTAGAGCCAAGCAGTATCACGTTATAGTGATGAAGAGCGACAGCGTAAGCTGTCGCTTTTTTTATATCTGTTTCATTTTATCTGTTTCACTAGAACAAGTTCACCAAAACAAATTCATTAAAATAAACGGTTAAGTCCATTCAGTGCGGCAACACGATACGCTTCTGCCATTGTCGGGTAGTTAAATGTAGTATTAACAAAATACTCAATGGTATTTGCTTCGCCTTTCTGCTCCATGATGGCTTGCCCAATGTGAATGATTTCGGCAGCACGCTCACCAAAGCAGTGGATGCCTAATATCTCCTTGGTTTCTCGATGGAACAAGATTTTGAGACTGCCGACATCTTTGCCTGCAATTTGCGCTCTAGCAAGATGTTTAAATGAAGAACGACCGACTTCATAAGGGATTTTCGCTTCAGTCAACTCCTGCTCAGTTTTACCGACGGAACTGATTTCAGGGATAGTGTAGATGCCTGTTGGAATATCTTCGATGAGATTGCCCTCAGCTTCTCCCTGCGTGATGGCTTGCGCTACGAAACGCCCTTGATCATAAGCCGCGCTCGCCAGACTTGGATAACCTATCACATCGCCAACCGCATAAACGTTATCTGTTTGCGTCTGGTAGTTGCGGTCTACCTTGAGTTGCCCTCTAGAGTCAGCGCTTAACCCAACCGCTTCAAGGTTAAGTTTATCGGTATTACCCGTGCGTCCATTGGCAAAAAGAATGCAATCGGCACGCATCTTTTTGCCCGAGTTGAGATGGACAATAACACCATCATCCGTCCCTTCAATTTTTTCATAGGTCTCATCATTGCGAATAAGTACGCCATTGTTCCAGAAGTGATAAGAAAGAGAATCGGATATTTCATTGTCGAGGAACGCGAGTAGACGATCACGCGTATTCACTAAATCCGTTTTGACGCCGAGCCCACGAAAAATAGAGGCGTACTCGCAACCAATCACGCCAGCGCCATAGATAATGATGTGTCTTGGGTCATGCTCAAGAGACAAAATGGAGTCACTGTCGTAGATACGCGAGTGAGTAAAATCAACATCGCTAGGACGATAAGGACGAGAGCCTGTCGCGATCACAAACTTATCGGCACGGTACTGCTCTAACGTCCCATCTTCCTTAATGATTTCTATTGTGTGTGCATCGACAAACCGTGCTGTACCAAATAACAGAGTACATTGGTTTCTATCGTAGAAGCCTTGTCTTAGGCGTGTTTGTTTGTCGATAACACTTTTGGCATGGCTAAGAATATTTGAGAAAGTGGAATGTAGGCTGGTGTTATTTTTACAAAACAGCGGGTTACTATTAAATTCAATGATCCGGCTAACAGCGTGCCTTAGTGCTTTCGATGGGATCGTTCCCCAGTGAGTACAACCACCACCAACGCTAGACTCTTTTTCTACAATAGCAACATTGAGGCCTGCCTTGGTCAATCCCATTGCTGCACCCTCGCCACCGGGACCGCTGCCAATTACAATGGCATCAAAATGTTTGCTGTGACTCATAGTTCGTTATCCTTATCGTTCATGCAGTCTTGGTTAATGCACTGTTATCAATATTCTAACGAATTATTAAATTTGGTAAATAAATCAAACATCATAGAGTGTGAATGATCACGGTGTTTGGTTGTCGATTAGCAGTAAGGCAATGTTTATTTTGAGAAGAGTGCTGGCGTAGCGCGACTCGCTTAGTCAGGGTGATATTGGCTTACAGGTTCAAAATCCTAATCGCTGGACTTACACAAAGCTTCGATTTCGCGCTATATTAGCCATTCCTCTTTATGTCGTAACACTGGCATGCAACAAGAACACCTAGGTTAAAAATGAAATCAATGGGTATCCGTGCACAACAAAAAGAAAAAACGCGTCGTTCATTGATCGATGCTGCCTTTAGTCAATTAAGCGCCGATCGCAGCTTCTCGAACTTAAGTTTACGTGAAGTCGCCAGAGAGGCAGGCATTGCACCCACATCCTTTTATCGACATTTTAAAGATATGGATGAGTTGGGTTTGACTATGGTTGATGAGGGCGGGTTGTTGCTCCGACAATTGATGCGACAAGCGCGTCAGAGAATCGTGAAAGAGGGGAGTGTGATCCGTACATCGGTAGAGACTTTTATGGAGTTTATCGAGAGCAGTCCCAACGTATTCCGCCTATTATTAAGAGAACGATCTGGCACGTCGTTTGAGTTTCGTGCCGCGGTTGCTCGAGAGATCCAGCACTTTTCAGCCGAACTAACGGAGTACTTGATGAGTACAGGCATGAGTCGCGATGAGGCTCTTGCTCAAGCGGAAGCTTCAGTTATATTGGTTTTTAGCTCTGGAGCAGAAGCATTAGATTTAAATAAAAAAGAACGATTCGAGTTGGCAGAACGCCTGATTATCCAATTACGAATAGTCGCAAAAGGTGCCCACTGGTATCGAAAAGAACGTGAACGCAATCGCTTAAAAGAAGGGACAAATTGATGTCGATAGAAACTAGCTCAGATGAACGCCGAAATGGTCAGAAAACATTAGTGTTGGCGGTGATCGCAGGCATGTGTGGTAATGCCATGCTATCTTGGTTCACTATCAGTGAAGTGGCATTCTCTATTTTTCCATTAATCGCCTTGGTACTTTCTGTACAGGCGCTTTACCAAGAATACCTTAATAATCCAGTAACTGAAGATGTGCCGTTGGTGGGTTTAGCCGCCTTTTTTGTTGGTGCGTTTGGACATTCGGCGTTTACCAAAGCGCAATATCCGGATGCTGGCTCAAACTTCTTCTCAATCATCGTAGTATTGTTGCTGCTGTTTTGGATTGGTAAGAAGCTTGGCTATATTCTTAAGCAAGAATAGAGAGAACAAACTTAAAAAACGAGCCTTTTGGCTCGTTTTTTTATACCTACACTTTTTCTAACTAACCATACGTTCGCATCAATAACCTTTGAATATGACAAAGAGTGTTTTCATCGTTGATGAAATCACTCTGGCGCGGTTCAGAACAAATTGATAGATTTGAATATTGCCCTAATTCATTGAATAACAAGGGATAAAAGACGCTGGCCTTATGTGCGGTTAATTGGTACAATATGCCGACATTTTCAACGATACACACTAAAGCATGACTAAACAAATCGTTTCATTCTTCGCCGGTGCAGGCGGTCTCGACTTAGGTTTTGAACAAGCCGGTTTTCACGTTGCTTGGGCCAATGAGTACGACAAAGACATCTGGGCTACTTATGAAAAGAATCATCCTAAAACGACGCTAGTGACCCGAAGCATTACAAACATTGATGCAGATGAAGTGCCGGAGTGTGATGGCATCATTGGTGGTCCGCCATGTCAAAGCTGGAGTGAAGCCGGTGCGCAACGCGGTATCGAGGATAAACGTGGTCAGCTATTTTTTGATTTCATTCGTATTCTTGAGGCAAAAAAGCCTAAGTTTTTCTTAGCTGAAAATGTGAGTGGCATGCAGCATGCTCGTCATGCCGATGCTTTAAACAACATAAAGAAAATGTTTAAAGATGCAGGTTATGATCTTTATTCACAGATGATGAACGCCGTTGATTATGGTGCGGCACAAGATAGAAAACGCGTCATATTTATTGGCTTTCGAAGTGATTTGAATATCAAATACACATTCCCCGAGCCTATCGAAAAAGAAGAAAGAAAAGCGCTTAAAGACATTTTATTGGATCTAGACGGCAACGCGGTCCCTGCGCTTGAAAAGCAAAAGCCAAATCCAGATGTCAAAGTACTCAATCATGAATATATGATCGGTGGCTTCTCTTCAATGTTTATGTCGCGTAACCGTGTACGCACATGGGATGAACCATCATTCACTATTCAAGCGGGTGGCAGACATGCGCCTATCCATCCTAGCGCACCACGAATGGAAAAAGTCGAAACAGACAAATTCAAGTTTGTTGAAGGGCATGAGAATAAGTATCGCCGCCTCACAGTGAGAGAGTGCGCCCGTATTCAGGGCTTTCCAGATAACTTTGAATTTGTCTACAGCAATGTAGCCGCAGGCTATAAGATGATTGGCAATGCGGTGGCCGTTCCATTTGCCAAGGCGCTGGCGGTCAGTATTTTAGAGCACTTACATAAGGCTAAGGTTAAACAAGCCGCTTAGAGGAAAAAAGCAGTCATACATTGAGTTAAAGAGCGTAGGTACAGAGCTTATTGAACGGTACCTATGCTATACAGAGATGACTGCAATCTAATCGGGAGTATTTATTTAATACGTTCCAACATGACACCCGCTTCAATATGATGAGTAAACGGGAACTGATCAAACAACGCAAAACGGGTGATTTTATGTGTTTTGCCTAGTGTTTCTAAATTTTCTTGTAGTGTTTCTGGGTTGCAAGAGATATAGAGAATACGCTCATAACCTTGAACCATCTTACACGTATCTTCATCCATACCAGCGCGCGGTGGATCGACAAAAATGGTATTGCAGTTGTAGCTTGTTAAATCAACATTTTGTTGTTTTAGACGGCGGAACTCGCGTTTGCCTTCCATTGCTTCGGTAAACTCTTCCGCAGACATTCTGACAATTTGTACATTATCAATCTTGTTGGCTGCGATATTATATTGAGCAGAATCCACCGACGGTTTAGCAAGCTCAGTAGCGAGCACGCGTTTGAAGTTTTGTGCCAGAGCTAAAGAAAAGTTACCGTTACCGCAATAGAGTTCCAGCAAGTCACCTTGGCTACCGCGAGTACAATCAACTGCCCACTCAAGCATTTTTTGAGCAACGGGACCATTAGGTTGAGTAAAGCTATTTTCAACTTGCTGGTAGAGGTATGGCTTGTCGTTAACGTGAAGAGTTTCTAGCACATAGTCTTGGTCTAGTACGATCTTCATTTTTCTAGCGCGACCGATCAGGTTGAGCTTAAAGCCTTCATCATTGAGGCGCTGTTTAAGAATCTTAGCTTCACGTGTCCATTCATCGTCCAACTGGCGGTGATAGAGCAGAGATACCAAAATCTCCCCACTGAGTGTGGACAGGAAATCGACCTGAAACAGTTTCTTTCTCAGTACCTCGTTACCTTTCATTGCTTCAATCAGCATTGGCATTAGGTCATTGATCAGCCGACTCGCTGCGGGAAATTGATCGACGCGATACTTTTCACGTGTTTCCTTATTGAACATGATGTAATACATCTCTTCACCTTCATGCCAAACACGAAATTCAGCACGCATACGATAGTGTTTCTCTGGAGACGTAAATACTTCAAGTTCAGGAGCAGCGTATGGCGCCATCATTGCTGTTAAGCGTTGAGATTTTTCTTCCAGTTGAAGTTGGTAGCCTTCTGGTGTGAAGTCAAGATTTGCCATAGTTGTGCCTATCGTCGGTGAACATTGGAATAAGGAGCGCAGATTTTATTCAATACAGAGGTATTGTCCAGTGTTTATCAAAATTGTCCGACCTCATTAGCTGATTTTAGCTGGAAACCGTGTTTATGCAGAGACTTGTGGTGCAAAGGCGAGGATTAAACACAGATTCCAGTAAATTATGCCCGGGTTATAGACAAAGAGTATGTGTCCGAATACCATTTGCAGCAGCTGGTGTTGAAGAAGTGTTGTATTGCACTTCGGATACTGAAAAGGGAATCTGGTGTAAATCCAGAACTGACGCGCAGCGGTGAGAGAGAACGAACGCTCATAATGACACTGTTAAGAGGATCTTAACGGGAAGTCGAGTTACTAGGTCAAAGTAAGATGCTCTTGAGTCCGAATACCTGCCAGCAGCCAAATATAGCCATCTGAATATGGCGCTTTATATTTGGTTTGATTTACGCGATTTTAGGACAAATCAATAAATGAACAGATCTATTCTAGCGACAGCAGTAGCTGGCTCGCTTCTTTCTTATACTCCATTTTTTACTGCCCAAGCTAATGATGCCCTTGCCCCCTCTGAAGTTATGGTGATTACGGCAAATAAAACACCGCAGCAGATTGAGCAAGTATTAGCACCAGTCGAAGTCATCAGCCGAGATGAGATTGATGCCATTCAAGCCAAATCTTTGTCAGAGGTGTTGCGTCGTTTACCGGGCGTGCAAGTCAGCAACCTAGGTGGTTATGGCCAAACCACAGAGCTTTATGTGCGCGGTCGTTCTACTAAAAATACTCTAGTGCTGATTAATGGAGTCAGAATTGGTAGTGCAACGACAGGTGCTGCCAATTTGTCTGCTATCCCGCTTGATGGCGTCGAGCGCATTGAGATGATCCGTGGTACACGAGCTGCTGTTTATGGTTCTGATGCCGTAAGCGGTGTAGTTAATATTATTACCACTAACCCTAACGCTGCACTTAATCGAGTAAAAGCAGGTTACGGTAGCTTTAATTCCTATAATGCCAGTGCCTCTCTCTATTTTGGTGATGAAAAGCAGGGCTGGTTAAATGTGACGGCAACCCATCAAGAGAGTGATGGCTACAACATTCAACCTAGTAGTTCGACACCAGATGATAAAGATGACGATGGCTACAGAACTCAATATCTAGTCATAGACACAGGCAAGGCGCTGAACAGTCAATGGTTGATTAAAGCCAATGGTTATTATCAAACACATTATGTTGAGTATGACAATCCATATGTGGGCACCGATAAAACAGACAGTGATCTTTATAGCCTCAGTCTTGCTGCTCAGTATCTGCGAAAAAACCTCACTTCAGAATTTTCTTTATCCACTAACCAAGACCAAGCGGAGTCCTATGGACAAGGTGTTGCTGCCAGTACGATAAAAACACAACGCTATGCAGTGAATTGGAATAATGAGTTGGCACTAAGTCAGCAATTAAAGCTACTTGGTGGTCTGGATTGGTATCGCGATAAAGTCGGTAACACTTCTACGGCAATGACCAAAGACAGCCGCGACAATGCAGCTCTATTTGCTGGTGCGCTTTATCAAAAAAATAGAGTGTCGTTAGAAGGTAATGTTCGTTATGACGATAATGAAGCATTTGGTGGTTACACAACTTATCAATTAGGTGCGGGTTATGACCTAACAGATAATTTACAGTTGATTGCCACGCATGGTACTGCGTTTAAGGCACCGACTTTTAATGACCTATACTGGCCACAGCAATGCTGGGGTAGTTATTGCTACCAGGGTAACCCAGATCTAAATCCGGAAGAGTCGATGACGTCTGAAGTTGCCATTAAGCTCCATCACCAAGGTAACGTAGTGTGGCTAGCGATTTATCAAAGCCAAGTTGATGAGATGATTGCTAGTAATGGCTCTACTAATGTGAACATCGATGAAGCAGAAATTAAAGGCTTTGAGTTAGCCGCTAACTTCTACACTGGCGCTATAGATCACAATGTTTCCTATGACTATTTAGATGCGAAAGATAAGTCGACCAATCAACATTTGGTCAGACGTGCCAGACACAGCGCCAAGTGGAACTCGTCATATAAATTGGCTAGTTGGCGTTTTGACCTAAGCTACTTGTACCAAGGAAAGCGCTATGACGACACCACAAATACACAAGTATTAGATCCGTATTCATTGGTTGATATAGCCGCTAGTTATCAATTTGCTAATGGTTTGAGCTTGGGTGGCAAGGTTGCTAATCTGTTTGATGAAGAATATGAAACAGCAAGTGATTACCAAAGCCCAGAGAGAAACTACTACATCAACGCTATGTATGAGTTCTAATGAAGCCGCCCAGCAGGGCGGTTTTTTTATTACGTTTACCGTAAGGCAGCATCTGCTATTATGACGCCACTCTCAGTTAATCAACATGTCACATCGTAATAAAATGGGTAGAAATAATATTCTGATATTTGACTCCGGGGTTGGTGGTCTATCAGTATTTAAAGAAATATACCGACGTCTTCCTCATGATAACTATTTTTACCTGTTTGATAATGAAGCGTATCCCTATGGTGAACTCTCGCAAAGCATCCTTATAGAAAGGACTTGTAGACTCATAAATCAGATGATGGATGAACAGCCGATAGATATAGTGGTTATTGCTTGCAATACCGCCAGTACGGTTGTGTTACCACATTTACGCAGTCAGTTATCAATACCAGTCGTAGGCGTTGTGCCAGCAATAAAGCCTGCTTCCTTGATTTCAACCAAAGCCGTAGGGTTAATCGCAACCCCAGCAACGGTGAGTCGTCAGTATACCCGTGACTTAATCCGTGACTTTGCACCGGAAAAAGAGGTGGTTTTGTTAGGCTCAACCCGGCTTGTTGAAATGGCGGAAGAAAAGCTTAGAGGGTTTCCAATCGATTTGACAGAATTACAGCAGGTGCTGAATAGTCTTATCGGGCAGATTGATGTTGCCGTTCTGGGCTGTACGCACTTTCCACTATTAAAACAAGAGATATCGACGGTGTTAGGGGACGATGTGGTGTTGGTTGATTCTGGTTCGGCAATTGCTAAAAGAGTGGCGTATTTACTGGGAGAGGGATCGATACAACAAGAGAAGGGTGAGCTAAGGGCGTTTTGTAGTGCTCCTCCGTTTGAAGAAGAAGCACTAAATCAATCGCTAAAAACGTTTTCGTTTTCTCCTATTGAGCATTTTCCGCTTCGGGGTGTTTAGGGTCATTGGCAACACGCACTTTTAAGGTACGTTGCATATAGTCTTTTTCGTTTAATGCTTTAACTGCTTTGTCGACGTCAGAGCTAGATATAACAACAAAGCCAAAGCCACGACGTTTTCCGGTTCGTTTGTCCTTCATTAACCTGACAGCAAAAACCTCTCCGTATTCAGAGAATAGCTCTTTGACGTGAGATTCATTCGCCTTATAAGGCAGATTGCCAACATAGAGGGTTGTCGTGGCAGCAACTGCATCAGACGTTGAAGTTGGTGTTTGGGTTGTCGTTTTAGTAACAGCGAAAGTAACTACAACGCCAATTACGAAAGCTAACGCAGGTGAAACAGCAAGTTGAGAAAAAATAATGCCACCTAATACTGCGACAGCTACTACTAAAAGAAGTGATTTTTTAGAATCCATATTAAAGTACTACTTTTTTATTGAACAGTAATGAGATCTATCGTTAACAAATAGATATAGGAATATTACGTACATGGCGGCAACTTTTCCAATTAATTGATGTGATGTATTTCAAATGTTGAATTTAGGCCTCAATTTCGCCCCCTTGCTGGATAAATGAGCGTTTGGAAAAAAGTTTTTAAAAAACGCTTGTCATCGTTTGTGTGATCTCTATAATGCCGCCTCACCGACACGGAGATGAGACGAAAGTCACAAACCAGTGTTCGGTAAGAGAAGAAAAAGTTTTGAAAAAAACGCTTGACTCTCTAAGCGGGAAGCGTAAGATACGCATCCCTAACGACGAGACGCACAGTGTGCTAAGTTGTTAGAATGTTCTTTAAAAATATAAACCTATCAATCTGTGTGGGCACTCGTTGATGATAATCAAAAAGAGATACTTCGGTATCCACTTAGATTTCAATGAACTGAGTGACCAATCAAGTCGAAAGACTTGGCACAGTCAATTCATTGTTGTTCTGTTGGAGCAACAATAGCTTTAAAATGACTTCTTACTTTCGAGTAAGGACAGTTTTGAAGTCAGTATTCGTTGAGTCTCCCCTATTTATAGGGAATCAAAATCTTAAATTGAAGAGTTTGATCATGGCTCAGATTGAACGCTGGCGGCAGGCCTAACACATGCAAGTCGAGCGGAAACGAGTTATCTGAACCTTCGGGGAACGATAACGGCGTCGAGCGGCGGACGGGTGAGTAATGCCTGGGAATATGCCTTGATGTGGGGGATAACCATTGGAAACGATGGCTAATACCGCATAATGCCTTCGGGCCAAAGAGGGGGATCTTCGGACCTCTCGCGTCAAGATTAGCCCAGGTGGGATTAGCTAGTTGGTGAGGTAATGGCTCACCAAGGCGACGATCCCTAGCTGGTCTGAGAGGATGATCAGCCACACTGGAACTGAGACACGGTCCAGACTCCTACGGGAGGCAGCAGTGGGGAATATTGCACAATGGGCGCAAGCCTGATGCAGCCATGCCGCGTGTGTGAAGAAGGCCTTCGGGTTGTAAAGCACTTTCAGTCGTGAGGAAGGGGTATGCGTTAATAGCGTATATCTTTGACGTTAGCGACAGAAGAAGCACCGGCTAACTCCGTGCCAGCAGCCGCGGTAATACGGAGGGTGCGAGCGTTAATCGGAATTACTGGGCGTAAAGCGCATGCAGGTGGTTCGTTAAGTCAGATGTGAAAGCCCGGGGCTCAACCTCGGAACTGCATTTGAAACTGGCGGACTAGAGTACTGTAGAGGGGGGTAGAATTTCAGGTGTAGCGGTGAAATGCGTAGAGATCTGAAGGAATACCGGTGGCGAAGGCGGCCCCCTGGACAGATACTGACACTCAGATGCGAAAGCGTGGGGAGCAAACAGGATTAGATACCCTGGTAGTCCACGCCGTAAACGATGTCTACTTGGAGGTTGTTCCCTTGAGGAGTGGCTTTCGGAGCTAACGCGTTAAGTAGACCGCCTGGGGAGTACGGTCGCAAGATTAAAACTCAAATGAATTGACGGGGGCCCGCACAAGCGGTGGAGCATGTGGTTTAATTCGATGCAACGCGAAGAACCTTACCTACTCTTGACATCCAGAGAAGCCAGCGGAGACGCAGGTGTGCCTTCGGGAGCTCTGAGACAGGTGCTGCATGGCTGTCGTCAGCTCGTGTTGTGAAATGTTGGGTTAAGTCCCGCAACGAGCGCAACCCTTATCCTTGTTTGCCAGCACGTAATGGTGGGAACTCCAGGGAGACTGCCGGTGATAAACCGGAGGAAGGTGGGGACGACGTCAAGTCATCATGGCCCTTACGAGTAGGGCTACACACGTGCTACAATGGCGCATACAGAGGGCTGCCAACCAGCGATGGTGAGCGAATCCCAAAAAGTGCGTCGTAGTCCGGATTGGAGTCTGCAACTCGACTCCATGAAGTCGGAATCGCTAGTAATCGTAGATCAGAATGCTACGGTGAATACGTTCCCGGGCCTTGTACACACCGCCCGTCACACCATGGGAGTGGGCTGCAAAAGAAGTGGGTAGTTTAACCTTCGGGAGGACGCTCACCACTTTGTGGTTCATGACTGGGGTGAAGTCGTAACAAGGTAGCGCTAGGGGAACCTGGCGCTGGATCACCTCCTTAACGATAAGATTATTGCGATGAGTGTTCACACAGATTGATGGTTTATAGATTAAAGACGATACTGGGTCTGTAGCTCAGGTGGTTAGAGCGTTCGCCTGATAAGCGAGAGGTCGGTGGTTCAAGTCCACTCAGACCCACCAATAGTCCTAACGGATTTTGGCATACAGTATCAACACCTGATGGGGCTATAGCTCAGCTGGGAGAGCGCCTGCCTTGCACGCAGGAGGTCTGCGGTTCGATCCCGCATAGCTCCACCATCTTTAAGCGCATTAGTGATAGTGTCTTTAAAAATGGTTTCCTTCTTTATAGAGAAGGTGAAACATTGCTCTTTAACAATTTGGAAAGCTGACGAATAACAACAATCCCCTTATCTTTAGATAAGCGTTGTTATTCAAATAAAAGTTCTCAAATCCTAGTGATTCTTTTTCAATAAAGAATGATTAGGTACCAACACACATTCAAGTGTTCTTGGAAACAACATAACTTCGGTTGTGTTTGTTCACTTTTTGCTTCTGCTTTTTTATAAAAAGCGGAAATAAAGAGTTATTTGAGTCCGGCAAAATCAAAGCTATCTCGCTCATTCAAATAATGAGATAGCGACTTTGGTTGTTTAACGACAGCGCCAAGATTTCTTTAGAAACTCTTTGGGGTTGTATGGTTAAGTGACTAAGCGTACACGGTGGATGCCTTGGCAGTCAGAGGCGATGAAAGACGTAGTAACTTGCGATAAGCCCAGATTAGGTAGTAACAACCTGTGAGTCTGGGATGTCTGAATGGGGAAACCCACTAGCATAAGCTAGTATCATTAACTGAATACATAGGTTAATGAGGCGAACCGGGGGAACTGAAACATCTAAGTACCCCGAGGAAAAGAAATCAACCGAGATTCCGAAAGTAGCGGCGAGCGAAATTGGATTAGCCCTTAAGCTTTTAGCACGTCAGGTGAAGAGTCTGGAAAGTCTCGCAATAAAGGGTGATAGCCCCGTAACCGACAACGTGCAATCAGTGAAAACGAGTAGGGCGGGACACGTGATATCCTGTCTGAATATGGGGGGACCATCCTCCAAGGCTAAATACTCCTGACTGACCGATAGTGAACCAGTACCGTGAGGGAAAGGCGAAAAGAACCCCTGTGAGGGGAGTGAAATAGAACCTGAAACCGTGTACGTACAAGCAGTAGGAGCCTCCTTTGTGGGGTGACTGCGTACCTTTTGTATAATGGGTCAGCGACTTATATTCAGTAGCAAGGTTAACCGAATAGGGGAGCCGTAGAGAAATCGAGTCTTAACTGGGCGTCGAGTTGCTGGATATAGACCCGAAACCAGGTGATCTAGCCATGGGCAGGTTGAAGGTTGAGTAACATCAACTGGAGGACCGAACCGACTAATGTTGAAAAATTAGCGGATGACTTGTGGCTAGGGGTGAAAGGCCAATCAAACCTGGAGATAGCTGGTTCTCCCCGAAAGCTATTTAGGTAGCGCCTCGGACGAATACTACTGGGGGTAGAGCACTGTTAAGGCTAGGGGGTCATCCCGACTTACCAACCCTTTGCAAACTCCGAATACCAGTAAGTACTATCCGGGAGACACACGGCGGGTGCTAACGTCCGTCGTGGAGAGGGAAACAACCCAGACCGCCAGCTAAGGTCCCAAAGTATAGCTAAGTGGGAAACGATGTGGGAAGGCTTAGACAGCTAGGATGTTGGCTTAGAAGCAGCCATCATTTAAAGAAAGCGTAATAGCTCACTAGTCGAGTCGGCCTGCGCGGAAGATGTAACGGGGCTAAGCTATACACCGAAGCTGCGGCAATAACTTTTTAAGTTATTGGGTAGGGGAGCGTTCTGTAAGCCGTTGAAGGTGAACTGTAAGGTTTGCTGGAGGTATCAGAAGTGCGAATGCTGACATGAGTAACGATAAAGGGGGTGAAAAACCTCCTCGCCGGAAGACCAAGGGTTCCTGTCCAACGTTAATCGGGGCAGGGTGAGTCGACTCCTAAGGCGAGGCCGAAAGGCGTAGTCGATGGGAAACGGGTTAATATTCCCGTACTTCTTACAATTGCGATGGGGGGACGGAGAAGGCTAGGTGGGCCTGGCGATGGTTGTCCAGGTTCAAGTGCGTAGGCTGAAGGTTTAGGTAAATCCGGACCTTCTTAAGGCTGAGACACGATGTCGAGCATCTACGGATGTGAAGTCATTGATGCCATGCTTCCAGGAAAAGCCTCTAAGCTTCAGATTGTAAGGAATCGTACCCCAAACCGACACAGGTGGTCGGGTAGAGAATACCAAGGCGCTTGAGAGAACTCGGGTGAAGGAACTAGGCAAAATGGTACCGTAACTTCGGGAGAAGGTACGCTCTTAGCGGTGAAGTCCCTAGCGGATGGAGCGGCCGAGAGTCGCAGATACCAGGTGGCTGCAACTGTTTATTAAAAACACAGCACTGTGCAAAATCGTAAGATGACGTATACGGTGTGACGCCTGCCCGGTGCCGGAAGGTTAATTGATGGGGTTAGACTTAGGTCGAAGCTCTTGATCGAAGCCCCGGTAAACGGCGGCCGTAACTATAACGGTCCTAAGGTAGCGAAATTCCTTGTCGGGTAAGTTCCGACCTGCACGAATGGCGTAATGATGGCCACGCTGTCTCCACCCGAGACTCAGTGAAATTGAAATCGCTGTGAAGATGCAGTGTACCCGCGGCTAGACGGAAAGACCCCGTGAACCTTTACTACAGCTTGGCACTGAACATTGACCCTACATGTGTAGGATAGGTGGGAGGCTTTGAAGACGGTACGCTAGTATCGTTGGAGCCGTCCTTGAAATACCACCCTTGTAGTGTTGATGTTCTAACTTAGACCCCTTATCGGGGTTGAGGACAGTGCCTGGTGGGTAGTTTGACTGGGGCGGTCTCCTCCCAAAGAGTAACGGAGGAGCACGAAGGTGGGCTAATCACGGTTGGACATCGTGAGGTTAGTGCAATGGCATAAGCCCGCTTGACTGCGAGAATGACAATTCGAGCAGGTGCGAAAGCAGGTCATAGTGATCCGGTGGTTCTGAATGGAAGGGCCATCGCTCAACGGATAAAAGGTACTCCGGGGATAACAGGCTGATACCGCCCAAGAGTTCATATCGACGGCGGTGTTTGGCACCTCGATGTCGGCTCATCACATCCTGGGGCTGAAGTCGGTCCCAAGGGTATGGCTGTTCGCCATTTAAAGTGGTACGCGAGCTGGGTTTAGAACGTCGTGAGACAGTTCGGTCCCTATCTGCCGTGGGCGTTGGAAGATTGAAGGGGGCTGCTCCTAGTACGAGAGGACCGGAGTGGACGAACCTCTGGTGTTCGGGTTGTCATGCCAATGGCATTGCCCGGTAGCTAAGTTCGGAATCGATAAACCGCTGAAAGCATCTAGCGGGAAGCGAGCCCTGAGATGAGTCTTCCCTGGCGCTTTAATCGTCCTAAAGGGTTGTTCGAGACTAGAACGTTGATAGTGCAGGGTGTAGTAAGCGTTGTGAGGCGTTGAGCTAACCTGTACTAATTGCCCGTGAGGCTTAACCATACAACACCCAAAGGGTTTTGATGGACTCAAAGCAAGAACAGATTGAATGTGTGAGAACTTAAACAGCTTTCCAGATTTTTACCTTTAGCTTTTTTAAAGCTGAAAGTAAGCAAAGAATTTTGCTTGGCGACCATAGCGTTTTGGACCCACCTGATTCCATTCCGAACTCAGAAGTGAAACGAAACAGCGCCGATGGTAGTGTGGGGCTTCCCATGTGAGAGTAGGTCATCGCCAGGCTTTAAATCTCGACTCTGCTTAGTTTCTAAGCAAGTCACCATAAGGTTCTAAAAATAATTAGAATTTTATGTTGACTTTTCAAAGTGGAGAGCGTATTATACGCGTCCTGCTTAAGTGTTAAGGCACTGAAAGCCAAGCTCTTTAACAATATAAACCTATCAAATCTGTGTGGGCACTCGTTGATGATAATCAAAAAGAGATACTTCGGTATCCATTTAGATTTCAATGAACTGAGTGACCAAACAAGTCGAAAGACTTGGCACAGTCAATTCATTGTTGTTCTGTTGGAACAACAATAGCTTTAAAATGACTTCTTACTTTCGAGTAAGGACAGTTTTGAAGTCAGTATTCGTTGAGTCTCCCCTATTTATAGGGAATCAAAATCTTAAATTGAAGAGTTTGATCATGGCTCAGATTGAACGCTGGCGGCAGGCCTAACACATGCAAGTCGAGCGGAAACGAGTTATCTGACCCTTCGGGGAACGATAGCGGCGTCGAGCGGCGGACGGGTGAGTAATGCCTGGGAATATGCCTTGATGTGGGGGATAACCATTGGAAACGATGGCTAATACCGCATAATGCCTTCGGGCCAAAGAGGGGGATCTTCGGACCTCTCGCGTCAAGATTAGCCCAGGTGGGATTAGCTAGTTGGTGAGGTAATGGCTCACCAAGGCGACGATCCCTAGCTGGTCTGAGAGGATGATCAGCCACACTGGAACTGAGACACGGTCCAGACTCCTACGGGAGGCAGCAGTGGGGAATATTGCACAATGGGCGCAAGCCTGATGCAGCCATGCCGCGTGTGTGAAGAAGGCCTTCGGGTTGTAAAGCACTTTCAGTCGTGAGGAAGGGGTATGCGTTAATAGCGTATGTCTTTGACGTTAGCGACAGAAGAAGCACCGGCTAACTCCGTGCCAGCAGCCGCGGTAATACGGAGGGTGCGAGCGTTAATCGGAATTACTGGGCGTAAAGCGCATGCAGGTGGTTCGTTAAGTCAGATGTGAAAGCCCGGGGCTCAACCTCGGAACTGCATTTGAAACTGGCGGACTAGAGTACTGTAGAGGGGGGTAGAATTTCAGGTGTAGCGGTGAAATGCGTAGAGATCTGAAGGAATACCGGTGGCGAAGGCGGCCCCCTGGACAGATACTGACACTCAGATGCGAAAGCGTGGGGAGCAAACAGGATTAGATACCCTGGTAGTCCACGCCGTAAACGATGTCTACTTGGAGGTTGTTCCCTTGAGGAGTGGCTTTCGGAGCTAACGCGTTAAGTAGACCGCCTGGGGAGTACGGTCGCAAGATTAAAACTCAAATGAATTGACGGGGGCCCGCACAAGCGGTGGAGCATGTGGTTTAATTCGATGCAACGCGAAGAACCTTACCTACTCTTGACATCCAGAGAAGCCGGAAGAGATTCTGGTGTGCCTTCGGGAGCTCTGAGACAGGTGCTGCATGGCTGTCGTCAGCTCGTGTTGTGAAATGTTGGGTTAAGTCCCGCAACGAGCGCAACCCTTATCCTTGTTTGCCAGCGAGTAATGTCGGGAACTCCAGGGAGACTGCCGGTGATAAACCGGAGGAAGGTGGGGACGACGTCAAGTCATCATGGCCCTTACGAGTAGGGCTACACACGTGCTACAATGGCGCATACAGAGGGCGGCCAACCAGCGATGGTGAGCGAATCCCAAAAAGTGCGTCGTAGTCCGGATTGGAGTCTGCAACTCGACTCCATGAAGTCGGAATCGCTAGTAATCGTAGATCAGAATGCTACGGTGAATACGTTCCCGGGCCTTGTACACACCGCCCGTCACACCATGGGAGTGGGCTGCAAAAGAAGTGGGTAGTTTAACCTTCGGGAGGACGCTCACCACTTTGTGGTTCATGACTGGGGTGAAGTCGTAACAAGGTAGCGCTAGGGGAACCTGGCGCTGGATCACCTCCTTAACGATAAGATTATTGCGATGAGTGTTCACACAGATTGATGGTTTATGTAGTTTAAGAGATGGAACACCCCCCAAGGTGTTCGCCTAAGTGTCCCGTTCGTCTAGAGGCCTAGGACACCGCCCTTTCACGGCGGTAACAGGGGTTCGACTCCCCTACGGGATACCATGGGTCGTTAGCTCAGTTGGTAGAGCAGTTGACTTTTAATCAATTGGTCGCAGGTTCGAATCCTGCACGACCCACCATTCTTCCCACGAGAATGAAAAAACAATGTGGGCGATTAGCTCAGTTGGGAGAGCACCTCCCTTACAAGGAGGGGGTCACTGGTTCGAGCCCGGTATCGCCCACCACTCTCTAAATACTTTTGGATACAAACTCCAAGCCTACTTAATTAAGTGAGGTTGGTTTTTTAGGCTCTGAAAGTCGTTAGA
This sequence comes from Vibrio hippocampi, assembly GCF_921292975.1. Taxonomy (NCBI): domain Bacteria; kingdom Pseudomonadati; phylum Pseudomonadota; class Gammaproteobacteria; order Vibrionales; family Vibrionaceae; genus Vibrio; species Vibrio hippocampi. The sequence continues at coordinate 184,225 of NZ_CAKLCM010000001.1, forward strand.
AAGTGTTGTTTAACACGCGTTTGCAATAGCAAACATTGCTCTTTAACAATTTGGAAAGCTGACGAATAACAACAATCCCCTTATCTTTAGATAAGCGTTGTTATTCAAATAAAAGTTCTCAAATCCTAGTGATTCTTTTCAATAAAGAATGATTAGGTACCAACACACATTCAAGTGTTCTTGGAAACAACATAACTTCGGTTGTGTTTGTTCACTTTTTGCTTCTGCTTTTTTATAAAAAGCGGAAATAAAGAGTTATTTGAGTCCGGCAAAATCAAAGCTATCTCGCTCATTCAAATAATGAGATAGCGACTTTGGTTGTTTAACGACAGCGCCAAGATTTCTTTTGAAACTCTTTGGGGTTGTATGGTTAAGTGACTAAGCGTACACGGTGGATGCCTTGGCAGTCAGAGGCGATGAAAGACGTAGTAACTTGCGATAAGCCCAGATTAGGTAGTAACAACCTGTGAGTCTGGGATGTCTGAATGGGGAAACCCACTAGCATAAGCTAGTATCATTAACTGAATACATAGGTTAATGAGGCGAACCGGGGGAACTGAAACATCTAAGTACCCCGAGGAAAAGAAATCAACCGAGATTCCGAAAGTAGCGGCGAGCGAAATTGGATTAGCCCTTAAGCTTTTAGCGCGTCAGGTGAAGAGTCTGGAAAGTCTCGCAATAAAGGGTGATAGCCCCGTAACCGACAACGTGCAATCAGTGAAAACGAGTAGGGCGGGACACGTGATATCCTGTCTGAATATGGGGGGACCATCCTCCAAGGCTAAATACTCCTGACTGACCGATAGTGAACCAGTACCGTGAGGGAAAGGCGAAAAGAACCCCTGTGAGGGGAGTGAAATAGAACCTGAAACCGTGTACGTACAAGCAGTAGGAGCCTCCTTTGTGGGGTGACTGCGTACCTTTTGTATAATGGGTCAGCGACTTATATTCAGTAGCAAGGTTAACCGAATAGGGGAGCCGTAGAGAAATCGAGTCTTAACTGGGCGTCGAGTTGCTGGATATAGACCCGAAACCAGGTGATCTAGCCATGGGCAGGTTGAAGGTTGAGTAACATCAACTGGAGGACCGAACCGACTAATGTTGAAAAATTAGCGGATGACTTGTGGCTAGGGGTGAAAGGCCAATCAAACCTGGAGATAGCTGGTTCTCCCCGAAAGCTATTTAGGTAGCGCCTCGGACGAATACTACTGGGGGTAGAGCACTGTTAAGGCTAGGGGGTCATCCCGACTTACCAACCCTTTGCAAACTCCGAATACCAGTAAGTACTATCCGGGAGACACACGGCGGGTGCTAACGTCCGTCGTGGAGAGGGAAACAACCCAGACCGCCAGCTAAGGTCCCAAAGTATAGCTAAGTGGGAAACGATGTGGGAAGGCTTAGACAGCTAGGATGTTGGCTTAGAAGCAGCCATCATTTAAAGAAAGCGTAATAGCTCACTAGTCGAGTCGGCCTGCGCGGAAGATGTAACGGGGCTAAGCTATACACCGAAGCTGCGGCAATAACTTTTTAAGTTATTGGGTAGGGGAGCGTTCTGTAAGCCGTTGAAGGTGAACTGTAAGGTTTGCTGGAGGTATCAGAAGTGCGAATGCTGACATGAGTAACGATAAAGGGGGTGAAAAACCTCCTCGCCGGAAGACCAAGGGTTCCTGTCCAACGTTAATCGGGGCAGGGTGAGTCGACTCCTAAGGCGAGGCCGAAAGGCGTAGTCGATGGGAAACGGGTTAATATTCCCGTACTTCTTACAATTGCGATGGGGGGACGGAGAAGGCTAGGTGGGCCTGGCGATGGTTGTCCAGGTTCAAGTGCGTAGGCTGAAGGTTTAGGTAAATCCGGACCTTCTTAAGGCTGAGACACGACGTCGAGCATCTACGGATGTGAAGTCATTGATGCCATGCTTCCAGGAAAAGCCTCTAAGCTTCAGATTGTAAGGAATCGTACCCCAAACCGACACAGGTGGTCGGGTAGAGAATACCAAGGCGCTTGAGAGAACTCGGGTGAAGGAACTAGGCAAAATGGTACCGTAACTTCGGGAGAAGGTACGCTCTTAGCGGTGAAGTCCCTAGCGGATGGAGCGGCCGAGAGTCGCAGATACCAGGTGGCTGCAACTGTTTATTAAAAACACAGCACTGTGCAAAATCGTAAGATGACGTATACGGTGTGACGCCTGCCCGGTGCCGGAAGGTTAATTGATGGGGTTAGACTTAGGTCGAAGCTCTTGATCGAAGCCCCGGTAAACGGCGGCCGTAACTATAACGGTCCTAAGGTAGCGAAATTCCTTGTCGGGTAAGTTCCGACCTGCACGAATGGCGTAATGATGGCCACGCTGTCTCCACCCGAGACTCAGTGAAATTGAAATCGCTGTGAAGATGCAGTGTACCCGCGGCTAGACGGAAAGACCCCGTGAACCTTTACTACAGCTTGGCACTGAACATTGACCCTACATGTGTAGGATAGGTGGGAGGCTTTGAAGACGGTACGCTAGTATCGTTGGAGCCGTCCTTGAAATACCACCCTTGTAGTGTTGATGTTCTAACTTAGACCCCTTATCGGGGTTGAGGACAGTGCCTGGTGGGTAGTTTGACTGGGGCGGTCTCCTCCCAAAGAGTAACGGAGGAGCACGAAGGTGGGCTAATCACGGTTGGACATCGTGAGGTTAGTGCAATGGCATAAGCCCGCTTGACTGCGAGAATGACAATTCGAGCAGGTGCGAAAGCAGGTCATAGTGATCCGGTGGTTCTGAATGGAAGGGCCATCGCTCAACGGATAAAAGGTACTCCGGGGATAACAGGCTGATACCGCCCAAGAGTTCATATCGACGGCGGTGTTTGGCACCTCGATGTCGGCTCATCACATCCTGGGGCTGAAGTCGGTCCCAAGGGTATGGCTGTTCGCCATTTAAAGTGGTACGCGAGCTGGGTTTAGAACGTCGTGAGACAGTTCGGTCCCTATCTGCCGTGGGCGTTGGAAGATTGAAGGGGGCTGCTCCTAGTACGAGAGGACCGGAGTGGACGAACCTCTGGTGTTCGGGTTGTCATGCCAATGGCATTGCCCGGTAGCTAAGTTCGGAATCGATAACCGCTGAAAGCATCTAAGCGGGAAGCGAGCCCTGAGATGAGTCTTCCCTGGCACTTTAAGTGTCCTAAAGGGTTGTTCGAGACTAGAACGTTGATAGGCAGGGTGTGTAAGCGTTGTGAGGCGTTGAGCTAACCTGTACTAATTGCCCGTGAGGCTTAACCATACAACACCCAAAGGGTTTTGATGGACTCAAAGCAAGAACAGATTGAATGTGTGAGAATTTGAACAGCTTTCCAGATTTTTACCTTTAGCTTTTTAAAGCTGAAAGTAAGCAAGAATTTTGCTTGGCGACCATAGCGTTTTGGACCCACCTGATTCCATTCCGAACTCAGAAGTGAAACGAAACAGCGCCGATGGTAGTGTGGGGCTTCCCCATGTGAGAGTAGGTCATCGCCAGGCTTTAAATTTTAAGAGCCCGTTTGTATGAACGGGCTTTTTTAGTCCACTAGACTAAGTATTTGCATTTGCTGATATGGCTCAGGTGGTAGAGCGCATCCTTGGTAAGGATGAGGTCCCCAGTTCGAGTCTGGGTATCAGCACCATTTTTTGTTTGGCAACCATAGCGTTTTGGTCCCACCTGATCCCATTCCGAACTCAGAAGTGAAACGAAACAGCGCCGATGGTAGTGTGGGGCTTCCCCATGTGAGAGTAGGTCATTGCCAGACTTTAATTTAGTATCATCAGAGCAATAAATGTAAGACTCTGAAAGATATTTAGAAACCCGCCTTAGGCGGGTTTTTTGCGTTATGCGCTACCCAAAAAACAAATTCTACAATTTGCCTACCATTTTCACTATCAAGCGCATACGCGGCCGTTTTCTTTGATGTAAACTAACTGTTAATCTGTCGCAATGAACAAATAAGCTTTGGTTTAAATGTCTGTAATAACGCCTTTTATAATATCCGGTGGTCCTGGCTCTGGGAAAACCAGTTTGATTAATGCACTCCATAAGTTGGGAGTGGCTACTTACCCTGAGATCCCTAGGAAACTGATTGAAGAGCAATCAAAACGAGTCGATGGTATTTTACCTTGGTCTCAACTCAGTGCTTTTGCTGATCTATGTTTGACTGAAATGGTAGAGCAAAGGAAAGCCGCTTTAGGTGGTGGCAGACTTGCGGTGTTGGATCGTGCTATACCCGACATTTGTGGCTACTTACATCTTGCAGATATAAGCATCCAAGAAAGCATTGCAAAAGAGGCGCAGAAGAATTATCAAAACCAGGTATTTTTTTGCAAACCTGAGCCAGAGATTTACGTGTCAGACGAAGTTCGACCTTACCCGTATGAACAAGCGCTAGAGATTCATCATAGTTTGCTTCAGACCTACCAAAAATTGGGTTACCAGATTGTCGATGTTCCTCTGCTTTCGATAGCAGAAAGAGCCGAGTTTGTACTAGAAGCGATTAACAAGATAACCAGTCAAGAGCCTGCAACAAGGAGCGATGCTTAGATGCTTAAATTTGCGCAGTTTAAATCACTAGAGCTATTCGTGTCAGTAGCTAAGCATTTACACTATTTTTTGCGCTATCTTATTCAGAGAATGGGGCATGATAGAGTGAATGTTAATGCTGGCTATTTAGCGTACATTACCCTTTTGTCGATCGTTCCTATGCTGACGGTGTTGCTGTCGGTATTGTCTTCATTTCCAATTTTCTCAGATACAGGCGAAGTGCTACAAAATTTTGTTATTGCTAATTTTGTTCCAGCCGCAGGCGACGCAGTCTATTCTGCATTGATGGAGTTTGTCTCTAATACCGGAAAGATGACCGCCATAGGCAGTGCCTTTTTGTTTCTCGCAGCCTTAACGCTTATTTCTAACATAGATAAAAACCTCAACTATATCTGGCGAGTGAAGGTGAAGCGTCGCTTCGTTTTTTCTTTTTCAATGTATTGGATGATTTTAACGTTAGGACCGATTTTGATTGGCGCGAGTATTGTAGGCACGTCTTATGTGACCTCTTTAAAGATTCTTGAGCACGATGCACTCAGTGGCGCGTTTAGTCTTCTAATACGTTGGTTGCCAGCCATACTCGCCTTTTTTGCCTTTACGGGGCTTTATATGTTGGTGCCGAATAAAAAAGTTCGTGTGCATCATGCGGTCATTGGTTCTATCGTGGCGACTCTGCTATTTGAAATAAGCAAAAAAGCCTTTGCTTATTACATTACCCAATTTCCCTCTTATCAGCTGATTTACGGCGCGGTTGCAGCTATTCCTATTCTATTTTTGTGGATTTATCTATGCTGGTTCATCGTCTTAATTGGAGCTGAATTCACCGCAGCACTAGGTGAAAGAGAGCAGTGGTCGCCTAATAAAGGCGTGTTACAATCAGATATTAATAATTATAAAACAGATAATGAGGAAGCCATTAGTGATCGCACTAATTCAGAGAGTCAGTGAATCGTCGGTGACGGTCGAGGGAGAGATCGTAGGCCAAATAGGTCATGGTTTACTGGTGTTGCTTGGCGTAGAAAAAGGGGATGACGAGGCAAAAACTCAGCGAATGGTTGAACGTGTTACCAACTACCGAGTGTTTGAAGACCAAGAAGGTAAAATGAATCTCAACGTAAAGCAAGTTGGTGGAAGCCTTTTGGTTGTTTCTCAATTTACGCTGCCTGCGGATACGAAAAAAGGAACTCGAGCGGGTTTCTCTAGAGGTGCAGCTCCTGCTGATGCCGAACGACTCTACGATCTATTTGCCGATAAGTGTGAAGCTATCTTACCAACAGAGCGTGGTCGATTTGCGGCAGATATGAAAGTGGCATTGATTAACGATGGTCCAGTGACGTTCTGGCTTAACGCTTAGAGAATTTAGCGATATTGATAAAGGATTATTATGTTCAAGCTTATTACTCCTACAACAGAAAAACAGCTAGAAAAGTATTATCAATTTAGGTGGCAGATGCTGCGTGAACCTTGGCGGCTACCGATTGGCTCAGAAAGAGACGAGTATGATGAAATGAGTCATCACCGCATGATTGTGGATAGTCGAGGTAGACCGATGGCTATTGGTCGTCTTTATATCACTCCTGATAACGAAGGGCAGATTCGTTATATGGCGGTAAAGAGTAATCGCCGAAATAAGGGAATGGGCTCTTTGGTGTTGGTGGCGCTGGAGTCTTTCGCGCGTCAGGAAGGTGTTAAGCGGTTAGTTTGTAATGCTCGTGAAGACGCTATCGCTTTTTATGAAAAAAATGATTTTGTCAGTCAGGGTGAACTGAATGATCAACGTGGTCCCGTACGTCATCAACAAATGATTAAGCCACTCGATCCGATGTCTAAAGTGCTAAGAAGACCGGAGTGGTGCGCTGAACTTCAAGAGCGTTGGGAGCAGCAGATACCAATCAGCGATAAGATGGGGATTAAGATCAATCAGTATACGGGTTACCGATTTGAATGCAGTGCCCAGCTTAATCCAAACCTAAATCCGCACAATACCATGTTTGCTGGCTCAGCTTTTACGCTCGCGACCCTGACAGGGTGGGGAATGACTTGGCTTTTGATGCGTGAGCGCTCACTTAATGCTGATATTGTACTGGCAGACAGCCAGATTCGGTACCGACACCCTGTTGAAATGAATCCGGTCTCTGTGACTTCTCTTGATGGGATCAGTGGCGATCTAGACCGACTGGAGACAGGAAGAAAGGCGCGAATTGTCATTAATGTCACCATTTATAGCGGTGATGTACCTTCCGTCGAGTTTGTCGGTACTTACATGCTCTTGCCTAATTACCAGCATCGTTTTGACATGGTTCATGCTGACTAGTGTGGACTAAGCCAGATAACAACTCTATACGATAGCTTTGCCCACATTCTACGGTGATGTCTAACGTCAGTTCGGAGGCTGAAGGTTCAATCAATGAAGTGGTGCCTCCCGCTTGACCTTTTAGCTTGTTCCCCTCTATAACCACAGAGTCCAGTTCAACCTGTCCTCTGTCCAAAGACAGGATTAGCGGTGTAATATCGACCGCTTGAGGTTCCTCTTTGGCGGCGGTTATTTGTGCTTGATGAAATTGCGCGCGCAGTTTTCCCGTAGCCGTTCTTGAAAAGGCTAAAGGATCGGCAATTAACGCATCCAAATTCAGTTCCAGATCCATTTTCCCATCAAAGTACAGGTCACGTTCAGGATTGACGAGTAGATAGTTTGCCAAGCTAACGGGTAATGACAGCGCTTGTGCTTCGACAAGCAGAGGTTGGCTAGGAGCGGCGAAATTAAGTGAGGCTTGTGCGGTGGCAAAACCTTCTTGCAGAGGAATTATGAGTCGATTTAAACGCCAAAGCCCATTGTTACTTTCGGTTTCAAGTACTAACTGATTAGAGATGATTTTGTCATAACTCGCGCTGTTTACCGATGCGAGCAACTTGCCTTGCCACATCCCCCACCGATAATCTCGTTTGAGAATCAGGTTTTCCGAATCAATATTGACCCCAGTTAATTGCCAATGTGGTTGCTGATTGAGTTGAATCCATTGTCCCCGAGTGATTTCCACGTTGTCGATAGAGATAGATTTTATGTCTTTAAACCAAGCCGGGTTAATCAATGCTGTTAATGATGGTTGTTGTTGCTCTTGAACAAATTTGATGCCATCCAAACGAAAATGTTTCAGCGCAATGTTTTGCTTAGAAAGATGACCAGAAGCTTGGATTCGCCCTTGCTCCAGGTTGGTGTCCAAGTCATCGAGTTGAATCTCGCCGTTATCAATAGAAACTTGCAGTGTTGGTTCGATAAATTGAAATTCTTGCCAAAAGAAACTATCGGAATCTAAGGAGATATAGGCGTTATCTTGATCCAATAGGGATCGGCGTAAATCGATATTTTCTAATGAGGCATTGAGATTAATCACTTTACCGTCTTGGGAGCTAAGATTGGAGTTCAGGATATCTAAGCTGTTGATGTGTCCAATGGTTTGTTTAAGTGTGGCGATTTTCTCTAACCATACAGAGTCAAAATGATAATCCAACTTCTCTACCGTTGCGTTCACCAAAGACCAGGTATTATTCTCTTGTTGTGCTTGCGTGCTGATTTTTGCTTCATTCCACTCAAAAGAAGCCCCGTAGATAACGCTGTTGTTTGGTTGATAACGGCCATTGATTAATAGGTTAGTTAACGATTCGCCTTGATAGTAGAACTGAGAGGCTTGCAGCTGAAAGTCAGTTTTTTGCGGGACAAAACTATCGTCAAAGTCGATCTGTTGCATCTGTAGTTGCAGATCATTGATAACAAAGTCATGGTTAGAATAATCGATGTGCTTTAATGCAATGTTATCAACTTGCCACCATTTAAAATCATAGTGCGACCATGTCATTGATTGCAGGTTTGCCCCAGAGAGCAGGAGTTCTTTCACGCGCAGAGGCTTAGTAAAGGAGTGCGGTAGACCGAACCATAAGGTTAACTCAGTCGCTTGAGTTTCTGAATCGTCAGGAAATTGCGCAACAATATTGCTGAATGTCAGTTTATTGGGATATTGATAATCCACATCTTCACTATCAAAGTGAACCTGAGATAGCTGATTGAGATTCTGCAAGATAATGGGTTTTGCATATTGTGTGTGTAGCAGACCAAATCCAATGAGGATAGCAAGTAGTCCTACCGCTAATAGCCCGAAAAATAGCGCTGATAATCGTTTGATCACTAAAGTTCCCTTTAAACCTATGCACTGCCCCTGTCTGATAATTCGGACAAGATAATTCAACTTACACTAAAAAGCCCCTCAAAAAGAGGGGCTGTAGTTAAAAAGTTGAACTTCTATCTAACTATTTTTTGACTTGAGGACCAGCTGCGACCAGTGCCTGACCTTGAGCGTTATCGGTATATTTTTCAAAGTTGTTGATAAACCTAATCGCGAGATCTTCAGCTTTGCTTTCCCATTGTAGTGGGTCGACATAAGTATCGCGTGGATCGAGGATCTCAGAATCGACATGAGGTAATGCAATAGGTACCTCCAAGTTGAAGACCGGAATGTTTTTCGTCTCCGCTTCTTCAATAGAGCCATCTAAGATGGCATCTATAATCGCGCGAGTATCTTGAATAGAGATACGCTTGCCACTGCCGTTCCAACCGGTGTTAACCAAGTAGGCTTCCGCTCCGGCTGCCTCCATACGTTTAACCAACACCTCAGCATACTTTGTCGGGTGTAACGTTAAGAATGCCGCGCCAAAACAAGCGGAGAAGGTTGGAGTCGGTTCAGTAATACCGCGCTCGGTTCCCGCGAGTTTAGCGGTGAATCCAGATAGGAAGTGATATTTGGTTTGCTCCGGAGTCAGTTTTGACACTGGTGGTAGCACACCAAACGCATCGGCTGATAAGAAGATAACCTTATTCGCGTGACCACCTTTGGAGACTGGCTTCACGATATTATCGATGTGATGGATAGGGTAAGAAACACGGGTGTTCTCTGTTTTTGAGCCGTCGTTGAAGTCGATAGATCCGTCATTGCGAACGGTCACATTTTCGAGCAGTGCATCACGACGAATCGCGTTGTAGATATCTGGCTCAGCTTCTTTCGACAAGTGAATAGTTTTCGCGTAACAGCCACCCTCAAAGTTAAAGACGCCCTCATCATCCCAACCATGTTCATCATCGCCTATTAACTGGCGCTTAGGATCGGTTGAGAGGGTTGTTTTCCCTGTACCGGAAAGACCGAAGAAGATAGCGACATCACCCTGTTCACCCATATTGGCGGAGCAGTGCATCGAGGCAATCTCTTTTAGAGGTAAGAAGTAGTTCATCATCGCGAACATACCTTTTTTCATCTCACCGCCATACCAAGTGCCGCCAATTAACTGCATCTTCTCGGTAAGATTAAACACCGTGAAGTTTTCAGAATTGAGTTTGTGTTCTTGCCACTTGTCATTGGTGCATTTCGCACCATTCATCACAACAAAGTCTGGCTCAAAGATCGCTAACTCTGCTTCTGTAGGGCGGATGAACATGTTTTTAACAAAGTGTGCTTGCCAAGCTACTTCGGTAATAACGCGAATACACAATCTTGTTTCTGGGTTAGCACCACAATACCCATCGATGACAAACAAGCGCTTGTTTGATAGCTCATCAGTGACTAATACTTTGAGGTCATTCCAAACATCATTGGAAATGGGCTTATTGTCATTTTTGACTTGATCTGAAGTCCACCACATATGCTCACGGGTGGTATCGTCGAGAACGATAAATTTATCTTTAGGCGAGCGACCAGTAAAGATACCAGTATCAACAGCAACTGCACCGAGTTCGGTTACGATGCCTTTTTCGTAACCTTCTAAATCAGGGCAAGTTTCTTCAGCAAAGAGAGTTTCGTAACTAGGATTGCGAACAATCTCTGTTATGCCGGTGATACCGTATTGGGTAAGATCAATTTGCGCAGCCTTGTTAATGTCCATCACGGTCATAGGTGCTCCTTAGTCGATTTTGTAGGGATTTTTAAATTCTAATCATTCAGTACTTTTTATAATTTTGTTGTAATTGGTGAGTTCATGCTAACAACGAGGCTGCGAGAAAACAGAGAGGGAGTTCAAAAATTGACCATCAACTGTTGCTGGTTTTCTGTAGTCCATCACACATTCATTTGAAGGAGTTTTATTCCATTTTGTCATCCAAATACTTAGTAAATGTAGCCCATGAATTACGCATTGAGAGGAAAGTTCGGCACAATAATTTCGTAGGCAGATAAAATGGGTAAAAAAAGTCAGGCACATTGGCCTGACTTAGAGGAATAGTTCTAAATATAAATGAAATATTTAGTGGATGGTGTTATTGCTATCCGTTGCTTTTGACTCGGCATAACAGGTTTTGATTTCCGCTTCCTCAAAGCGATACGTGGTGCCACAGTAATCGCAGTGAAGAGAGACTGAACCTTCTTCCGCCAAGATCTCATTAATTTCTTCTTCTGCTACCGTTGCGATGGCTGCAGCGCTGCGCTCACGTGAGCAGCCACAGAAGAATTCAATCTTTTGTGGTTCGAATAGCTGAACTTTATCTTGGTTATAAAGGCGATACAGCAGTTCGTTAGCGTCAAGATTAAACAACTCTTCGTCTTTAACCGTGTTGGTTAATTGCTCAAGGTGTTCGAAGTCTTCTGGGCTTCCGGTGCCATCAGGCATAACTTGCAGAAGCATTCCGGCAGCATGTTTGGCGCCATCAACTTCACCAGTGCGGATCCATAGGCGAGTTTTTAACTGCTCAGAACGCTCAAAGTAGCCTTCTAGTACTTCAGCTAGATTATCACCTTCAAGACCCACAATGCCTTGATAGCGTTCGCCTTTGTTTGGCGTAATAGTAATGACAAGGTAGCCTTTGCCCATCATATCCTGAATGCTTGCGTCATCTGGGATTTCGCCTTCCCATCGTGCAACGCCACGTAGTTTTTGGTCATGATCACCATTGATAACCGCGAGAGAAACAGGACCATCACCTTGAAGCTGCATGGTGATAGAACCTTCAAATTTAAGCGTTGCAGTTAGCAGGCTAGTCGCAACCAGCAGTTCTCCAAGCAGAGTTTGCAAAGGTGCTGGGTACTCTTTGCTAGATAGAATGTTTTGATAGGTCGTATCTAACTGAACCAGTTCGCCACGAACAGACAGTTCGTCAAAAAGATATCGGTTTAGGGTGTTATTTGCCATTTAAGGAAGCTCCAGCTTATTGGTGTTTAAACTTAATGATATCGCGACGCTGTTTTTTGTCTGGGCGTCGTTCAGGGCTTGGGTTGTGTGCGTTTAACTTGCGTTTTAACGCGTTGTCTTCTCGTTTAGCAATACTCTCATTGGTTTCGGCATAGAGAGTTTGGGCTTCCGGTGCGCCTTTGCGTTGGTCTGAGATTTTTTCGATTACCACAGTTTTTTCTTCGTGCCCTTGACGAAGGGTGATAACCGCTCCTAATTCTACCATTTTACTTGGCTTAGAACGTTGTCCATTATAGTGGACTTTACCGCCATCGACCATGGTGCGAGCAATGCTTCTTGTCTTATAAAAACGTGCCGCCCATAACCATTTATCTAACCGAACTGCTTTATCTTCGGAACTCATTGCAAAACCTATTATCTAACCTGTTGCTACCCTTGAGAGGTAGTAGTGTTAGGGGTGATTATATTATTCTTCTCTAAATGGTGCAGAGATCTAAAAATTTCAACCCCAAAGAGTAGATTGCCATTTTGTAATAATAGATGTGATACAATCACCGTTTGTTTTATTAAAACAAAGTCAAACCAGCCGTGCTGTGTTATATATGTTTTAAAAGTTATGATTGACGCTAGGAACAATAGGTAAGTGAACGGACTATCAATTTCTCGGCAAACCGCATTTAATGCTGACAAGTTGTCTCATTTATTAAGCCGTGGCCTCCAATATCAGTCAAAAATCAGTGTAATTTGTACTCTTCTTTTGTTAGCAATGTCTGCATGGATCTTGGGTGTCCTTGCGTGGCAGTTGTTTCCTCAATCTCAATCGGTCAGTCGTTGGACGCCTCCTGTTGTCTCTTCGAAAACCGCACACTCCTCTGCAGACTTTGACTCGGAAGACATCAATAAGGGCAATATTTTTGGGCAATACAATAGCAAGCAACAAGTTGTTAAAGCTCCCGTTGTTTCTGATGCGCCGAAATCACGCCTAAACGTCGTACTTGTTGGCTCGGTAGTGAGCAATAACGCCAAGCTAAGCTTGGCCGTGGTTGCCAATAAAGGTAAACAAGCGACCTATGGGATTGGAGAGAAGATCGAGGGCACAAGAGCAACGATTAATGCGATATTGATCGATCGAATTATCATCTCTAATGCTGGACGTGATGAGACGGTGATGTTGGAGGGATTAGATTACCAAAAGCTTGACTCTACTCAGTCAACGAAGAGACCAAGTTCCAATGTTCGCGGTAACAACAGTCGTTCAGAAGAAGCCAGTGCTGATGATCTTGAAGCGATTCGCCAAGCGATTACTGAAGATCCTCAGCAAATATTCCAATATGTCCGACTTTCTCAGGTAAAGAAAGCGGGTAAAATCCTTGGTTATCGAGTTAGTCCGGGTAAAAAGCCGGAACTGTTTAACTCTGTCGGGCTAAAAAATGGCGACATTGCCACCGAGTTAAATGGTCAAGACCTTACGGACCCATCATCAATGGGTGAAATATTTAAATCTATCAATAATTTGACCGAGCTAAATCTTACGGTTGAACGTGATGGACAGCAACACGATATATTTATTCAGTTTTAATCGCATCTGGAATGCAAGTAGGGAGCATTAAGTGAAGAGTTGGCTCAAAACAAGTACCTGGTTATTGATGGGGAGCCTGATGGCAGCCCCAACGGTATCAGCCAATGAATTTAGCGCCAGTTTCAAAGGAACTGACATTCAGGAATTTATCAATATTGTGGGACGCAATCTTGATAAGACCATTATTGTTGACCCTACGGTTCGCGGCAAAGTCGACGTCCGTAGTTATGATGTACTCAACGAAGAGCAATACTATAGTTTTTTCCTCAACGTACTTGAGGTCTATGGTTATGCAGTTGTCGAAATGGACAACGGTATACTCAAGGTCATTAAGGCAAAGGACTCTAAAACATCGGCAATTCCAGTCGTAGGCGATAATGATGTTATTGCTGGAGACAGTGTTGTTACCCGTGTGGTTGCGGTGAAAAATGTCTCGGTACGCGAATTATCGCCCCTACTACGCCAATTAAATGACAATGCTGGTGCTGGTAACGTGGTTCACTATGACCCAGCAAACATCATCTTGATTACTGGTCGTGCTGCGGTGGTTAATCGCTTAGCCGATATCATTAAACGCGTCGACCAAGCGGGTGATAAAGAAATTGAAGTGGTTGAGCTAAACAATGCCTCTGCAGCAGAAATGGTTCGTATTGTTGATGCGTTAAATAAAACCACCGACTCAAAAAATACCCCTGCGTTGTTGGAGCCTAAACTGGTTGCTGATGAGCGTACCAACTCCATTCTTATTTCGGGTGAGCCGCAAGTGCGTTCACGCTTACGTCGGCTAATCAAGCAACTAGATATTGAGATGGCGTCTAAAGGTAATAACCGAGTTCATTACCTAAAAAATGCCAAAGCTGAAGATCTGGTTGATGTCCTTAAAGGTGTCTCTGAGAACCTACAAAAAGAGAAGCAATCGGGTTCAAAGAGCTCTTCCGCGAATCGTTCAGAGGTGATGATTTCTGCCCACGCAGAGACCAATGCGTTAGTACTCACTGCGCCGCCAGATATTATGAATGCACTGCTTGAAGTCATTCAACAGTTGGACATTCGTCGCGCGCAGGTATTGATTGAAGCACTTATTGTTGAGATGTCTGAAGGTGATGGTCTGAATTTTGGTGTTCAGTGGGGCTCATTAGAAACCGGCGCTGTAATTCAATACGGTAATACGGGAGCAAGTATCGGTCAGGTGATGGTTGGTCTTGAAGAAGCCAAGGATACGACGCAAACAGAAAGTTATTGGGATTCAGATAACAGCACTTGGGAGACCCGTGAATATACCGAAGAAGGTGATTACACGACCTTAGCAGCGGCATTAAGTGGTGTGAATGGAGCCGCATTAAGTATCGCGATGGGGGATTGGACCGCTCTTATTAGCGCCGTTTCCAGCGATAACAACTCCAATATCCTTTCTTCTCCGAGCATCACTGTCATGGATAACGGTGAAGCGTCTTTCATTGTGGGTGAAGAAGTACCGGTATTGACGGGTTCTACAGCGGGTTCCAATAACACCAACCCATTCCAAACCGTTGAACGTAAAGAAGTGGGCATTAAGCTTAAGGTGGTTCCTCAGATCAACGAAGGCAACGCAGTTCGTCTCGATATTGAACAAGAGGTCTCCAACGTGTTAGGTGCCAGCGGTGCGGTCGATGTACGTTTCGCTAAGCGTCAGCTGAATACCTCGGTGATGATTCAAGATGGTCAGATGTTAGTGTTAGGTGGCTTGATTGATGAACGCGCACTTGAAAGTGAATCAAAAGTACCATTACTCGGTGATATTCCTTATCTAGGTCGTCTATTTAGCTCGACCAGCACTTCGGTTGAGAAGCGTAACCTGATGGTATTTATCAAGCCGACCATCATTCGTGATGGCGTGACGGCGGATGGTATTACGCAGCGTAAATATAACTATATCCGTGCAGAGCAACTCTTTAAGGCTGATCAAGGTCTGAAGATGATGGATGATGCATTAATCCCTGTACTACCAGAGTATGGAGAAGAGATCACTCACCCTGCAGAAATCCAAGCCTTTATCGATCAGATGGAAGCGAAGTAATGATGGAAAAATTGCAGCATCAACCTCTAGTGCAGCGTCTGCCGTTTAGCTTTGCTAAGCGTTTTAGAGTGGTGTTGGAGTACGCTGACGCACAAACCACGCTGTATTATGCAGAGCCGTTAGCGCTCAACGCACTGCAAGAGGTGAAACGCGTTTGTCGTACCAATTTTGTTCTTCAGCCTCTCGAAGCTAATGAATTTGACACAAAACTCACTCAGGTTTATCAAAGGGATTCATCGGAAGCACGTCAGTTGATGGAAGATATTGGCGCAGATAGTGATGATTTCTTCTCTTTAGCAGAAGAGTTACCACAAGATGAAGACTTGCTTGAGTCCGATGATGATGCGCCGATCATCAAATTGATTAACGCTATGTTGGGCGAAGCCATCAAAGAGGGTGCGTCAGATATTCATATCGAGACCTTTGAAAAGATGTTATCGATTCGCTTCCGTGTTGATGGTGTGTTACGTGATGTACTCGCGCCAAGCCGCAAGTTGGCACCTTTGCTGGTGTCTCGTGTGAAAGTTATGGCGAAGCTCGATATTGCTGAAAAGCGTGTACCTCAAGATGGTCGTATCTCACTGCGTATCGGTGGTCGTGCCGTTGATGTTCGTGTGTCGACGATGCCATCTTCTCATGGTGAGCGCGTGGTGATGCGTCTTCTAGATAAGAATGCGACTCGACTTGATCTGCATAGTTTGGGTATGACCGATGCGAACCATCAGCACTTCCGCGCTTTGATCAAACGTCCACACGGTATTATTTTGGTCACCGGTCCCACCGGTTCGGGTAAATCGACCACCTTGTATGCGGGACTGCAAGAGATCAACAGTAATGAACGCAATATTCTTACCGTTGAAGACCCGATTGAATTTGATATTGACGGTATCGGTCAAACTCAGGTTAACCCTAAAGTTGATATGACATTCGCCCGAGGTTTACGAGCGATCTTACGTCAGGACCCCGATGTGGTGATGGTCGGTGAGATCCGTGATTTGGAAACCGCGCAGATCGCTGTGCAAGCATCGCTTACTGGTCACTTGGTAATGTCGACACTGCACACTAACACCGCGATTGGTGCGATCACGCGTATGCGAGATATGGGAATTGAACCCTTCTTGATCTCCTCATCACTGCTAGGTGTTCTCGCACAGCGTCTTGTGCGTACGCTATGTAAGGATTGTAAAGAGCCTTATCATGCTGATACGGCAACTAAGCAAGTGTTTGATATGGATGCGACAGAAGAGTTAGTGCTCCATAAAGCCGTAGGTTGTGAGAAGTGCAACTATAAAGGTTATCGTGGACGAACCGGTATTCACGAGTTGTTGATGGTCGATGAGCAGGTACAAACGCTTATTCATGATGAAGCGGGAGAGCAAGCGATAGAAAAAGCGATTCGCGCTCGTACTCCAAGCATTCGCGCTGATGGGTTAAGCAAAGTCAAACTCGGTGTTACCTCTATCGAAGAAGTAATGCGAGTGACAAAGGAAGCATAATCAATGGCGGCGTTTGAATACAAAGCACTGGATGCAAAAGGCAAACGTGTCAAAGGCTTGATTGAAGGGGATAACCCAAGGCAAGCAAGGCAGCGCCTGAAAGAAAAAGGTCTAGTACCGATTGATATCGTTGAGACCAGCGGTAAATCCTCCCGAAAAAAACAAGGGACTAATACGGCTAAGCCCATGTTTAAGCGTGGTATTAGCACCTCCGATTTAGCCTTGATTACTCGTCAACTTTCGACACTTGTACAGTCTGGCATGCCGCTGGAAGAGTGCTTAAAAGCCGTTTCCGAGCAATCAGAAAAGCCGCGTATCGGCAGCATGCTTGCAGCTATCCGTTCTAAGGTCACAGAAGGCTATACCTTGTCAGATAGTCTGGGTGACTATCCACATATTTTTGATGATCTGTATTGTTCGATGGTGGCAGCGGGTGAAAAATCAGGACACCTTGACTCCATTTTGGAACGCTTGGCAGATTACGCCGAAAATCGACAAAAAATGCGCTCGAAACTGCAACAGGCCATGATTTATCCAGTAGTGCTGGTTGTGTTTGCTGTGGTTATCGTCGCTTTCTTGCTTGCGGCTGTTGTGCCCAAAATTGTCGGTCAGTTTGTGCAGATGGGGCAAGAACTGCCTAAGTCGACGCAATTTTTGCTCTCTTCCAGTGACTTTGTTCAGGAATGGGGGTTACTGTTGCTCGGTGGGATGGTCATTGTGATCTATCTCATTAAAGCGGCACTAAGGCGCCCGTCGGTTCGAATGAATTGGGATACGCGAGTTTTGAATTTGCCTTTGATAGGTAAAATTGCTCGAGGGCTGAATACATCAAGATTTGCACGTACACTCGCTATCTGTACCTCTAGCGCGATTCCAATCTTGGATGGCATGAAAGTATCGGTCGACGTTATGACCAATCACTTTGCTAAGAAACAGGTGTCGACAGCAGCGGAAAATGTACGAGAAGGTGCAAGTCTTAGGAAAGCATTGGAGCAAACCAAACTTTTCCCACCTATGATGTTGCATATGATCGCCAGTGGTGAGCAAAGTGGTGAGTTAGAGAGTATGCTAACTCGTGCTGCTGATAACCAAGACCAGAGTTTTGAATCTACGGTTAATATTGCTTTGGGTATTTTTACCCCGCTGTTAATCGCGCTAATGGCGGGTTTGGTGCTGTTTATTGTGATGGCAACCTTAATGCCAATCTTAGAAATGAACAATTTAATGTCTAGCTAATCTAATCGAATTCCTGCGATCGCGCAGGAGCAATTATTTCGGAGTAATTCATGAAAAAGACAATGAAAAAACAAGCAGGCTTCACGCTGCTAGAAGTGATGGTCGTGGTGGTCATTCTGGGTATTTTAGCCAGTTTTGTCGTACCCAACCTGCTTGGCAACAAAGAGAAAGCCGATCAACAAAAAGTGATCACCGATATTGTGGCTTTAGAAAATGCCCTTGATATGTACAAGCTAGACAATAGCGTCTACCCAACCACGGATCAGGGCTTAGACGCTTTGGTAACAAAACCAAACAATCCGGAGCCACGTAACTACCGCACAGATGGTTATATTCGTCGTCTGCCTCAAGACCCATGGGGTTATGATTATCAATACCTAAGCCCTGGCGATAAAGGAACCATTGATATCTTTAGTCTTGGTGCTGATGGTCAAGAAGGCGGCGAAGGCGCTGCGGCAGATATTGGTAACTGGAACATTCAAGACTTCCAGTAATGGGAATCGGTAGTAGGCAGGGAAATTGACTCCCTGCCTGATTTTTACGATAGGGAATAGCCAAGATGCGAGCTGCTCGCCAACGTGGTTTCACGCTGCTAGAAGTTTTATTGGTGCTGGTGCTGTTATCGATCAGTGCGGTTGCAGTGATTTCTACTCTGCCACAAAACCAACAAGATATCGTAAAAACCGAATCTCAGCGCCTATTCCAAAGGCTGCAACTCTTCAATGAAGAGGCGATGTTAGCGGGTAAAGACTTTGGAATACGTGTTGATAAAGACAAATCTAAGTATGTATTTTTGGAGCTTAAAGCCGAGGGTTGGCAATTGGCTCAATTGAGCTCAATCCCAGAAGAAACGGTACTACCCGAGGGAATTGATCTTAAGCTAGATTTGAGTCAGGGCGCATGGGCAAGCAGTGAAAGTCTATTTGAACCCTCTTCTCTGTTTGATGATGAGATGTTTGCTGACCCAGATAAAGTAAAACCAGAAGAGCCACCACAAATTTTCATCCTATCGAGTGGGGAAATCACGCCGGGAGAGTTTGTTTTTTCTCCACAAGATAGAAGCCAAGTTGACCAGTCATGGTATGTGCAGATTCAAGAGAATGGTTTGATTCGAGTTTTGGATGACAAGGATAAAAATGACGAGAGCAAATAGAGGTATGACGCTATTAGAAGTGTTGATTGCTCTGGCGATATTTGCCACTGCCGCCATTTCTATCATTCGTTCCGTCACTCAACATATCAATACACTCAGCTATTTAGAGCAAAAAACCTTTGCTGCTATGGTGGTAGATAACCAAATGGCGAAGGTGATGCTCAGCACTGACGCATTAAAAGCAAGTAAGGGAAAAGAGACGCTGGCTGGCGTTGAGTGGTACTGGAAAGTGACCCCAGTGAGTACCGTCGATAATTTCCTTAAAGCCTTTGACGTTTCAGTCTCTGATAGCGAAAAAGGTAGCCCGATCGTGACGGTAAGGAGCTACGTTGCTAACTAAGTCAATAGTCAACAACAAGCAAAAAGGCTTCACACTCATAGAGGTATTGGTCGCTATTGCTATCTTTGCCAGTTTGAGCGTTGCGGCGTATCAGGTGGTGAATCAAGTTCAGCGCAGCAATGAATTATCTCAAGTTCGTAGCCAGCGTTTACAAGAAATCCAGCGCGCTTTCGTTTATATGGACAGTGACTTTCGTCAACTCGCACTGCGCCAGTTTCGTCAAGATGGTGCCGAACCGACGACTCGTCTGATTGTTTGGCAGCCTAATTTACTCGAGTCTGACACTCGTGGCTTGCTGTTTACTCGTTTGGGCTGGCTGAATCCACAAAACCAGTTCCCTCGAGGGGAGGTGGCTAAGGTGGGTTATCGTTTAGTCGAGGGCAAGTTAGAACGTCTTTGGTGGCGCTACCCTGATACCGCAGTCAGCGAGCCTGCGATAGAGCTACCCATTTTATCCGATGTAGAGGGGTGGAATGTCCGCTTTTATAACGGCGAAAGTTGGTTAGATGAATGGGAAACTGACTTAGCATTACCTCAGGCTGTCGAAGTGACCTTAACCCTTAAAGATTATCAAGATATCTCACGTATTTATCTGACGTCAGGGGGGTCAGTCAATGGGGCAAGCAGTGATGAAAGCTAACCATTTGATACCGATGTCCCGCTTCGGAAAACCAAAGCGCCAGCAGCAAGGGGTTGCGCTTATAGTTATCCTGTTGCTGCTTGCCATTATGGTGTCGATTGCAGCGACGATGTCAGAGCGACTGTTTAGTCAGTTCACAAGAGCAAGTAGCCAGATAAATTATCAGCAAGCCTATTGGTATTCAGTGGGTGTCGAGGCTCTTGCGGTTGTCGGTATCGAGCAGAGCTACGAAAATAACAGCGATACGGTGAACCTGAATCAAGCATGGGCAATTGAAGAGCAAACTTATCCGCTTGATTATGGTGTCGCCACAGGACGAATCAGAGATATGCAGGCATGCTTTAACCTTAATGCCCTTAGTGAGGTTGAGCCCAACAGCAATAGCACGTCACGCCCCTACTTGGTGTCGCTTTTCCGTGAGTTGCTTGAGCAGAGCCAAGTTGACAGTTATCAGGCTGAGCAGATCGCGGATTCAGCTTGGGAGTTTATCAACACCAGTACCGATGTTCGCTTGGTATCCGGTGTGGGTGATAGCTATTATGAATCGCTATCACCGGCGTATGTCAGTGCCAACGGACTATTGGCTGATAGCAGTGAGTTACGAGCGGTAAATCAAGTGACGGGGGATGCCATGCTAAAAATCGCCCCTTTGGTGTGTGCTTTACCTAGCACGGGTTGGTTATTGAATGTCAATACCGTCGTGCCTGAACAGTCAGTCATTATCGCGGCGATGTTTGCTCCTAACCTTTCTCAAGATGCTGCTCAACAGATCATTGAGAATCGTCCATTTGATGGTTGGGATAGTGTTGACGATTTTTTACAAGAACCACAGTTGAGCTCAATCACTGATGATGTGACTGATGAAGCTAAGCAGTATTTAGCTGTGGATAGCGCCTATTTTGAATTAGATTCTGAGGTCATCGTGGACGAGTCCCGAATACGACTCAGAACATTGTTTTATAGTGAAGACAGAGAGAACGTAACCGTCGTTCGCCGTCGATTTGGAGGATTCCGTGAGCGAGTTCCTGACCGTTCGTCTGAATAGTCAGCCAAACAGCCCCGTAGATTGGGCAGTTTGGTCGACGAACCAGCAAGAAATGATTGCCAGTGGGTCGCTAGAGAGTATCGACCTACTTGATAGCATTAAAGAGTATGCCCAGCAGAGAGTCACATTGGTGATGCTAAGCGGCCAAGACGTTCACTTTTCAAAAGTGGAAATCCCAGCAGGGGGAGCACGTCAATTCGAAACCATGTTGCCTTACTTGGTGGAAGATGATGTGGCTCAGGACGTCGATGACCTACATTTTACTGTGTTGCATAAGCACGGGACCAGTGCGCAAATTTGTGCTGTAGACCGAGATTATCTGACGTCGTTACTTGCCACATTTGCCGCCCAAGGGATGGATGTGAAAAAAGTGGTCCCTGATGTTCTCACTTTGCCTGAGTCCCAACATACCACGGCGGTTGATATGAACGGTCAGTGGGTGCTGCGTACGGATAAGTATGCGGGTATGGTCGTGGAGCAAGATTGGTTGGCAGCGATACTCAGCAGCGATGTTTTTGAGCCAAGAATTGTAGAGTCGAGTGAGCAAGAAGATGACAGTCATGAGCCACAAAAAGTGGTGATAGAAAGTTACTCTTCCGTCGATGAATCAATCATCACTCTATCTGAACAGGTGACTTGGCAGTTGCAACCTGTCGAGCTACCGATGGCGGTTTTATCCAAAGGTGTAGTTGATAGCGCTTTTAACTTGCTTAGCGGTGAGTTTAAGCCCAAGGCATCATTTGTTAAGCATTGGAAAGTTTGGCAAAAAGTAGCGGTGGCAGCATCTATTTTGCTTGTGGCATTAATCGCAAAGCAGGTGGTGTTGGTCAATCAATACGAATCTCAAGCCGCTCTATACCGAGCGGAAAGCGAGCGCATATTTAGAGCCATCTTCCCCGATAAACAACGTATACCAACGGTGAGCTACCTCAAAGGGCAGATGACAAGTGAACTAAGCCGTTTAGGGGGGAGTGATCAGTCATCGACTTCTGTATTGGAGTGGTTATCTCAGTTGCCAAAGACCGTCGGCAAGGTCAACGCTATGCAAGTTGAGAGCTTTACTTATGATGGTAATCGTAATGAAGTGCGTATGGATGTGACCGCAAAAGATTTCATTAGCTTTGAAACTGCGAAAAATGAACTGGAAGCCCAGTTTACTGTTACTCAAGGACCATTGAATAAGAATGGTGATCGAGTGATGGGTAATTTTGTATTGAAGAAGAAATAGGGCGGATTATGAAAGGATTGCTTCTAATGGCCCAAAGTTGGTGGGTAAGCATTAGTCAAAGAGAGCAGCGATTGGTTGTAGTCTGTGCCCTTATTTTGCTGGTGGGCGGTATCTACTGGGGAATTCTTGCTCCCTTTGACCAGCGCACGGAATTGGCACAGTCTCGCATTCAATCAGAGAAACAGTTGCTATCTTGGGTGACACAGCAAGCGGATAAAATTACCGAGCAGCGTGAGGCGGGTGGTGTCGTGGTATCAAGCCAGCCGTTGAATCAGGTAGTGACTTCATCAACTCGTCGCTTCAATATTGAATTAATTCGTATGCAGCCTCGTAATGAACAACTGCAAGTTTGGATCAAACCGATTCCATTTGAGTTTTTTGTCAATTGGCTGTTCTACTTAGAGCAGCAGCAAGGTATCAGTGTTGAAGTGATGGATATTGATAAGTCTGATCAGGACGGTGTTATTGAAGTTAAGCGTTTACAATTTAAGCGAGGTAGCTAAGTGAAACGAGTTATTAGCTATGTAGCGGTTTTCTCAACAGTGTTTATTGGCAGTGCCATCTATCATGCTCCCGCCAACGTGGTATTAAGCTATGCTCCAGTCCCTGACTTTATTGATATTAAGGGTGTAGAGGGAACCATTTGGCAAGGTAGAGCACAGCAAGTTCAGTATGAAAACTGGTCGTTGGGAGAAGTCGGCTGGAATTTTGATTGGATGAGTGTCATCAAGCTATCGCCTGAATTTGCCCTTAGATTTGGTCGCGGGAGCGCAATGGGGCTTTCTGGCAAAGGGAATGTCGGCATCTCAACGTCAGGACCTTATGTTTCAACCGTTGTTGCTTCTATTCCGGCAGATCAAGCGATGCAATTAGCCCCTGCCTTACCTTTGCCGATCACGGTAGGTGGTCGACTTGAACTTGCGATTAAGTCTGCGACATATCAATCGCCTTGGTGTTCTCAAGGTGAGGGCAACTTGGCATGGAATGAAGGTTTAGCGGAAACCCCGCTTGGTAGCCTGAGCTTTGGTCCAACGATGATTGATTTTGAGTGTGATCAGAGCACGATCTCGGCGACAGGTACTCAAAATAGTCCGCAAGTGATGGGTGGAATGACGGCTCAGTTGACGCCAAATCGCCAGTATCAAACTGAGGCTTGGTTTAAGCCAGGTTCACAGTTTCCTACAGGTATGAGTCAGCAACTGAGCTGGCTGGGTAATCCAGACAACCAAGGGCGTTATAGCTTTACTTATCAAGGTAAATTATAGAATTATCAAAATAGCTTATAGTCAAGCTAAGCGATAGAAGACGGTAATTAACCATCGCTGGAAAACAACAAAAAGGCACGAATAATCGTGCCTTTTTACGTGTTATATCGGCGAACTACTATTGCTTGACTAGAATTTGTGACCATGGCAAATCTTGGTCGCCAATGACAATAAAGTTGGGGTTTTCTAGTGTCTCTCTTTGGTTATAAGAGAGTGGCTCAAGCGCTGTGCTTAGAATATTTCCACCCGCCTCAGAAACAATACACTGAGTTGCCGCAGTGTCCCATTCCCCCGTAGGCCCAAGTCTCAGGTAGCAATCTACGGCACCCTCTGCGACTAAGCAGGCTTTTAATGCCGCAGAGCCAAGCGGCACAAGATCGTAATTCCAAGCATTGTTCATTCTCGCCGTGACTTGATTGATGTTCTGGCGGCGACTAATGGCAATAGAGATAGCCTGTTGCTCACTCTCATGTTGGTGAATATTGATGCGATAGCTTTCATTTAAGTCTGGAATTTTCCACGCGCCTTTGCCGTGGTAAGCGTAGTAAGTCACGCCAGAAACTGGCGCGTAAACAACGCCCATAATCGGTCTATTGTCGCGAACTAACGCTATAATAGTGGCAAAGTCACCACTGCGAGCAATGAATTCTTGGGTGCCATCAAGGGGATCGACCAACCAATATTCACTCCATTGAGTGCGTTTATCTAGACTAATATCTGCGGCTTCTTCGGAAAGGATAGGAATATCGGGAGTCAACTGAGAAAGCTGTTCCATTATCAGTTTATGAGCCGCTAAATCGGCGCTAGTCACCGGTGTCTCATCCGCTTTAATAAACTCTTCGTACTGCTTATTCTCGTAGATATCGAGAATTAATTGACCCGCTGAACGAGCGATGTCGATGACATTAGGCAGTAGATGAGAGAAGTCTTTTTGCAATGCACTCATAGTGATAGCCCCAATTGCGTTTTGATTCGTAAGGTAAGCAATAGAGCGGTGATACATCGCGCTTCGCAGAAATCAAGGTGTGTTAGCAGTTCTTCGGCTTGAGCCAATGGCCACTTTACCATTTCGAGTGGCTCAGGTTCATCACCTTGCAGCACTTCAGGATATAGGTCTTGAGCAACAAACAGCGCCATTTTGCTTGAGAAGTACGAAGGGGCAAGAACCACATCTTTGAGACGAGTTAGCTTATGTGCGCCAAAGCCGATTTCTTCTTTTAGCTCTCGGTTAGCCGCTTGCTCAGGCTCTTCACCGAGATCAACAAGCCCTTTGGGAAAGCCTAATTCATATCTTTCAGTACCAGCAGCATACTCTCTGACTAATAGAATATCACCGTCTTGAGTAATGGGAACCATCATAACCGCGCTTCGACCACTGGGCTTCATGCGTTCGTATGTGCGTTTTTCACCGTTAGAGAATTCGAGGTCTAGGGCTTCGATTTTAAATAGCCTAGACTCGGCGACCGTACTTTTAGTTAATATTGTCGGCCCTTTCTTAGGTGGCATGTGTTCCCTCCTTGCACTGGCATTGTTGTGGCGTATAGCAACAGAGCGATGTACTCGGTAGTGCAAGACTCTGCTGCGACCACGTCTAATCTATCAGATAGGATGTTTAGTAGTAAGAGTGTTCACCACGGTCATGTTCCGTCATATCGCGAACGGCGGTGAGTTCTCCGGAGAACTCTTCTAGAAGTTGTTTCTCAATCCCTTCTTTTAGAGTCACATCCACCATAGAACAACCATTACAACCACCACCGAATTGTACAATCGCGATCCCCTCTGGAGTAATTTCCATCAGGCTTACATGACCACCATGACCAGCAAGTTGTGGGTTAACTTGAGTTTGAATTGAGTATTCAACACGCTCCATCAAAGAAGCATCATCAGACACTTTACGCATTTTTGCGTTTGGCGCTTTCAGGGTAAGTTGAGAGCCCATTTTATCGGTGACGAAATCAATTTCAGCTTCATCTAAAAACGGCAGTGATAACTCATCGACATAAGCAGACAGCAGGTCGTAAGTGAATACGGTATCAGTCGCTTCTACCGCTTCCGGTGGGCAGTAAGACACACCACATTCCGCATTTTGAGTACCTGGGTTGACCACAAAAACACGAATATTAGTGCCTTCAGGTTGTTGAGCTAAAAGTTTTGAAAAGTGGCTTTGAGCACTTTCTGTAATTGTAATAGGATTTGACACGACGAATACCTGAGTAAAGTTGTGGGTTATTGCAGCCATTCTACTCCTTGTCGCCTTGGTAACACAAAGTTTATTTTCTTATCGCTAAGACGCATTACTTATTTAGCAAATAGAGCATGGATACCCAATTAAGCTAATCGGCTACTTTGGAGTGCGGCATAAACAGTAAATATCGATTTTTTTCACGCCCACTTCAAGTAATAATTCACTTAAATGTCGCACAGTCGCCCCGGTTGTGACGACATCATCAATAATGGCGACCTCCGTTACTTGGGGCGGTTGGTAAAGAGAAAACGCGTTGCGGACATTGAGCAGTCGAGCTTGTCTATTGAGGCTCTTTTGTGCTGGGGTATGACGATGTTTGCGGAATGTCTTAGTATGAATAGCGATGCTCGGTTCGAGAGCTTGCAGTTGGTAAGCCATTGTTTCGCTAAGATTAAAGCCGCGCCAAAGTTGCTTGTGCCAGAGCATGGGGACGGTGATCAAGTGATTGCATGATTGAGGGATCGCTTGATGTAATAGGCTCATAAGGGGCGCAAGCAAGCTAAGTTGCTTGGCGATTTTGATCTTATGTATTAAAGGTGACAAAGGGTAGACGTAATCGGCAGCACAATATAAGTTGCTCCATGGGGGAGGGTTTACGAGGCAGAGTCCACAAACCAGACCGGCTCCTTGCATCTGCAACCCACAACGTGAACAGCGAGGTTGAGGGGCAAAGTAGCGTTGGCAAGTTTCGCACCAAAGAGGGTGGCGAAAGGTGGGCTTCATCTCTAACCCGCAGATGTGACAGAGTTTAGGTATCAGCATGTTGAATGGCAGGGTCCAAAACAGACGTTGAGTAACCGATAGAATCACACGGATAACAAATAAATTAGTCGGATTTTTGTAGGAGTGAACGTGACGCAATCGACAGAACTATATTGGCAAGCCCAAGGTGAGGGACCAGATCTCGTGTTACTACACGGCTGGGGAATGAATGGTGCGGTCTGGCAAAATTGCATTGATCAGCTCGCTCAGCATTTTAGGGTGCATTGTGTCGATTTACCCGGCTACGGATTCAGTCATCAAGTCGATTGTGACTCGATGGAGGCGCTCACCGATAGACTGTTGAAACAAGCGCCAAGTCAGGCGATATGGCTTGGCTGGTCTTTGGGTGGCTTGATTGCGACTCGTATCGCGCAACAGGCTCCGCAACGAGTGACTCGGTTAGTGACCTTAGCCAGTTCTCCAAAATTCTCTGAGGGAGAACAATGGCGAGGCATCAAAAAGCAGGTACTGGCTAACTTTACTCAACAACTTGTCGAAGATTTTTCCCTCACCATCGAGCGCTTTATGGCTCTACAAGCGATGGGCAGTCCCAGCGCACGACAGGATATCAAGTGCTTAAAACAGGCGGTTTTATCCCGACCAGCCCCCAATTTTTCTGCGCTGGCATTAGGGTTAAAGTGGCTTGATGAAATGGATTTAAGACCTGCGCTGTCGCAATTAACGGTGCCCGTTCATCGTTGGTATGGCAGGCTTGATGGGTTGGTGCCGGTCAAAATCACTCAGACGCTACAGCAGACGACTCAGGGACACGATAGCTTTATCTTCCAACAATCTTCTCACGCGCCATTCATTACCGAACAAGAGGGGTTTATTTCGCAAGTCATCCGTTTGCTTGATGCATAGATTTGCTTGATGCATAGATTTTCTTGAGACATAGATCGGTTCGATACATAGATCTGCTAGGGACATAGCTGCGCAGGTGGTTATTTTTCAAACAAAACCATAAAGAACAACACATAATCGCCGATACAGAGTGGGTAATTAACGCGACGTTCTTCGCCTAGAAAGTGCAGCGTTAATTAGTATAAGCGCAATTCACTCATACAGAGGAGAGTGATGGATGATCGTTTCACCAAACAGCGTGGGTGCGCCTGTTATTGCTCCGACCGTCAATCCGCAAACGGAACAAGTTGCTCGAGAGAATCGAGTAAAAGAGCCGGTAGTGCCTGCGGTAGAACTGGCGAGAAGCAATGCAGAGCGTCGCCTCAATGCTGATGAAAAACGTCGTCGTCGCAACGCCTGGGACCCTGCAGAGCACCCAGATTATGAAGCGGATGAACAGGAAAAACCTGACGATCCGCTGGAACGATTGTTCTCTCTACTGTCGCTCAATAATTACAGTGCCAGTCAGGGGAAAGGTTATGCGATGCGGTTTCGCCTGCCTAAGAAAATAATGCAGGCTGCGATATTAAAAGGAAAAATGGCTAAACGCCGAACGGTGATTCGTTACCACTATGGTCATAGTGTTGCACCGAATACACCCTCCGATATTATCGCTGTTACCTAAACAAAAAGAGCGCATCCGCGCTCTTTTTTCTTTTAGCCAGTTTAGTTGGTTGATCTAGCTTAGTTATTTTTGCAGATCGATGCGATACAGAGCAAACCCTACCTCGTCGCTTCCGACTTTAGTCATAGGGTACTGACCTTTATCGGCAATAAATTGCGCCGCTTTCTCTGAAGGTGCGGTTTCGAACTGGATATCGAGCTGTACGTCTGACTGGATAGGTGAAAAACGCCAGTTGTTGTCGGCACTTGGTGTCACTTGCCCTTTTTCTTTGCTGACCTTAGAGATGTAATTCGCGACAACGCTGCGGTTTTCATCCGGTGAATCAAAGGCGATAAACTCACTGCCCGTGCCTGGGAATTTATTACTGTAGGCGCGGTAGTTGTTGGTTGCAACGACAAAGGTCTGTTTGAGGTCAAGGGGTTTACCTTGGTAGCTTAATGCGCGGATACGTTCGCTGTCTTTGTTGATCAGCTTACAATCACTGTCGTAACGTGCAGGTTGCGTTACATCGATTTGGTAGTTGACGCCATCCATCACATCAAAGTTATAGGTGCGGAAGCTATCCCAGTTAATCAATGATTGTGTCTTGGTTGAGCTAGGATCAATTTGATTGAACTGACCCGCAGAACACTCTAGCCACTCTTTGACCTCATTGCCGCTCATTTTAAGGGCGACGAGGGTATTCGGATAGAGATAAAGGTCAGCGGCGTTGCGGAAGGTCAATTGACCCGCTTCTACCTCAGTAAAGTTGGCTGGATCATTCTTACGACCGCCTGCCTTAAATGGTGCAGCGGCAGACAGTACTGGCAAGCCATCCAGATCAGGATCCCCTTGAATCATAGTTTCGACGTAGTCTTTCTGTGCTAGGTTGACGATCTGTATGGTTGGGTCATCTTGCACTAGCGCGAGGAAGCTGTACATGACATCGCTTGCCTTACCAATGGGTTGGTTCACGAATTCGCGAGTTGCGTCATGATCGCCCTTGACTGCTTCAACAATATTTTTGTCCGCATCAACCAGTGGTTTCTTATTGGCGGTGTCGAAGATAGGTCTTGCCTCTGTCTGAGCGTCAATCACCTTCCACTGACCCGCTTGCTTCTCAAGCACGAGATCCATAACACCGACATGACTACCCCAGCGTCCCGGCATAACCGCGGCAACGCCATTAATGGTGCCTTTTTGATTGTCGACACCTTGAATATTATCAAAGCCTTTACCTGGGAAAACGGCATGAGAGTGACCAAACGCGATAGCGTCGATCCCCGCGACTTCAGATAGATAGTAGGTAGAATTTTCAGCGCCAGCTTTGTAAGGGTCACTTGATACGCCAGAGTGAGGGATGGCGATGATGATGTCCGCGCCTTGCTTTTTCATCTCAGGAACCAGTGTCTCCGCGGTGTCCTTAATGTCTTTTGCGAAGACTTTACCTTCTAAGTTTTTCTTATCCCAAACCATAATTTGCGGTGGGACAAAGCCAATATAGCCCACTTTGATTTCTTGTTGCTGACCCTCGCTGTCGGTAAAGCGATGGCTTTTGATTAGGTAGGGTTTGAAATAGTGCTCTCCGGTTTTTTGGTCGAACACATTGGCACTGATATAAGGGAAGTTCGCCCCTTGAATCGAGTTAGCTAGGAACTCAAGACCATAGTTAAATTCATGGTTACCAATATTACCGACGTCGTAGCCCAGTTGATTCATCGCTTTATACACTGGGTGAACTTCGCCAACTTTGACGCCTTTTGACGCCATATAGTCACCCATCGGGCTGCCTTGGATAAGGTCGCCATTATCAACTAGCACACTGTTGGTCACTTCGTTGCGCGCTTGCTTAACCAGAGTCGCAGCACGACTTAAGCCTATCTTTTGTGACGGCTTGTCTTTGTAGTAGTCGTAATCCATGACATTGGTGTGGATATCCGTGGTTTCAATAATACGGAGTTTGATTTCATCAGCCATGGCAGGACCCGCTATGGCTAGCATGCCACTGAGAACAGCAAGTGAGAGTGATTTTGGCGTTGGATTCATTGAGGTGCCCTTTAGTTTAGTATCAGGTTAAAGGTGACTAAATCGTGCTAAGTATAACCATTGGTAGAGTACACAGGATTTCATGTGCAAAAAAATGTGATGCTAATGGAAACTATTGAATAGTCAAAATAAAGCCTCCAACAATATTGGTGATTGTAGGAGGCTTTATAATGCTCTTGTTTCAAGAAACTTGTAGGTTCTATGCGAATGGTTCTATGCCGATGGCTCTAAACCGTTAGCGCTAAAGCGACAAGTTCAGTGGCTACTTTTTGGCTTTAGCAAAAGCAGCGGCAAAAGCGCCACCCATCGCACTGTTTCCGTTGTTTGAGCCTGGTCGAGAATGGTTATCTCGTCGAGCGGGCTTCTCTTGATTCGCTGATTTGCCTTGATGGGTTGGTTTACCTTGGTGGGTACTGCGATTCTGGCGGCTGTCTTGCCCCGGTTCGTCTTTAAGACGCATCGAGAGCGCAATCCGCTTGCGCGCCACGTCGACTTCCATCACTTTCACTTTGACGATATCACCGGCTTTAACCACGTCTCTTGGATCGCTGACATAGCGATCCGTTAGCGCAGAAATATGCACTAGACCGTCTTGATGAACACCAATGTCAACGAATGCACCGAAGTTAGCCACATTCGAAACCACGCCCTCGAGAATCATACCGATCTCAAGATCGGAGACCTTATTGATGCCGTCAGCAAAAGTGGCGGTTTTAAACTCTGGACGAGGATCTCGACCAGGCTTATCGAGCTCTTTGATAATATCGGTCACGGTTGGGAGACCAAAGTCGTCGTTGGTATAGTCAAGCGCCTTAAGACCTTTCAAAAAAGTGCTATCTCCGATCATGGAAGCCAAATCGCGCCCTGTGTTGGCTGCAATATTATTGACTACAGGGTAGGCTTCAGGGTGAACGGCAGAGGCGTCGAGCGGGTTTTTTCCGCCCATAACGCGTAGAAACCCTGCGCACTGTTCAAAGGCTTTAGGTCCCAATCTGGAGACTTTTTTCAAGGTTGAGCGACTATTAAATCGACCGTTTTCATCGCGATAGCTGACAATGTTCTGAGCGATGGTTGCACTTAATCCCGCAACGCGAGCGAGTAGAGCGGGTGAAGCCGTATTCACATCAACACCAACCGCGTTCACACAGTCTTCAACCACTGCGTCGAGACGCTTTGCCAGCATGGTTTGGCTGACGTCATGTTGATACTGACCAACACCGATAGATTTAGGGTCAATCTTAACCAGTTCCGCGAGAGGGTCTTGAAGGCGGCGGGCAATAGAGACAGCCCCACGTAAAGACACATCCAGATTAGGAAACTCTTTGGCCGCCAGTTCTGAAGCCGAGTAGACCGATGCTCCCGCCTCGCTGACCATGATTTTTTGTACTGCAAACTGATTACGTTGAATCAAGTCAGCCGCAAAAGCATCGGTCTCGCGTGATGCGGTGCCGTTACCAATCGCAATCAGATCCACGTGATGTTGTTTAACCAACTTTTCAATACTCGTCATTGCTTGAGCGTATTGTTTTTGTGGTGCGTGAGGATAAATCGTGTCGGTCGCTAACACTTTGCCTGTGCTATCAACAACAGCCACTTTACAGCCGGTACGTAAGCCAGGGTCAAGACCCAGCGTCGCTTTAGGACCCGCTGGTGCAGCCATCAATAGGTCTTTAAGGTTGGTAGCAAAGACTTCGATAGCTTCGATCTCAGAGCGCTCTTTCAATGCCCCCATAAGTTCAGTTTCAAGGTGCATCGAAACTTTAATGCGCCACGCCCAGCTAATCACTTGTTTACGCCAAGTATCCGCAGCCGCTTGGCTGAGGTGAATACCATAGTGTTCAGCAATCAGGGTTTCACAATAGGAACTACGCTGCCCTTCTTCATTGTTGGGATCTGCGTTGAGCGTTAATTGCAGGAAGCCTTCATTGCGCCCTCGCAACATGGCTAACGCTCGATGAGATGGGATCTGACTGATCGCCTCATCATGAGCAAAGTAATCTTTAAACTTCTCGCCTTGTTGCTCTTTGCCAGCCACCACGCGGGCGTTGAGTTGCGCATGGCGCTTTAAATAGGTTCTTACTTTTTCAAGTAGATCCGCATCTTCAGCGATTCGCTCCATAATGATCGCTCTGGCACCATCGAGTGCGGCTTTGTTATCACTGATCCCTTTTGATTCATCAATATATTGAGCGGCAGACGCTTCCGGTTCATTGTCCGGATGTTGCCAAAGGAGATCGGCGAGCGGTTCAAGACCCGCTTCAATCGCAATTTGTCCTTTGGTGCGTCTTTTCGGTTTGTAGGGCAGGTATAAATCTTCGAGTCGAGTTTTACTGTCGGTGGATTCAATTTCCTGACGTAATTCGGCGGTGAGTTTGCCTTGGTCATCAATCGACTTAAGAATGGTTTGGCGGCGATCTTCAAGTTCGCGCAGGTAGTGAAGGCGACTATCTAGGTTACGAAGTTGGGTGTCATCTAAGCCACCAGTGACTTCTTTACGGTAGCGGGCGATGAAAGGAACGGTGTTACCGTCATCAATTAGGTTAACCGCCGCTTCAACTTGCTTAGTGCTAACATTCAGCTCTTTAGCAATCAATTGACAGATAGCTTGGCTCATCCGTGTATTCTCTTGGTTTTATGATTTACCTATACAGATATGGGCAAAAGGTCGGTTTTGCAATTCTCGAGCGCGCTTTCTGCGGTTACGAAAGTCATATTTCGTTTTAATTCTGTGACTTTTTGCGTGATTTGTGGATGTTTTGCTGTGAATTTCTACAATAATTAAATACCGATGAAGAATGGAAGCTAACGATATTGCTCTATTTTTCATATAAATAGATATGGACAGGCAGATAACAATGAAACAAAACCTCGCTCGCGCCCTTATTTCGCTAATGATTTTGTGGAGTACGATAAGTTTTGCCGCTTCGGATCTTTCCACCACGGGTAATCCTCCACTCAGTGTTGATGAAAAAGTGGTGCTAGGTCGATTGGAAAATGTGTACATGCAAGATGTCGACAGCTTGGTCAACGTGCCTTTTATGGGAAAAATTGATACCGGAGCGGATACGACTTCCATGCATGCAACCCAGATATCTGTTGAAAGCCAGCATCCTGATTTTCAAGACCTAAAAAATGATAAGTTGCTCAAAGCCATGGTGGAAAAATTTGGAGCCTCGGGTCAAGACTGGCGAGAGTACCCAAATCAACAAGAGTTAAAACAACTCAAATCAACCGTGAGTTTTGTGATTCGCCATCCATACACAGGAGAGGCGATTACCTTGAAAAGACCACTCACAAGAGCCAGTGCGATCCGCAGTCGTTCTAGTGAGGAGCCTATTTATCGCCCGGTCGTCACATTACCATTAACGATTGCGGATACTCGAGTCGATACCGAGGTAAACCTGACCGACCGTAGCGGTTTTAGCTCCCCCATTTTGATTGGTAAAACTTTCTTGGAAAACCACGCATGGGTATTGGCTGGATATGACTATCTTCAGCAGCAATCCAAGGCGCGTATGATTGGACGCAGTGAGTCAGGCTTTGTGCAAGATACTCCGGTCGATGTCAGTCTCTCCTTGGTAAATAACTATTCAATATTGGGGGCAAGCAATATTGATATCGATGATAAAGCTCAGACAGTGACGTTTGATCTTCAAGGTCGCAAAGGCAAAATGGAACGAGTGACTTACCCAATAACCAGAATGTTGAAAGTCAGCGGTAAATCCTATCCACTGATCTATGTCCCATTTAAATCCGGCGAGAACTTCAATCGCTGGATACTGGTTTATTTAAAAGATAGATCCAAATTAAGCACTCAACTTAGACTCGGACTGAATACGATTAATCAGTACTTTGTTATCGATACCGCCGGCAATAACCTGTTGCAGGAGAAGCCGCAGCTATTTTCCGACCGCTTGAAGAATAAACCCTTGGTGGTTTCGCCAGTTGAAGAGGTAGTGCTCGATGGTTATCCGTTAAAGGCTAAGCCTTCTTTTGTGGTGAGTACGCCGCTGCTCAAAGTACAGAGCTTTGAAACCATTGAAGCAAAGGGCGCGGATAAGGTTGAGTACTTCTTATCGGACTTGCGTCATGGCGGAGATGACA
The DNA here is from genome assembly GCF_921292975.1 of Vibrio hippocampi. NCBI lineage: Bacteria > Pseudomonadati > Pseudomonadota > Gammaproteobacteria > Vibrionales > Vibrionaceae > Vibrio > Vibrio hippocampi. The sequence goes on from NZ_CAKLCM010000001.1 coordinate 218,637, forward strand.
CGATACGCAAAACCATCCTTCGTAAAATTAAAGTCGGAGATACGGTCAGACCGGTCGTTGATGGTGAATTTATCGTCGGCGGTCAGAGGGTGGATGTCGATTTTGCGCTTGAAGTGTTAGATGACGGCGAGGGGGACGAGCCTTATTTCATCATCGGTAAGAAAGCGAGAGAGTCGGGGGTTTTGGTTAACCCACGCAGTGAACAGTTATTGGAATCCTATCCTATATTCAAAGCGGGACATATCGAAAATGCGACCGTCGAGGGACTCACTTTTCCTGTGAAACTGGATACTGGCGCGGACGTCAGTTCTATCAGTGCGACCGATATCAAGCAGTTCGAAAAAGAGGGCAAGTCATGGGTGACGTTTACCTACAGCAACGATATGGGAATGAAGCAAGAGTTTACTCGTGAAGTGGTGGGTAGCATGCGTATAAAGGCTAAGAAGGGTGAAAAGTCGACGGCTCGACCAGTGGTTAAAATGAAAGTGAAGCTTGGAGAGGTGGAAAAAACCATCAGGGTGAACTTGCAAGACCGCAGCCGTTTTCACTACAGCATGATTTTAGGTAAGAACTTCCTACGCTATGGTGCGTTAGTCAGTAGTGAGCAAAATTTCCTGTTGGGGAATGAGATTGATAGCTACTAGCAAGTTCATTGATTGCTAGAGACAAAAACGCCAACGGGTTTTCCGTTGGCGTTTTGCTTATGACTCTTTTTTTGGACTCTCTTTTTGAGAACTGTCTTCTTGAGTGCTTATATCTTGAGCGTTATCGTCAGCAGAGCTAGGTTCTGGCGACTCTTCCTCTGAGGCTGCTACTGGCTCTTGCTCGGTCTCTTGAGGTTCTTGGTCTTCAATGTCCGTACCATCAATCATACCGTGAGTCTCTTTCCAGTTCTCCCAACGTTGATAAGCCAACTCCTGCATATCGGTGGTTTTATCCGCTTCATCGACAATCTCTTGTCCGAGTAGATGCTCAAAAATATCTTCTAGGGTGAGAATGCCTTGAATGGTGCCGTACTCATCAACAATCATGGCGATTTGTAAACGATGAGCCATCATCTGCTCGAAGGCTTTTGGTAGCATCATGGTGTTGAATAGCACCTTAATGGGGCGCATTACATCACCAAGCGGTTGGTTGCCTTGCCCATGCTGCAGTAACTTGTACAGTTCAAGCTTATAAACAAAACCTAAGATATTGTCTTTATGTTCGCTATACACAAGCGGTCTTGAGAATGGACTGTCATGATGTTCATTCAAGAATTCCTCAACAGTCATTTCAGCACGAACGCGGAAAACCACGGGACGCGGTGTCATGACTTGAGTCACGGGAATATCTTGTATGTTCAGCAGGTTGGTTAATATATTCGACTCACCCTCAGCGAATTCGCCGCTTTCTCGAGCCAAAATAGCCATTGCAGAGAGTTCGTCACGCATTTTTGGTGACTCATGCCCGCGGGATAGCCTTTTGGTGATTTGTTCTGAGAACCACACAAAGGGTGTCAGCAACCAAACCATGTACTGAAGTATACGCGCCGATAGCGGAGCAAGTTGACGCCAGTATGTCGCACCTATGGTTTTAGGCACAATCTCAGAAAGAACCAAAATACCTAGCGTTAATACCGCAGAAAACACCCCTAACCATTGGTTGCCAAAGACTTTAGCTGCCTGCGCACCCGCACTCGCAGCACCAATGGTGTGAGCAATCGTGTTCAGGGTTAAAATTGACGCTAGCGGTCGGTCTATATCCGCCTTAAGTTTGTTTAGCTTATCCGCGGCGGGGTGGCCTTGTTGTCTTAGTCGGGCTAAGTAACTTGGAGTAATACTGAGAAGAACCGCTTCTAATACCGAACAGATAAAGGAAACGGAGATAGCTACTGTAACGTAAACCGTTAAGAGAAACATTGATGTCCTGTTTTATGCACACATCAACCTAACTTTGCTGCAAAGCGAGCCTGGTGCATTGTTGGTGAGTGCTTGTAAAATGTAGGCTGAGCGCAAGATTTATCAGGCTTATCTGACACTCAACAGTGCATTTATGCGTCATAATTACAAAAAACACAAGTTTTCAAATTCATTCTTTGAGTTACAAATTGTGAGTTGATGCTCATAAAATGGCTAAACATAACGCATAAACGAAAAAGATCGCTCACAAACCTTTGCCAGATAGGGTATTTATGATTTAGAGTTGCGTTAACTCGATAACATGAAGAAGGGAAACCTAAATGAATAAGACCCAATTAATCGACTTTATCGCTGAAAAAGCTGATCTGTCTAAAGCTCAAGCTAAACTAGCATTGGAAGCGACGCTTTCAGGTGTTACTGAAGCGCTAACTGAAGGTGAGCAAGTTCAACTAATTGGTTTTGGTACGTTCAAAGTAAATCACCGTGCAGCTCGCACTGGTCGTAACCCAAAAACTGGTGCTGAAATTCAAATCGCTGCAGCGAATGTTCCTGCTTTCGTAGCAGGTAAAGCGCTTAAAGACGCAGTTAAATAATTTTTTGGCGCTGGCTATCTTGGTCAGCGCCATATTCTTTCCTATCTATTTTACCTTTCTGTTCTCAAATCCCACATAAACAATTGATCCCCCGCTGAATTTGCCTTATTACTCTTTTGGTGTTTTTGCATCATTGAACCATGCTAGGTTGAGACTGTCTTACTAAGCATACGCTTACCGTCTTGAACTCTAGCCATAACAGGATATTCATGAAGAAATTTCTGCTGCCACTGCTGTTGGCAACGCTTATTGGTTGTTCCTCATCGACGACGCAATCCCTCAATCGGAGCTCAGAATATACCGGAGGGCAAACCTTAGGCGATGCCACAAGTCTGTATTGGTATACGGAGCGCTTATCACAACCCTATGAGGGCGCAGACTATGTCGACATGGGTGATTATGGGGGTTACCGTTCTCATTATCGCTGGAATGACGACTCACTAGTCGAGTTTGCCAGAGAGGGCGTACAAAATGATATCGACGCCGGAACTATCGAGTACAAGGTTCATGTTCGTTTTAATAAAAGCGGTGAGGCGGTTTATCAGCAGTATCGACGTAACGGTAAAGTGCTCCCTTTGCGAGCTGCCCAGCTAGAGAACTACCAAAGAGAAGCCCAGTTGCTGATACAGCAGGTCAAAAAGCAAGATGAAGAGGGTTTAGAGCTGATTCAAGGGCATTGGGACGGTAAGCAACTAGAAACCTGTAATGGCATCAAGTTTGATGACATTCGTTTTGAGCAAAAGCTACCTAACTTTGTGATTGAACGTTTAGCGGATGTAGAGAGCTATATTGCCTTTCTCGGTGCGACTCGTTTAACCGGAGTGAGAGTGGAACAACTGTTAATGCTAAAAAATAGCTCAGCAGACTGTCTCAAAAGACCGGTGTTATTTGATTAGAGTTTGATCGACGCTTCGAGCTAATAAACAGAGCCCCGCAACATAAGTTGCGGGGCTCTGTGGTTATTTAGACTCTGTTTTCGGCTTGTCGCCGATCAGTCTTGGTTTTGTTCACGGGCAATCGCACGATAGCCAATGTCATTGCGGTGGAACATACCGTCCCAGCTAATGGTTTTTGCTAACTGGTAGGCACGAGCTTGCGCTTCAGATACCGAGTTACCAAGTGCGGTTGCACACAGTACGCGACCGCCATTGGTCACGACATTGCCGTCTTTCTCAGTGGTGCCTGCGTGGAATACTTTCTCGCCTTCCACGTTTTCAGTCGCTAGACCTGAGATAACATCGCCCTTGTTGTATGCCGCAGGGTAGCCACCCGCTGCTAGTACGATACCAATTGACGCACGTGGGTCCCATTTAGACTCTACTTGATCCAGCTTCTTGTCGAGAGCGGCTTGGCAGAGCTCAACCATGTCAGATTGCATGCGCATCATGATAGGTTGGGTTTCAGGGTCGCCAAAGCGGCAGTTATATTCGATAACCTTAGGTGTGCCTTGGGCATCGATCATTAGACCGGCATATAAGAAACCAGTATAGGGATGACCTTCCGCTGCCATACCACGTACCGTTGGGTAGATCACTTCCTCCATGATGCGGTCATGAATTTCTGGCGTCACCACTGGCGCTGGTGAGTAAGCACCCATACCGCCCGTATTTGGTCCTGTGTCTTTGTCACCAACACGTTTGTGGTCTTGGCTAGTTGCCATTGGTAGAACGTTTTCCCCATCCACCATCACGATAAAGCTGGCTTCTTCGCCATCTAGGAACTCTTCAACCACCACTCGGCTGCCTGCTTCACCAAAGGCATTGCCTGCAAGCATATCCTTGATTGCGTCTTCTGCTTCTTCAAGCGTCATTGCAACGATAACGCCTTTACCTGCCGCTAGACCGTCCGCTTTAACCACGATAGGCGCGCCTTGTTCACGTACATAAGCCAGCGCAGGCTCAATCTCGGTAAAGTTCGCGTAAGCCGCGGTTGGGATTTGGTGACGAGCAAGGAAGTCCTTAGTGAACGCTTTGGAGCCCTCTAGCTGAGCTGCTGCTTGGGTTGGACCAAAGATTGGTAATCCCGCTTGTTGGAACGCATCCACAACACCAATAACCAGCGGCGCTTCAGGACCGACAATCGTTAATTCGATGTTTTTCTCTTGAGCAAAAGCGACTAAGCCTTGAACATCTTCGACATCGATAGCCACGTTCTCTAGCTTAGCTTCTAGCGCGGTACCTGCGTTACCCGGGGCAACAAAAACAGTCTCAACGTTTGGGTTTTGAGCTATTTTCCAGCCAAGTGCGTGTTCACGACCACCGGCACCAATAACAAGAACTTGCATAGTAAAATCCTTATGAATGATTCTGAAAGCCTCACTCAAAGGTGAGGCTGATGACCATTGTTAGAGCCTCGTGGCTCTATTGAGAATAAATTAGTGACGGAAGTGGCGCATGCCTGTGAAGATCATTGCCATACCGTGTTCATCGGCTGCGGCAATCACTTCGTCATCACGCATAGAGCCACCCGGTTGAATCACACACTTAATACCGGCTTCAGCAGCAGCGTCGATACCGTCGCGGAATGGGAAGAAAGCATCGGATGCCATCACACTACCCGCGACCTCTAGACCTTCGTCAGCGGCTTTGATGCCAGCAATCTTAGCTGAGTACACTCGGCTCATTTGACCTGCACCCACACCGATAGTCATGTCGCCTTTGGCGTAAACAATCGCGTTAGATTTAACGAACTTAGCCACTTTCCAGCAGAATAGCGCATCTTTTAGCTCTTCTTCTGTTGGTTGACGCTTAGAGACCACTTTAAGATCATCCACCGTCACCATACCTTGGTCACGATCTTGTACGAGTAGACCACCGTTGACGCGTTTAACATCAAAGCCTGTGGTTTTGCTTGCCCATTCGCCACACTCAAGTAGGCGTACGTTCTTCTTAGCGGCAACCACTTCAGCGGCAGCGGCAGAAACGCTAGGAGCAATGATGACCTCAACAAACTGACGCTCAACAATCGCAGAAGCGGTTTCAGCATCAAGCTCTTGGTTGAATGCGATAATGCCGCCGAACGCTGAGGTTGGGTCGGTTTGGTATGCGCGGTTGTAGGCTTCTAGCAAGTCTTTACCGAGGGCAACACCGCATGGATTGGCGTGTTTAACAATCACACAGGCTGGCTGGTCAAACTCTTTCACACATTCAAGAGCAGCGTCTGTGTCGGCAATGTTGTTATAAGACAGCGCCTTACCTTGAAGCTGGCGAGCGGTCGCGACAGACGCTTCCTCTGGGTTAGATTCCACATAGAAAGCCGCAGCTTGGTGGCTGTTTTCACCATAGCGCATGTCTTGCTTCTTCTCGAACTGTTGGTTGAAGGTACGAGGGAACTTAGACTCTTGGTCGCCTTCTTTGTTCTCACCGTAAGATGGCACCATCGTACCAAAGTAGTTAGCGATCATGCCGTCATAAGAAGCGGTATGCTCGAAAGCCGCGATAGCAAGATCAAAACGCGTCTCTAGTGTCAGTGACTTGTCGTTGGCATCCATTTCAGCAATCACACGGTCGTAGTCGTGAGCGTTAACAACAATCGTGACGTCTTTATGGTTTTTAGCGGCAGAACGAACCATAGTTGGACCGCCGATATCGATATTTTCTACCGCATCTTCCAGCGTACAGCCTTCTTTTGCGACCGTCGCTGCAAATGGATATAGGTTAACGACAACCATATCAATTGGGTTGATGCCGTGTGTGTTCATCACTTCATCATCTTGGCCGCGACGACCTAATACGCCACCATGTACTTTTGGATGCAGGGTCTTAACGCGACCATCCATCATCTCAGGGAAGCCTGTGTAATCAGAGACTTCTGTTACTGCGATACCTTTCTCAGCCAGTAGGCGAGCAGTACCGCCCGTTGAAAGGATATCAACACCACGTTGTGCTAGAGCTTGGGCAAACTCAACAATACCAGTTTTGTCAGATACGCTGATAAGAGCGCGGCGAATAGGACGAGCGTTGTTCATGCTTCTGTCTTCCTTTAAGTCACAGAGTTAACGTTGCTGTGTGTAAGCAAGTGTTAGCTTACTTACCGCATAAAGATGGTTGCCAAAACAGACAAGCAGGGGTTAATTTAACCTAAGTGTGTTCTGTTTTAGTAACGACCCTTTAGGGGATAGGTGAAATAAAACGGCAAGGGTGCCTCATGAATAGAAGCGGCCTATGAGTTTTATATTTGGATGCTATGGTTGATCTGTTGCTCAAGCACTCAAAAATACACCGATCTCAATTTGGTGCGTATTCTAACCAATCTATTGCCAAAAAGCTCGCGCAATCGTTTGGCATCGCAAAAAAAACAGTAAAAAAACAGCGTTCAGACTGTTTTTATAATCAAGAGGTCAATATAAAAGGTTATGTTTCAGATAGGTGAGCTAGCAAAACGCTGTGAAATTTCTACTGATACCCTACGTTTTTACGAGAAAAACCAGCTACTGTCGCCTGCAGGTCGCAGTGAGTCGGGATACCGACTTTATAATGAAGAGAGTCAGCATAGAGTTGGATTTATTCTCAAAGCCAAGCAGATCGGTTTGAGCTTGGATGAAATTAAAGAGCTATTAGGCATCAAGCTGGAAGCGACCGAACACAGTTGTGCAGAAGTTAAAGCGATTACTTCCACTAAGTTGCAAGAGATCGATAGCAAAATTGCAGAGTTAACTCGTATACGTGCCGCGTTAAAGAAAATTAATGATGCTTGCTGTGGTCATCAACACTCAGCGAGTCACTGTTCTATTCTAGCCGCACTGGAGCAAGAGTAGCCGATAAGAGTATCGGTCGAAGCGATGCTGTTGTTTTTGTTGTGTTGATGTTTATTGTGAGGTTTTGATGGGAAGGAAGACGCTAAGATGAATATTATTATCCTCCATGGTTTGTATATGCATGGCATTGTTATGCGCCCATTAAGTCAGAATATACGAGAATTGGGCTACACCACCCAGATAGTGACCTATAACACCTTAGCGATTAATGAAGAAAAGCTTTTTGCTTCCATCGATCATGCCTTATCGCGCAGTAGCACCAATGTCCTAGTCGGGCATAGCTTAGGGGGCATTGTGATTAAGCACTATCTGACCTCACGAAAACCGTGTGTGCAGACTATTTCTCATGTCGTCACTATCGGGTCACCACTGCAAGGGGCTTCCGTGGTGGAGCGAGTCGAAAAATTAGGCTTGGGGGCGTTATTAGGTAACTCCGGTAGTTTTGGTCTTAAAGCGCATCAAGATATCTGGCAGCACCCACAAAAGCTGGGCAGTATTGCCGGTGATATCCCTGTAGGCGTTCGCCCATTGTTAATGATGAGTCGTTCAGAGTCAGATGGTACTGTGACGGTCGAAGAAACTCGAATTGAAGGTATGACAGACCATATCGTCACTCAACAGACCCACACCAGTTTGATCTACAGCCGATTTGTCAGTCAGCAGATTGACCACTTTATTCGATATGATGGTTTTAAACATGGCTCGTGAGTGGAATTCATTAGGGTAATCGCTGGGTACTTGTCGGGGGCATAAATGCAAAAGGCCTGACTAATAGATTAGCCAGGCCTTTGAAAACAGTGAATGACAGCTTAGCTATCAGTTCATGCCATATTTTTTTAGCTTCTTGCGAAGAGTACCGCGGTTGATACCCATCATAGTCGCAGCGCGAGTTTGGTTGCCGCGAGTGTACTGCATGATGGTGTCTAGTAGCGGCTGTTCAACTTCCGCTAGTACTAGTTCATACAATTCAGAGACGTCTTGACCATTTAATTGTGCCAGGTAGTTCTTTAGAGACGCTTTTACAGAGTCGCGTAGTGGCTTCTGAGTGATTTGGTCTTGAGATGTTACTGTAGTAACTGTCAATGGTTCTGAAGTCAAATTTTGTTCGAACATAATCGGTTTAGCTCTTCTCGTAATTATGATGCAACGTTTTCAAAATAGCCTTGAAGTGCGTCTAACTGCTGATTAGCAGCTTCGATGCCATTAAAGGCACGGCGGAACTCACTGGCTTGCTCATGTTCTTTTAAATACCAACCAACATGCTTACGAGCGATGCGTGGGCCTAGGTACTCACCATAGAACTGATGTAGTGCCTGAACATGACCGAGCAAAATTGCCTTCACGTCCTCAAGAGGGCGCTGAGGCATCAGTGTACCGTTTTCCAAGTAGTGTTGGATTTCCTCGAAAATCCATGGCCGTCCTTGGGCCGGACGTCCAATCATTAAAGCGTCAGCACCAGTGTAATCCAGTACGTATTTGGCTTTTTCTGGATTATCAATATCGCCGTTGGCGATAACGGGAATCGAAATAGCCTGTTTGACCGCTTTAATGCTGTCGTATTCTGCCAGACCTTTATACATACAGGCTTTAGTGCGTCCATGGAGCGCTAACGCTTGAATGCCACAGTCTTCGGCAAGTTTTGCTATTTGGACACAGTTTTTATTGTCTGTATCCCAGCCAGTGCGGGTTTTCAGTGTCACAGGGACATCGACTGCGTTGACTACGGCTTTCAGAATATCTTCGATAATCTTTGGATATTGCAGTAGCGCAGAGCCCGCCAGCTTTTTGTTCACTTTTTTTGCAGGACAACCCATATTGATATCGATGATTTGCGCACCGTTTTCAACGCTGAATTGTGCCGCCTCGGCCATAAGCTGAGGGTCGGCGCCTGCAATCTGCACAGAGCGAATACCTGACTCGCCCTCATGAACCATGCGTTGCTGTGATTTTGCTGTTTTCCACAGTTTTGGGTTAGAGGACATCATTTCACTGACGGCCATACCCGCACCGTAACGAAGGCACAACTCACGGAACGGTCTATCGGTTACACCAGCCATAGGAGCAACGATAAGGTTGTTGTTAAGTTGGTATTGTCCGATTCTCAAAACAGCGCCACAGGTTTACACAAGCAAGGGCGCGCATTTTACGCATTTTTTCGATGCGTGAAAAGACTAATATTTGAGCATTTACAATTTGTTTCTTTAAATTGTCTAAAATTCAGCCTGTTAGAGGTGAAACTATTCTTAATTCACGCAATAAAGTCACATTGAAATGGAATTCAATGTGACTTGTGATGCTAACGTGCGGATTTTTAGACGATGTTACTTGTGGGTGCTATGTGCGTTGAGAGCGGTTACTTACGTCCAGAAATGCGACACCACTCATTAAGCTCAACAATGGGATCAATAGTCATGTCATCACGGTAGTGGTTGGCAACGTCTTCGGCTTGGGTATCGAGTACACCCGACATAGCCAGTTGCCCGCCAGGCTTCACGAGTCCTTTAATCACGCCAGCAAGATCTCTCAAAGGTCCGGCGAGAATATTGGCAACAACAACATCGGCGACTAAACCTTCCGGCTGGTCTTGAGGAAGGAATAGCGTTAATTGATCGGCAACACCATTGCGTTGTGCATTGTCTTTAGAGGCAATCAGGGCTTGAGGGTCGATATCAATGCCGATGACTTTCTCAGCGCCAAGTTTGATGGCTGCAATGGCTAAAATACCTGAACCACAACCAAAATCGATCACGGTTTTGCCTGCAAGATCCAATGAATCTAACCACTCAAGGCAGAGAGCGGTTGTTGGGTGAGTACCAGTACCGAAAGCAAGACCGGGATCCAGCATCACGTTTACCGCTTGTGGATCGGGAACATCACGCCAACTTGGGCACACCCATAGGCGTTGACCAAACTGCATTGGGTGGAAGTTTTCCATCCATTCTCTTTCCCAATCTTTATCTTCGAGTTGCTCAACTTTGTAAGCAAAACCTTCAGCGAGTAACTTGCTTGCGGTAATTTGTTCTAGAACCCATTTGGTGTCGGCTTCTGCATCATATAGCGCAACAATATCCGTATCACCCCAAAGGCGCGTTTCACCGGGTAGCGGTTCAAAAACCGGAGTGTCTTTAGCATCAAGGAAAGTCGCTGATAGCGCCCCTGTTTGCTCCATAAGCATATCGCCGATTTGTTCAGCGTTTTCGTTGGTAGCGTTCAGTTTGATTTGAATCCAAGGCATTGGTTGGGTCCTAGCATGATGAATTTTGCGCAGAGTTTAGCAGATAACCTAGTTAGTCGGCATAAAAAAACCCGCCGAGGCGGGTTTTCAATCACATTAGCTGAGTCCAAGCTTCTTCTCAAGATAGTGGATGTTAGCCCCACCATGCTGGAAGTTTTCATCGTTCATAATGGCTTCTTGCAATGGGATATTGGTTTTAATCCCTTCGATGATCATTTCACCTAACGCATTCTTCATGCGTGCAATGGCAACATCACGGTTTTCACCGTAAGTGATCAACTTGCCGACCATTGAGTCGTAATGAGGAGGTACGGTATAGCCTGTGTAGATATGAGACTCCCAGCGCACACCCATTCCACCAGGAGAATGGAAGCGAGTGATCGTCCCCGGACAGGGTAAGAAGCGCTCCGGATCTTCGGCGTTAATACGACACTCAATCGCGTGACCACGCAGCTTAATATCGTCTTGAGTAAAGGAGAGAGGCTGACCCGCGGCAACACGAAGCTGCTCTTTGATCAGGTCGACACCAGTTACCATTTCCGTCACAGGGTGTTCTACCTGAATACGCGTATTCATTTCAATAAAGTAGAATTCACCATTTTCATATAGGAATTCGAATGTCCCTGCGCCACGGTAGCCGATCTCAAGACAGGCGCGAGTACAGCGTTCACCAATGTACTTGCGCATTTCTTCAGTAATACCCGGCGCTGGTGCTTCTTCGACAACTTTCTGGTGACGACGCTGCATTGAGCAGTCACGTTCACCTAAGTGAATCGCACCACCTTGTCCATCGGCAATGATCTGCACTTCAACGTGACGTGGGTTTTCTAGGAATTTTTCCATGTAAACGATGTCGTTGTTGAACGCTGCTTTAGCTTCTGCGCGTGTCATTGCGATAGCTTCAACCAGATCAGCTTCAGCACGAACCACACGCATACCGCGACCGCCACCGCCGCCAGAAGCTTTAATGATCACTGGGTAACCAATGCGCTTAGCGTGGGCTTTGTTTTTTGCATCGTCATTGTCTAGTGGACCGTCTGAACCCGGTACACAAGGCACGCCTGCTTTTTTCATTGCAGTGATAGCAGAGACTTTATCACCCATCATGCGAATGGTATCCGCTTTAGGACCAATAAAGATAAAACCAGAGCGTTCTACCTGCTCGGCAAAGTCGGCGTTCTCAGAAAGAAAGCCATAGCCCGGGTGAATAGCTACTGCGCCTGTTACTTCAGCCGCAGAAATGATGCGCGGGATATTTAGGTAACTGTCGATACCGCGAGCAGGACCAATACAGATAGACTCATCAGCTAAAAGTACGTGTTTGAGATCTCGGTCAGCCGTTGAGTGAACAGCAACCGTTTTAATGCCAAGCTCTTTACAAGCTCGCAAGATACGAAGGGCGATTTCCCCTCGGTTAGCGATAACAACTTTATCTAACATGATTTCGCGCCTCGCTTATTCGATGATGACAAGCGGCTGATCGAACTCAACAGGTTGGCCATCTTCAACAAGAATTGCAGTTACAACACCAGATTTGTCTGATTCGATTTGGTTCATCATCTTCATTGCTTCTACGATACACAGTGTGTCGCCAGCATTAACAGATTGACCGACTTCGATGAAAGATTTCGAATCTGGACTTGGAGCACGGTAGAAAGTACCGACCATTGGAGACAGAACTTGGTGACCTGTCGGTGCTGCTGGAGCCGCTTCTTCAGCCACAGGTGCGGCGGCAACTGGAGCTGCTGGCGCGACCGCTGGAGCCGGTGCTGCAGCATATTGAATTGGAGCAGGCGCTAGGTGCGCAGGTGTGCTGCGGCTGATACGTACCGACTCTTCACCTTCAGAGATCTCTAGCTCAGCAATGCCAGATTCTTCAACCAGTTCAATCAGTTTTTTTATTTTGCGAATATCCATGTTTTTGTCTCTTTATCTTGTGAGTAAGACGTCCTCAGAGATTTGAGGTCGTAGAGTATTTTGTTAATTTTGCTTTAGCGTCTTAATCGCCGCTTGTAGCGCAAATTCATAGCCTTGTGAGCCAAGCCCACAGATCACGCCTTTCGCCACATCCGACAAATAAGAATGGTGACGGAATGTTTCTCGGGCATGAACGTTGGATAAGTGAACTTCAATAAATGGGATAGCAACCCCAAGCAGTGCATCACGCAAAGCGACACTGGTATGGGTAAATGCGGCAGGGTTTATAATGATAAAATCGGTATTGCCCATTGCTGCATGAATCGCTTCGATTAACTCATATTCACGATTTGATTGAAGATGGGTTAACTCAACGTCTGCCTTTGCAGCAAGCGCCGTCAAGTTATCAATAATTTGCGTAAGTGTTTCAGCACCGTAGTGCCCAGGTTCCCTAACGCCTAATAAGTTGAGATTTGGGCCATTTAGAACCAGAATTCGAGACTTTGCTGTCATAATGTCGCCATCTTCGGTTAACGTGAAATAATCGTCCTTTATTTCAAGTCTACATAAAAAACAGGGTGAGTGAGAAGCCCATTTTTCCCAGTTTTTAAAAAGTTGACCAAGATTATAGCTAATTCAAAACATTTAGCAGCAATTTACTGGTCTAATCTCCCAGTGTTGTTCTTTGAATTTGTAACACAGGGCACGTTTTTATTGCGTGCCACAAGATGAAAACAAACAAGCCGCCATTATAAAGGCGGCTTGTTTCATGCTTGTTAATGTTAAATTTAAGCGAGTTCGGCTTTTTCTGCGATAAGTTTATCGACCACACTTGGGTCCGCCAATGTGGAAGTATCCCCCAAGTTAGCGGTATCACCAGTGGCAATTTTACGCAGAATACGACGCATGATTTTGCCAGAGCGAGTTTTCGGCAATGAATCGGTCCAATGTAGAACATCGGGGGTGGCGATGGGACCTATCTCTTTGCGCACCCACTCTTTGACTTCTTTGTGTAATTCTGCCGACGGGAATTCCCCATCGTTGAGAGTGATGTAGGCGTAGATAGCTTGCCCTTTGATGTCATGAGGAATACCCACAATGGCGGCCTCGGCGATTTTATCAAAGGCGACTAACGCTGATTCAATTTCCGCTGTCCCCATTCTATGGCCAGACACATTGAGCACATCATCCACACGACCTGTTATCCAGTAGTAGCCGTCTTCATCTCGTCTTGCTCCATCACCGCTGAAGTACATGCCCCTAAAGGTGGAAAAATAGGTTTGCTCAAAGCGGTCATGGTCACCGTAGACCGTGCGCATCTGTCCCGGCCATGAGTCAAGGATCACTAAGTTGCCTTCCGCAGCACCTTCAACAAGATGACCCATGTTGTCGACCAGAGCCGGTTGCACACCAAAGAAAGGTCGCGTTGCCGATCCCGGCTTTAACTCGGTTGCGCCGGGTAACGGAGTAATCAAGATACCGCCGGTTTCGGTTTGCCACCAAGTATCGACAATCGGCGATTGTTCGTTACCGATGGCGCGGTAGTACCATTCCCAAGCCTCGGGGTTAATCGGTTCGCCAACAGAACCCATGACGCGAAGACTGGTTCTTGTTGTTCCCGTTGTCGCTTCATCGCCTTTTGCCATCAGTGCGCGAATCGCAGTCGGCGCGGTGTAAAGAATATTGACCTGATGTTTATCGACCACTTCGCTCATGCGACTGGTGCTTGGGTAATTAGGCACACCCTCAAATAACAGTGTTTTGGCACCATTAGCAAGTGGACCATAGATAAGATAAGAGTGACCAGTAATCCAACCTACATCCGCAGTACACCAATAGGTTTCACCGGGTTGATAGTCGAACACATATTTGAAAGTCATCGCGGCATAGACCAGATAACCCCCCGTTGTATGCAGCACGCCTTTGGGTTTTCCGGTCGAGCCGGAAGTGTAAAGGATAAACAGTGGGTCTTCGGCGTTCATCTCTTCAGGAGGGCAATCGTCAGAAACATTCGCGGTTGCCTTATGCCACCAGACATCTCGATGGGAATGCCAATCAATGTCTGCCCCCGTGCGCTGCAGTACAATCACTTTTGCAACCGCATTCGTTTCTGGGTTGGTTAGCGCTTCATCGACATTTTTCTTCAAGGGGACAGCACGACCACCACGGATCCCTTCATCAGCGGTGATCACCACTTTTGCGTCTGAGTCGATAATACGTCCGGAGAGCGCTTCAGGAGAAAACCCACCAAACACCACAGTGTGAACCGCCCCAATCCGCGTACAAGCTAACATCGCAATCGCTGCCTCAGGCACCATTGGCATATAGAGACAGACCACATCACCTTTATGTACTCCGTTGGCTTTGAGAGCGTTGGCAAAGAGGCAGACTTGTTGATGCAGTTGGTTGTAGGTCAGGGTCAAGTCGTCTTGTGGGTCATCCCCTTCCCAAATAATGGCAACGTCATCGCCTTTGCTGGCTAGGTGGCGATCGATGCAGTTTGCGGAAACATTGAGTGTACCGTCTTCAAACCATTTAATGTCGATATGCCCGGTATCGAATGAGGTTTGCTTCACTTGGGTAAATGGCTTTATCCAATCTACGATCTTGCCATGTTCACTCCAGAAGGTTTCAGGGTCGGTGACAGATTGCTGATACATCGAAAGATAGGTGTCGTTATCCGCATGGGTATGAGCCTTGATATTTTCTTTAACCGGATAAACATGAACGTCACTCATTGCATCTCTCCTTGTCGATTGAGTTGTTGGTTATAACTCTCGGCTACAAGCGGTTATTGGGCAATTAGACTTTAGGCTTAGGTTTCAGCTTATTAAGACCGTAAAGTTCGAGCTAACATGAGGTTAGTGTTGAAATGGTGGCAAGGTACTGCGGGTTAATTTGACAAAAATAAGCGCAGCGGTTTTTGAGTCTTCCAGTGCATCGTGTTTATTGTAGCTTGGAATTTGCAGATGGCGGCAGATAGACTCTAAGCTCAGATCGAAGTAGCCATTCGGTAACTGTTTTAGCAGCTGGTCGTGATATATCTGACTGACTTCGATAAGTCGATTAGGCAATGGGAAGCCAACGTGCTTTTTACAGATCCGGTCGAGAATTTTTTTGTCATAGCGAATGTGATACCCGACTAAGGGGCGATTGCCGATAAACTCTAGCAGAGCCAAGATGGCTTGTTGTTCAGAGGCACCATTGGCGAGTTCTTGATGGGTAATATGGTGGACTTTTATCGAGTGTTGATCGAGTGACTCTGGGGCGCGTAAGCGAATATCAAAAGGCTGACTGGTGATGATGCGGTTGTCGATAATTTTGGTGGCAGCAATTGATATAACATCGGCAACGTTTGGGTCTAAGCTCGTCGTTTCACAATCAAGAGAAACAAACTCATTGCCAGAGGGCGTTTCAAATAGACAACGATAGGGGCTTTTCTTGAGTTTATGTCGCCAATATAAGGCTGCGATACGATTCATAATGCCACTTCCTTGTTCACAACATGGGTCATCAATGACGAATTTGGTAGTGATAGCCAAGCCACTGCTTGAATTTCTTTACGATGTGCAAACTGTGTCTCAGCAGATCTCGTTCCGGTCTATCGAGCTGCTGCAAGCTAATGGTGTTGGTGGTTTCTTGGCTGCTGAGTTGTTGATGCAAGCGCAATTTTAGTAGCTGTTTCAATGCCTCAGACAAGTTGTCAGCGGTGGAGGTTTCTAACACATTAGCGCTGACTAAGGCTTCAATTCGTTCGAAGGTATTGGTGGCACTAATTCCATATTCAAGACTGAGGGCGCGAACCCCATGAATGATTGGGAAGATCCCTCCTTGTTTGATATCTAATCCGCCTTTTTCCGACTTGACGTTACCAAACAGCGTAAGAGGCAAAGCAAAGTTAATGGCAGGGCGGGTGAACTCAGACAACAGCTGCTCTTTATCGACTAAAGTCTGGGTTAAATGCTGTTTAACGGGCTGAAAAAGTTCGCTATTGCCGGCGACCGGTCGAGCGTCGGCGAGAATGGCTAACTCCATGACCGCGTTTGGATTGGCAGCGGAAACCAGATGGTCAATATGCTGCTGCCATTGAGGTAAACTTTTTACCCACTGAACATTGGAAACCATCACTTCACCGGGACAGAGTGGGTAGCCCAAGCGCGCCAAGGTGTGTGTGAGTGATTTGAGCGTGGCGTCTTGGTTTGGCCATTCCAAGCCCTCTCTGATGATTAACGCGTTGTCTTGATCCGTTTTCAGTATCTGTTCACATCGACCTTCGGAGCCCATCACCATTAAGCAGCAATGACCTTGCATTGCGGGAGGCAGCACCAGTTCAAAGGCTTTCTCTATGATTTGATCGTTGATAGCGGACGTTAACTCCATCATAAATCGGGTACGGACACCGTTATTGATCAGTTGGCTCACCAGCTTTCTTTGCTGAACCGAAACCAGTGCCAATTCATCGACACTTGAAGCGCGCGCGATACTCAGGGTAATGACATGAGAATGGGTCGAAAAGGCACTGAGGATCTGAGTCATATCCAACATGCCTACCGCTTGATTCCCTTGGCTGACCATCAAGCGTTTCACTTTTTGTTTGGTCATTGCCACCATGGCATTAAATAAGAAATCGCCGTGTTCTACCTTATGCACTGGGTAAGTGGCGATGCGCCCGATACTTTGCTCTCGGTCGAGCTGTTCGAACACGAGGCTATGTAGCAGGTTAGTACGAGTAATGATGCCATAAGGCAGCGGGTTGGCAGCGTGTTGCCGTCTGGGGTCATCGTGCGACAACTCGACAAGGGCGGCATCGATACCAAAATCGACCAATTCCTGAGTCGCTGCAACTATGCTCATTTGTGCTGAGAGAATCAGTGGCGGGTGGTAGATCTCTTTGCTGACCTTGGTGAGCACAAATTCGGTTAAGTACTGCTGTTTTTTCGATTGGTCTAGCAACTGTTGTCGGTAAGCCAGACTGGTATTGAAATAGGCGGCAAATTGACCGTTTTGTTGATAGAGACGAGTAAACACCTCTTTGGGAATCAGGTAAGTGAGCGTATCTTCAAGGGCGACGTAATTGTGCTTGGTAGTGCCATCGAGTAGCGCCCGAACGTCGAACATATCATCAAAGGTGTAGTGAGCGTAAATCTCTTGCCCTTGGCTGTCACGCTCCTCGACCGAGCCTTTGATAATAACAAACAGTTGCTGGCTGCAATGCCCGGCACGCAGGATAAGCTCATTTTCACGGTAATAGGCGACATCTAAGCTGGCGCGCAGCTCTTTCTGTCCCGCTACAGACAGCCGATCAAAGGGTGGAGATGACATATTAAACTTATCGGGCATAACAGGCACCTTGGGGTAAACGCTGTGAAATCAGCTTCAGATACAGTTCACGAGTTATAGTGTGGCAAAAGCTAGGACAAGCTCCAGACGACTTTAGTCGAATATTGCCTAAGTGTTTTAAGAGAGAGTGACTCGCTTTGCCCTATTATTTTAGTACGTCCGCTTTTGAGGAAATGGTGAGTTGCAAACAATTCCCTTTTTCAGGGAGTTGGGTCGTTGCATAATAGGCGCACTTTTGGCTTGTCGCTGTTTGCTATCGGATTTCGTTTATGTTCAATCCCCGCCCATTTGGTTGGGTTTCTCAGTATTTATCGGGTTACTTTTTTGCTTACGGTGTGTATCTGCCGTTTTGGGCGCTATGGTTTGAAGGTCAAGGCGTATCGGCAGCGGATGTTGGAATGTTAATGGGGATTGGTTTTGCCACTCGTTGTGTTGCCAATCTTGTTATCACGCCACGTATTTACCGAGTGGAGAGCCTACTGCCAGCTCTGCGTTGGATAACGTTTGCCAGTAGCCTCTTTGTGGCAGCACACTTATTGGTTGAGCCTAATTTTACCATGCTCGCCACCGTCACCATTTTGTTTAATTTAAGCTTTGGTCCGATGATTCCGCTCTCGGATTCGATGGCGAACCACTACGTTAATCGTGGCATGTTGGATTACGGTCGGGCACGTTTGTGGGGATCGATTGCCTTTATCGTCGGCTCCTCGGCGGTCGGTTATATCGCGTCCCTGTTTGGTGCTAATGCGATTGTCTACACCGCACTTGCTGGTTTTATTCTGGCAATGTTGCTATCAATGAGAAACCCTAATCCGATGCCAGTGTCAGAGCAAACCACAGCACAGCCTAGACCGAAGATCATCAGCCTATTACGCGATCCCTCTGTGATTCGTTTTTTGGTATTGATCTCCTTGATTCAAGGCAGCCATGCGGCTTATTACGGCTTTAGCTCTATCTACTGGAAGGAAGCCGGATACCCGGAAAGCACCATTGGTTATCTTTGGAGCTTGGGTGTGGTGTCAGAAGTCTTGTTGTTTGCATTTAGTAAGCGTTGGTTCACGGGTATGTCGCTGCGCACACTGTTTATTATCTCTTCCATAGGAGTGGTGGTTCGATGGGGACTCACCGCCTCAACGACAGAAGTGGCTGGGTTAGTTATGATCCAATTACTTCATGGTGTGACGTTTGCGATCGCCCATATCGCAGCCATTCAATATATTCAAAAGTCGGATGCCAGCAAGATGGTCGCGCTACAGTCTTTATATAACGCGTTACCATTGGGGGCGTTTATTGCTTTTATGACCGCGGTCAGTGGTTGGGGTTATCAACTTTGGGGTGCCAATGTGTTTTGGGGAATGGCTGTTATGGGGATCGTTGCCCTGTTTATCCGATTGGATGAACCGAAAAGCAAGATCACCAATATCAATACCGCGACCTCGCTGGAATCCAATTAAATCGTTAACAGAGAATGACTTTCGCTTGGGTGAATCCACAAAATTGATGCTAACGATTTGAGTTATTGCAATAAACCTCTTTAAATTGATGACGGGTCGGTTGTCAATTTAAAGGGATGAATTGAATGCAAGGATGGTTAGTTGTACCTATTTCTTTGGCGTATTTAGGGGTGTTATTCCTGATCGCTTGGTATGGAGATAGGCAAAAGTCTTGGCTATCAAATTGGCGACCTTGGATATATAGCCTGTCTATTGCCGTCTACTGCACTTCTTGGACCTTTTACGGCACGGTGGGGCAGGCGAGCAGTAATCCTTGGGCGTTCCTGCCCATCTATATTGCCCCTATTTTGTTATTCGCTTTTGGCTGGCGAGTGATTGCTAGATTGATCTTAATCGCCAAGCGAGAACACATCACCTCGATTGCTGACTTTATCGCCGCCCGCTATGGAAAATCTCAAGGTTTGGCGGTGGTAGTTACCGTTATTGCGGTGGCGGGCATCTTACCTTATATCGCGCTGCAACTGCGCGGTATCTCAATGGGATTGGACGTGGTAGCGCCCAGACTTGCGTCCGACCTAGGCTATCAAGACTTCCATATATCTTGGTTTATTGTGGCTGCGCTTGCCATTTTCACCATGCTGTTTGGTACACGACACATAGACAACACAGAACATCACCGAGGCATGATGATGGCGGTGGCGTTCGAGTCCATCATTAAGCTGTTCGCCTTTTTGGCGGTCGGTTTATTTATCGTGTATTTATTGCTTAGCCGAGATGATATTGAATTAGCACAATTGGCGGCGAGTACTTATCAACCTCCCAATATCCCAACGCTGCTGATTCACACCGCTTTGACCATGTTAGCGTTTATCTGTCTACCGCGTCAGTTTCATACGGTGGTGGTCGAAAATGAGCAAGCGCAAGATCTGCACACGGCAAGGTGGCTATTCCCCTGTTATCTGCTCTTGATGGGGCTTTTTGTGTTACCAATCGCATGGGTTGGACAAGGACTATTGGCTGGCACGTCACCCGATATGTTTGTCATTAGCATCCCCAGTGCGGTGGGAGCAGACTTTATCGCTATGCTGGCGTTTTTGGGGGGCACGTCCGCTGCCAGTGGTATGGTGATTGTCTCGACTATTGCTCTGGCGATCATGGTATCGAATGATTTAGTCATGCCGTTATTGCTAACGCGTATTCGTTTGGTGAATCGCTCTCATCGAGATTTTTCTAGCTTGCTGTTGGTGATTCGTCGTGCACTGATTTGTCTGTTGTTGTTTGGCGCTTGGTTGTTCTATCAAGTATTGGACTCAGTACATGCGTTATCGACCATCGGTTTCCTGTCTTTTTCCGCGATCACGCAATTCGCTCCCGCTTTGATAGGGGGAATGTACTGGCGTTCGGGCAACAAAAATGGCGTGTATGTGGGGCTGTTTTTGGGTTTTGCTCTGTGGCTAATTAATTTAATGAGTACCACCGGACTGCTTGCCGGAAACGCAGACAATAACCTGTTGATTTGGCTGATTACGCCACCAGATTTACTTGCAGGTTTAGCGATCAGCAGTGCCGATTGGGGCATGTTGATGAGTGTCGTCGTCAATGGTGTCAGCTATGTGCTGGTGTCGCTGTTTACTCGTTCCAGTTTAACTGAGCGATTGCAGTCAGCCTCTTTTGTTGGCAGCCCATTACCCGATAATGAAAACCTGAGTCTGTATCAAAGTCGCGTGACGGTTGAAGAGTTGCAGATGCTGGCATCGCGCTTTGTGGGTCAGGCTCGGGTTCGCAGCGCATTTGAGCAGTTTTGGCAGCAACAGCAACAGCAAGCGTTACCGAATGAGCAAGCCTCGGCGGAGTTGATTCGTCATACGGAACGTATTCTCGCCGGTGTATTCGGTGCCTCCTCCGCCAAGTTGGTATTGGGATCAGCGCTGCAAGGGCGCAATATGCAGCTAGAAGAAGTCGCGACTATCGTTGATGAAGCTTCGGAGTTGTATCACTTCAGCAGGGGATTACTACAAGGAGCGATAGAGCATATCGGCCAAGGCATTGCCGTGGTGGATAAGCAACTTCGCTTGGTGGCGTGGAATCGTCGTTATTTGGAGTTGTTCTCTTTTCCTGCGGGATTGATTCAGGTCGGGCGACCCATTTCTGATGTTATTCGTCATAACGCGCAACAGGGGTTGTGTGGTCCGGGTGATCCTGAAGAGCATGTGCAAAAGCGCATCTATTACTTAGAGCAAGGCTCGCCTCATACATCGTCGCGTATTCGTTCCGATGGCAGCGTCATTGAGGTGCAAGGCAACCCCATGCCCGGTGGCGGTTTTGTGATGAGCTTTTCCGATATCACCGTGTTTAGAGAAGCAGAGAGCGCCCTGCGAGATGCCAACGAGCGTTTGGAGTCGAGAGTGACCGAACGGACTCAAGAGTTAGAGCAGTTGAATAAACGTCTGGTTATGGCGACACAGAAAGCGGAGCTTGAATCTCAGTCAAAAATGCGTTTTTTAGCGGCAGTGAGCCACGATTTAATGCAACCACTGAATGCCGCTCGATTGTTTGCATCGTCATTGTCTGAGGCAAGTAAAGATCAGGAAACGGGTAAAATCAGTTCTCATATCGAGAGTGCCTTAGGCGCAGCAGAGGAGCTAATTGGTGATCTGTTGGATATTTCTCGCCTTGAGTCAGGCAAGCTGCAAACCTGTGTGCGAGGGTTTGCTCTTGAAGATGTCTTCAATAATCTGCAAGCGGAGTTCGGCGCGATCTCTAAAGGGCAGAATATTGATTTTGCCGTGGTGCCAACCAGCCTTAAGGTGAAATCTGATCCAAAATTATTGCGTCGAGTGCTACAGAACTTCTTAACCAATGCGTTTCGTTACAACCCAGAAGGTAAGGTTTTATTGGGAGCGAAAAGGGTCAATGGGCACGTGCGCATTGATGTTTGGGATGATGGGATTGGCATTGAGGATGACAAACAGAAAGAAATTTTTGATGAATTTACTCGGGTTGATCGAGTGCATGCGGATCAAGGACTAGGGTTAGGCTTAGCGATTTCGAAAGGTATTGCTCATGTGCTTCGTCATCAGATCTCCATGCGATCTTGGCCGGGGCAGGGCAGCGTATTCTCTATTACCTTGGATCGTGTTGATCACGTTGATCTTGCGGTCGCCCCCAAACAAAGCGTGGTTGCCAATGATGATCTCGCTGGCTTGAAGGTGCTGTGTGTGGACAATGAAGCCGATATCTTAGTGGCGATGGAGACCTTACTGCAACGCTGGCACTGTGAAGTGAAAACCGCGCTTGATTTGGTGACCAGTCTTGAGTTTTTAGAGCAAGGTTGGCAGCCCGATGTCATTTTGTCGGACTATCGTTTAGACAATGGTCGAACGGGGTTAGAAGTGTTGCAACAGTTCCGGTTGCGGTTGGGGGATAATTTTCAGGGCGTGATCATTAGCGCCGACCGAACGGAATCCATGCTTGAGGGTATTCGTTCTCACGGTTTTGGGTTTATTAAAAAACCAGTTAAACCATTAAAGCTGAGAGCGGTGTTGAATCGAGCGTTAGAGGCTCAATCTAATTAGTGATTGGTGAATAGAACAAAGCCACTTACCTTAGGTAAGTGGCTTTTCGTTAGTTAAATCATTGAATATTAATGGTCTTGCGCTGCGCCTGATCCTTTCGGGTAGCGAATGGATTCCACCATATCTTGTACGTTCTGAGGGACTTCAGCCGTGAACTTATTAACGATAATTGATACCGTAAAGTTAAGGCACATACCCAATGTCCCAATGCCTTCTGGGCTAATGCCAAACCACCAGTTATCTGGCGTATTGGCAGCTGGGTTGATGAACTTGAAGTAGATGATGTAAGCCGCGGTAAAGGCAATGCCTGACAACATACCGGCAATCGCGCCCTCTTTGTTCATCTTCTTATAGAAGATGCCGAGAATAATCGCGGGGAAGAAGGATGAAGCCGCGAGACCAAACGCAAAGGCGACGACCTGAGCAACGAACCCCGGTGGGTTAATCCCCAAATAACCCGCCCCGACAATGGCCAATGCGGCACCGATCCGCGCGGCGAGCAACTCTTGCTTGTCGGTCATATTGGGCTTGAAGCCTTTTTTCAGCAAGTCATGAGATATAGAGGTTGAGATAACCAGTAGCAAACCCGCTGCCGTGGACAGTGCCGCCGCGAGTCCCCCTGCCGCCAGTAACGCAACGACCCAGTTAGGTAATTGAGCAAGTTCTGGAGACGCGAGAACGATAATGTCACGGTTGATTTTCATCTCATTGCGTTCATCGCCAGAGTAGAACATCTTGCCGTCTCCGTTCTTATCTTCCCAAGCGACTAGACCGGTGCTTTCCCAGTTTTTATACCAACTTGGCGCTTCGGTTGCCGCAACCCCCTTCATATCTGGACCATTAATGGTATCGATCATATTCACGCGAGCAAAGGCGGCGACCGCTGGTGCGGTAGTGTAGAGCAAAGCGATAAACACCAGTGCCCAACCTGCCGAGATACGAGCATCTTTCACTCTAGGAACGGTGAAGAAGCGGATAATCACATGCGGTAGACCCGCAGTACCGACCATCAAAGCTGCACAAATAAAGAACACATCAACCATACTTTTAGAGCCATCGGTATAGGCGGTAAAGCCCAACTCTTGGGTCAAGCCATCCAGTTTATCCAGCAGATAGGTATCGGTGCCGGAGATGGTCGAACCAAAGCCGACTTGTGGGAATACCGAACCGGTCATCATCAATGAGGTAAAAATCGCAGGAACTAAAAAGGCGAAAATAAGCACACAATACTGGGCGACCTGCGTATAAGTTATCCCTTTCATTCCTCCCATTACCGCATAGAAGAAAACGATGGCCATGCCGATGACAATCCCAAGGTTAATATCGACCTCAAGGAATCGGGCAAATACCACACCGACGCCACGCATCTGACCGGCGACATAGGTGAAAGAAACGAAAATGGCACAAAAGACCGCCACCATGCGCGCGGTTTTTGAGTAATAACGATCACCGATAAAGTCAGGCACAGTGAATTTGCCAAACTTACGGAGGTAAGGAGCGAGACAGAGTGCTAACAGTACATATCCACCGGTCCAACCCATAAGATACACACCGCCGTCATAACCGATAAAGGAGATGATGCCTGCCATAGAAATAAAGGAAGCCGCTGACATCCAGTCGGCGGCGGTAGCCATGCCGTTTGCTACTGGGTGTACGCCACCACCAGCTACATAGAATTCGCTCGTTGAGCCCGCACGAGCCCAGATAGCAATGCCGATATAGAGGGTAAAAGTAATGCCGACGAGAATAAACGTCCAAGTTTGAATATCCATTATGTTGCCTCTTAGTCTTCTTGTACGTTGTATTTTTTATCTAGCGCATTCATACGAGCCACATAAACAAAGATCAGTACAACAAAGGTGTAGATCGATCCTTGCTGAGCAAACCAGAAACCGAGTTTGAAGCCGCCAAATTGAATAGTATTGAGTACATCAACAAATAGGATCCCTGCACCATAGGAAACCAAAAACCAGGTTGCTAATAGTGTACCCATCACGCCTAGGTTCTCTTTCCAGTAGGCTTGTGCTTGTTCCGATGATTCAAACGCCATAACGCTCTCCTTTGTTACAGGTTGTTAACATTTGTGGTCTCAGATAAGGTAGCAGGAGAGAGAAAGAAGAGCATTGCAACTTTAGTCGAGGTGTAAAAACAAAAAAACACCTGCAATACAGGTGTTTAATTGACGAGCACGGCAAATGTTAATTGTTAAGGCAATGTTAAGTTAGCCTAAGGTCTAATGATTTTGACTAAATATAGAAGTCTTTTATTCCCTGTAACAGGTTATTGACGGCGACAGCGGCTAAAATCAAACCCATGACTCGGCTAATAATGGCCGCACCCACATTACCAATCCATTTCTGGATCCGACTTGCCCCTAAGAGTAAAACCAAGGTGATCAGCAGAACCACTAACATCACCAAAGCGGTAATTGATTGATCGATCACTGAGTGACGATGGTTATCTGTCAGCATCACAATCGCCATCATAGCGCCCGGTGAGGCTATTGAAGGGATGGCAAGTGGATAGACGGCAAGATCCGCCAATTGCGCTCGACTGGTTTCGCCACTCAGTTTAATTTCTTCTTCCGGTTTGCTTTCGCCAAATATCATGGTTAAGGCAAAGAGTAGCAGCACCAATCCACCAGCAGCCTGAAAAGCGGGGAGAGGGATCTGCATCGCTTCGAGCAGAAGTTGCCCGACGAAAAGGAAAAACAGCAGTACACCGGTAGCAATGGCGACGGCTTTCAGAGCAACGATACGTCGGTGCTTGGTATCAAGATGCGCAGTTTGTGATAGGTAGACAGGAACGGAGCCGATAGGATCAATGACGGCCCAGAGTACAACAAATTGAGTCACAATAATGGTTAGCAAGGGTACACTCCCAAGGTATGAGTAAGCCAAGAGGTGGACGCGGTTTCCTGCTGTGAATAAGGACAGCAAATAAGCGCAGCAAGGGTATTATCGTATGTTATCTCATATCCACCAATATGAAGATCACCTTTCGTTACATAATAGGATATGAGTTACACAACCTAGACACGGTATCAGGTTAGTTAGCGTCATTTTTACCGCAATGATGATGCTTACTGAACCTCACTGTCCATTTGCTGCAATAGAATGACGGCTTGCGTGCGATTCTTTACCCCAAGCTTTCTAAAAATAGCAGTCATGTGCGCTTTAATCGTTGCTTCAGATACATTGAGATCATAGGCGATTTGTTTATTGAGAAGACCATCCGACAACATCCCCAAAACCTTGTATTGTTGAGGCGTGAGGGTGGCAATTTTGTCTGCCAATTCAGTATGCTGTTGAGTTTGATTGACCAGTAATGCGGCAGGGTAGTAAGGGTCACCTTCAAGCACTTGATTCAGCGCGGCAATTAGGGTTTTCATATCACTGGATTTAGGGATAAAACCAAAAGCGCCGTGCATTTTGACTTGAGAGACAATGCTAGGCTCTTCGCTGGCCGAAATAACCACGATAGGAATATCGGGATAATCGGCTCTCAGTTGGATAAGTCCTGACATACCGTTCGCGCCTGGCATTTTTAGGTCAAGTAGAATCAGGTCTGGATCTTCCCCTTTTTCGAGAAGAGCCAAAAGTGACTCGAGCGAGTCGGCTTCCAACAGGTTCGCACCACCAATGGCCATATGCACTGATTGAAACAACGCATTGCGAAACAGCGGGTGGTCGTCGGCAATTATGATGCTATAGCTCAGTTCCATGTGATTCCATTGTGTTGATGAAATGTTAACATCTATTATTGATGTCTACCTATCTTCCCACAATCAACTTGGTGCAAAACTCTGATGAAAATCGACTTTTTATTGTATCAAGCCATTTTTTTCAAGGTGTTGTAAGAACTCGGGAGCTTTAACAAAGCCCGTTAGACGAGCACTCGGCAATGGGTCACCTTGACGACTCCAAAACTCAATCGTCGGCAGTCCCAATACACGCATTGCTTTTAACAACTCAATATCTTGTGGCTGATTTTTGGTGACGTCTGCTTGTACTAAGACAAATTGTTCGAGGACAGGTTCTACCTGAGCATGATGGAAGGTGTACTTTTCAAACTCTTTACAGGCGACGCACCAATCAGCGTAGAAATCTAACATGACCGGTTTATTGTCCTGCTTAGCTTGTGCCAAGACCGCTTGTAGTTCATTCAGGTTGTCGATGTGAATAAATTCGACGTTCGAGGTCTGAATAGTCAATTGACTAGGCGATGAATACCACAGTTGCAGCAGAGGTTGAATCGAGGCAATAATCCCTAATACGGCAACAATACCCACCAAGGTTTGCTTCCAAGATCCAAACGGTAATTGATTTTTTTGGTGATAAAGCCAACCAAAGGCAGCAAGACCCAATAGACTCCATAAGAGACTTGCCCAAAACTCAGGAATGATTCGCTCCAACAGGAATAGAGGTGCGGCGAGTAGAACAAAGCCAAACAGAATTTTAACTCGGTCCATCCAGCCCCCCGCTTTCGGTAGCAGCTTGTTGCCAAACACCGCCGCCGCAATCAATGGAATCCCCATCCCGAGTGCAAGGGCATACAGAGCAACCGCACCAGTAATCAGATCTCCGCTTTGCGCGACATAGAGCAGCGCTCCAGAGAGCGGCGCTGTGGTACAAGGTGAACACACTAGACCTGAGATCGCGCCCATAGCGAACACACCAAGGACATTGCCACCTTGTTGCTTGTTGCTAAGACCATTGAGCCAAGTTTGCACACGGCTAGGTAATTGTAAGGTGTAGGCGCCAAACATAGACAGCGCTAAAGCGATAAACAGAACACTCAAGCCGATCAACACATACGGGTGCTGCATCGCCGCTTGAAACTGCATGCCAGCGGAGGCAACGACTAAACCTAGTAGGGTGTAAGTGAGCGCCATTCCCTGAACATAAATAAATGACAGCCAGAGTGCCTGCTTCTGGCTGCGTTTGCCGGTTCCCAAAACGATGCTGGTAAGAATGGGATACATAGGCAAGACGCAAGGCGTAAAAGCAAGCCCAACACCCAGCAATAGAAATAGAGCTGGCGTCCACCAGTTTTGTTCGAGCTTCGATGTCAGATCTTGCGGCGCAGAAGTGGATGACAGATCGGTTTGCCTCTGGGGTAAGTTTTCTGCGTTGTTGACTGCTGGCGTTTTGGTGTTATCGACAAAAGGGGCGCTATCGACAAAAGGGGCGATATCAATCACTCGAGTCTCTGGTGGGTAACAGAAACCAGCTTTGGCGCAGCCTTGATATTGAACGATGACTTGAGAGCCCGGTTGATACTGGCTCAATGTGACTTCTGCAAACAGCGGTTCGGTATAGATATGGACATCACCAAAAAATTCGTCTTGGTACGGCGTTCCATCGGGATAACTGATGTTATCGATGGTGAGGTTTTGTCCACTGATATTCAGTCGTTCTTGATAAAGGTAATAGTCCTCTTTGACTTGCCAGTCCAAAAACAGACGGTTGTCTTGCTGATAGAAATTAAAGGCAAAGGCTTCATCAACAGCAACAAAGCGATTGTTTGCTTGAGGCGCAAAGGCACCACTGTTATCGGCTTGACCAAACAGTGCAAAACTTGGTGTCGCAACCAAGATCAGCAGTATGAATAGAATTTTTTTAAATGTTTGTCTCATAACAGCAGAGTAAATCTTATACCAATTGAGTGAGGTTATATGAAGTTAAGACAGGAAGATAGAGGGAAATGTTTCAAGCAAAATAAAAAAAGAGTCACCACGATAGTCCCGTTACCTAAAACTCGTCTCTTGAGTTAATTTTTCTCTTGAGTTGATAGAGGTATCTAGGGTGACCCTTAATATTCAGCCGATTAATGAATCAGTAAGCCACCAAACGCAAAGCCCAATGCCACAGCAGTCGAAATAGTCACCACGCCCGGAATAAAGAACGGATGGTTAAAGACATACTGTCCAATACGTGTTGAACCGGTGTCATCCATCTCGACCGCAGCCAGCAAGGTTGGATAAGTTGGAAGTACGAATAACGCACTGACCGCAGCAAAGGAGGCAACCGCCGTCAATGGCGCGACACCAATTGCTAGCGCCGCTGGCATCAAAGCTACCGTCGTTGCGCCTTGGGAGTAGAGCAGCATAGAGGCAAAAAACAGCACGAGCGCGAGCATCCATGGATGCCCTTCTAACAGTTCTCCTGCGACTTCTTTGATGTCATTGACGTGTGCGTTAACGAATGTTGAGCCAAGCCATGCTACGCCTAGAACGCAGACACAAGCGGTCATCCCTGAGCGGAAAGTCGCGGCAGAGGGGATCTTAGACGCATCAATCTTGGTGAACAGAGTAATGGCCGCCGCCGCAGTCAACATGATGGTCATAATCGCTTCGTTGCGACCTAATGTCGGATCTTTGATAAGCCCAACTGAGCCAGAAATCGCCGCAGCATAACAAACCACAAAGGCGATGGCGGCTAAGAAGATATAGGTCGCGGTTTTTGCTGTTGCGGGAATCACACGCTGTTGAGCATCGGTTAATTTGACCAGTCCCTTGGCGAGACGCTGTTGATACACTTCATCATCTTGTAGATCTTTGCCCATAAAGTTGGCAACAAATGCGCCTGCCATACAAGCAATAAAGGTCGTTGGAATACATACTGCGAGCAGAGTCAGGTAGTCAACGCCCATTGGTGCGAGCATCGCAGCAAATGCGACGACCGCCGCTGAGATCGGTGAGGCGGTAATCGCAATCTGTGAAGCGACGACGGAGATAGATAGAGGACGAGAGGGTCGAATTCCTTGTCCTTTAGCAACTTCAGCAATCACAGGCAATGTCGAGAAAGCAGTGTGTCCAGTACCCGCAAGTAAGGTCATAAGAAAGGTAACAATGGGCGCATAAAAAGTGATTCTTTCAGGGTGTTTTCTTAAAAAGTTTTCCGCCAATTGTACTAGCCAATCCATGCCACCCGCGACCTGCATCGCCGCAATGGCAGTGATCACCGACATGATGATGAGAATGACATCGACAGGAATATAGCTTTGACTGGTTGGAACCCCAAGTATTAAAGAGAGTGCGACGACACCCGCACCACCTGCAAGCCCAATTCCAATGCCGCCAATACGTGCCCCGAAGTAAATAAACAGCAGTACCACGGCCAGCTCTATAGCAACCATATGTTTTCCTCTTAATATCTTAATTTATTTGTTTGTACTACCAAGTTTAAATCTCTGTGTTTAAACCTAGTTTAGAGTGGCTTCAATAGCAAAAAGGCCCTTTGAAGGGCCTTGGTAAAGGAGCTTAATCGTAGCGCTTCGCTTTGTATTGCGGCTTCATCAAGTTGCCTACGGCAAAGATTTCATCCAATTCCTCCGCGGTGAGTAGTCCTCGTTCCAAGACGACCTCTCTTACGCTCTTGCCTGTTTCTGCACAAATCTTGCCGACGATATCGCCTTCGTGATGTCCAATATAGGGATTAAGGTAGGTGACGATGCCGATAGAGTTATAGACGTAGTGTTCACATACCTCTTTATTGACCGTAATACCGTCAATGCACTTATCACGGAGGTTGATGCAAGCGTTTTTCAGGATGCTAACTGACTCAAACATGCTTTGCGCAATGACGGGTTCCATTACATTGAGCTGTAACTGCCCCCCTTCTGCTGCAAATGAGATGGTGTTGTCGTTACCCAATACCTTGAAACAGACTTGGTTGACTACTTCTGGGATCACCGGATTGACTTTGGCTGGCATAATGGAAGAACCTGCTTGCAGTTGTGGCAGGTTTAGTTCGTTTAGACCCGCTCGTGGACCTGAAGAGAGCAATCTTAGGTCGTTACAAATCTTTGAGAGCTTAACCGCTAAGCGTTTGAAAGCACTATGAATCATCACGTATGCACCGCAGTCTGAGGTGGCTTCGATCAAATCTTCAGCAGGGACACAGTCATAGCCCGTCACATCAGCGAGGTGTTTCACGGCTAGTGCTTGGTAGCCTTCTGCGGCGTTTAAGCCAGTGCCGATAGCCGTTGCGCCTAAGTTGACTTCAAGAAGCAGTTTCGAGGTGTACTCCAGGTTGCGGATCTCTTCGTTTAAGGTCACCGCCCAAGCATGGAACTCTTGTCCTACGGTCATTGGGACGGCGTCTTGAAGTTGAGTGCGACCCATTTTTAAAATTGTGGAAAATTCTTGGCTCTTATTTTCAAATGAACCTTTGAGGTATTCGATGGCATCAATCAGCTTGAGTACGGTGTTGTAGACCGCAATACGAAATCCCGTAGGATAGGCGCAGTTGGTGGATTGGCTTTTGTTGACGTGATCATTGGGGTTAATGAATTCGTACTGGCCTTTTTGTTTGCCCATAAGCTCCAGAGCGACATTGGCAATGACTTCATTAGCGTTCATGTTGACGGAGGTGCCAGCGCCACCTTGAAATACGTCGGAAGGAAACTGGTCAAGACATTTGCCAGTATCAAGAATTAAATCACACGCTTGAATGATGTATTGTGAAGTGTCTTTTGGCAGAACGCCGAGTTCACGGTTAGCGAGCGCTGCCGCTTTTTTGGTCATGACCATGCCACGAACAAAATCTGGAACATCAGAGATGGTGGCATTAGAGATATTAAAGTTTTCTATGGCGCGTAGGGTGTGGATACCATAATAAGCGTCTGCAGGAACGTGGCGTTGACCGAGTAGGTCTTCTTCAATGCGAGTCGCGGTCGTTGTTGAGTCTTGAGAGAGTAAAGATGAAGTTGCCATACCTTGGATCCTTATAGTTATTCTGCGTACAAAACAGTGTGGCTATCATTGCTTTAAGAATCCATTCACAGCGGTACTTTTATGCGTCCCAGCGTGTAGGGATATCTTACTCAAAGCGACAACTAAAGACGAGAAGTAGATCGCTATTTTCAGCAATTTAATACTAATAATGGCTAATGAATCAACAGCAGGGTAAGGCAATGAAATACGGTTTATTTATCTTGGTGAAAGTGTGAGCTAACAGGCTTCTACTTCTCTTTTGTTGTGATTTACAGCCAGCTATGCGTAAACTAAGGATAATTCATAGATTCATCACTGTTTTGTATGTGAATTGAAGCGATATACCAAGCTGCAGCGATATACGAAACAGACAGCGCCCGTCGTGGCGAAAGGAGTGCCTAGTGTTTGCCGTTTTACTTTTATTGTTTATCTTTGTGCCGATTATTGAAATCGGTCTGTTTATTCAAGTCGGTGGTTTTTTAGGGTTATGGCCAACGATTGGTCTGGTGTTGTTGACGGCATTTGTCGGTGCATCTTTAGTTCGTAGTCAGGGACTGCAAACCTTGATGTCAGTACAAACCCGCCTGCAACAAGGAGAGATGCCCGCTCAGCAAATCCTTGAGGGAGTGATGTTGGCTGTTTCTGGGGTTCTATTGTTGACGCCGGGCTTTATGACAGATGCTTTCGGGATGTTGGTACTATTGCCAGCCCCGCGTGCGGTTATGGCAAAGTACTTAATGACGAAAATGGTGGTCAAAACCGTGTCAGGAGGAAACTTTGGTGCTGGTGGTTTTCATCAGCAAGGTCCTTTTGGTTCAAATCCGTTTGATGATCGTCAGCAAGGCGATACCTTTGAAGGCGAGTTTGAGCGTAAAGGCGATGACGATGATGATGATCGTAATAAATTGAATTAATTGCCGATTATGTTGTTTATTAAGCGTTTTAAAATCACGCGACGTCGCTGGAATACCATCCTTATTGTTGCCATTACCCTTTTTATTTTGGTGATGGCTTCGCCTCAATTGATTAAGCAATATTTGATTGCCCCGTCCGTCGTTGACCCTGAAGCTGCGGTACTCAACCCTTATCAAGCACCGATCGAACTGAATTACAACGGAGTACAATTCTATTTCGATGACCAATGGTTGGCGATTCCGGCGTCTTTAAGTGAGCAGGCGGAGCAAATCGTCTCTACCTGGGGAGAAATGCGAGGAACGCTAGTCGATGATTCTTTGTTGCAAAAACTTAGACCTAGCATGGAGAGCCCTGTAACGGTAGAAATTTGGTATCAAGACATCGAAGAACCGCAACGTGTGACCGCCTACAATATGCAAACTTTTTGGCTGATTCAGAACTACAACAGCCAATGGTTGGCGATCAGCTTGAACGATCAACAGCTCATACTCCACAACATGAACCCGTAGAGTCGAACTATGCCTGAATTACCTGAAGTTGAAGTCTCCCGTCTGGGCATCACGCCACACTTAGAGGGACAGATAATAAAAAATATCGTGGTTCGCCAGCGTCAACTGCGTTGGTGGATCCCCGAGGAGATTCACGGTTTGCATGGACACACAATCAAGTCCATTCGCAGGCGAGCAAAGTATCTGTTGATTGATACCGATGCCGGGACGGCTATCATCCATCTGGGTATGTCGGGCAGTTTGCGAGTGCTTGAGCATCCGCCCGAGCCAACCAAGCATGACCACGTCGATCTGGTGTTGGGAAATGGTAAAGTGATGCGTTATAACGACCCGCGTCGTTTTGGCGCTTGGTTGTGGAGTGAAGCGGGAGAGTCTCATGCGTTGATTGACAATTGTGGTCCAGAGCCTTTAAGTGATGACTTTTCGGCGCAGTGGATGCAAGAGCGAGCAAACAACAAACGGGTCGCAGTCAAAACTTTTATTATGAACAACAGTCATGTGGTTGGTGTGGGAAATATCTACGCCAGCGAGTCTCTGTTTGCGGCTAAGGTAGCGCCGATCATACCAGCGTATAAACTCTCACTTGATGATTGGCAGCGATTGGTTAAAGAGATCAAGCTGGTACTGCATAAAGCCATTCAACAGGGGGGCACGACGCTGAAAGATTTTGCTCAGACTGATGGAAAACCGGGTTATTTTGCTCAGGAGTTACAGGTGTATGGACGCGCAGGAGAACCTTGCCGAGTTTGTGATGAACTCATTCAGCAGCAAAAAATTGGTCAGCGAAATACCTTCTTCTGTCCTCGTTGCCAGCCGGCATAAAAAATGCGAGCTCAGCTCGCATTTTTTATAGACTATTTTTTGTTGGTGGATTCGTAGATTTTGAAATCATCTCTTTGCGTTTTTAGCAGGTAAAGATTCCACATATATTGCTCTGGTCTCTCTGTCACCAAGTCCTCGATCGCTTTATTCATTGCTCGAGCATCTAGCTCCTCATCCCCTGTTGGGAAGTTTTCTAGAGCAGGGAGTACGTGAACCTCGTATTTACCTGTTTTATCATTATAGGCAGGTAGCATCGGAACCACTTTAGCACGACAAACTCGCGCCATTTTACCAAAGCCTTTGAGTGTGGCTTTTTCTGTACCGAAAAATGGTACAAACACCGAGTTCTTTGGACCATGGTCTTCATCGGGTAGCCAGTAGCCAATATAGCCGTCTTGGATCGAACGAATAAATGGTTTGATACCAGCTTCTCTTGAGAAAATTCGCCCACCATACTGCATACGCTGTACATGCATCAGCCAAGCACCTAAACGGTTTTTTTGCGGCTTCATTATACTTGCGACCTTGTGACCTTGAGCCGCCAACATGACCGCTGGGTAATCCACTGCCCAAGCATGCGGTGCGAGTATGATGACGCGTTCGCCCTGTTCAAGCAGAGGCGTTAAGTTTTCTTCACCAATCATGACTCCTCGGCTTTGGTTGTGTTTGGTTGAACGAACCAAAAACTCCGAATAGCCAAAGAGATATTGTGCCGCTTTCGCAAACGTTGCGGCGACAATGGTATCGATTTCTTCGGGGGACTTGTCTGGAAAACAGTACTCAAGGTTGACGCGTGTTCTTTTTACCACACGACCATTTCTATTAACGACAATAGTCGATAAGTAGCTGGCCAGTCGATCGCGCAATTTCACCGGCATAAAGGCGAGCAGTGCTGCGAAAAATATGCCTAGCCACATCCCCCAGTAGCGAGGATGAAGAAACGCCCATTCAAAACGGACGTCGTATAGATGTTTGTTAATTCTGTCTTCGTTGCTCATAAATTTTATTTGATTACTGCAGTTGAAGTTTTAATAGTGCCCAATACTCATCAAAGCTAGCCGTTGGGGTGTATTTGAAGTCTGAGCGAACAAATCGATTCAGGCAACCTTCGACCTGACCAAGAAGTTGTGCAGCAAGTACGCTTTCGTCAACAGGGAAGCTTTTCCCTTCACGAATCTTTCGCTCACGCAGGATTTGGCGAAGCGAGGTTTCAATTCTATCGTAAAGTTGGTTAATGCGGTCGCGTAAGCGTTCGTTTTCAAACATCAGAGCGTGACCAGATAGGATTCTGCTTAATCCGGGGTTTCGTTCAGAGAAGCCTAAGATCAGTTGTAACACAAGACGTACACGTGCCAGTGTATCCTTTTCTTCATCAAGAATGAGATTAATGCGAGACATTAACGAGTCTTCAATAAACTCAATCAGCCCTTCAAACATTCGAGCTTTGCTTGGGAAATGACGATAGAGAGCCGCTTCTGATACGCCCACTTGCTTAGCAAGCTTGGCCGTTGTTATGCGTGATGTTCCTTCATTTGATTCCAACATCTCTGCCAGCGCTTGAAGAATTTCTTCTTTTCTATTCGACTTTCTCGTAGCGGACATAAATCCTATTCCTTTTGAAAACAACAAATTTCATCTACCGGCAAAGTGAGATTGAGTCACTTTGTCGGTGTCTTCACCCAGTTTGTCGTGCTGAGCATCGACAGTCTACAGCATGGGGATTTTATTTCTGTAGTACGATATGTGAAATGATTGAGCTCGGTAGCAATCTCTAACTAAAGCCATGCTCTCACAGCAGAAAACCTGCCTTTAGGCAGGTTTTATTTTGGCGAGTATAGCGTGATTTAGTTAGTCTATTTGCCCGAGCGCTGTGAGCAGGATAGCTTGACTTAATTCAGTTTTACTGCCGAACCCTAACTCTTTCTTATCGTCAGCCCAATATACGGTAATACTATTGTTGTCACTGTTAAAGCCTTGTCCCTCAACAGAAACATCATTAGCACAAATCATATCTAACCCTTTGCGCTGCAGTTTATCTTTGGCGTAGTTCTCTACATCTTGAGTTTCTGCCGCAAAGCCAATAGTAAATGGACGAGCCTCAGTTAAACTGGCGACTGCCGCTATTATGTCAGGGTTTTTGACCATGCTGATATGCATATTATCATTATCGGCACTTTTTTTGATTTTTTGAGTGGCAAGATGCTCGGGTCGATAGTCGGCAACTGCGGCACAGCCAATAAAAATATCGTGTTGCTTAGCCAACTTTAGCGACGCTTGATACATCTCTTCAGCGCTAGTGACGTCAATACGATTGACACCATTCGGGGTGGCTAAAGAAACAGGACCCGAGATCAAGCTGACGTTCGCGCCGAGTTTGGCGGCGGTTGCTGCTAGAGCAAATCCCATTTTTCCAGAGCTATGGTTGGAGATGTAGCGCACAGGATCGATAGCTTCACGGGTCGGACCGGCGGTAATGACGACGGAACGACCGTGTAAAGGCTTAGGTGCAAAGAAGTCCTCACATAAGCCAACTAATTGCATGGGTTCTAACATACGTCCCATGCCGACATCACCGCACGCCTGCTCCCCTTTACCAGGACCCCAAATCATCATGTTGCGACGAGCAAGGGTAGCAATATTCTCTTGGGTTGCGATGTTTTGATACATCTGCTGGTTCATCGCCGGAGAAACCGCAACAGGGGCGTCGGTGGCTAAGACTAGCGTACTGAGCAAGTCATTGCCCATACCGGCGGCAACGCGAGCGATTAAATCCGCAGTCGCTGGAGCCAGCAATACTAGATCTGCCCACTTGGCCAATTCGATATGCCCCATAGACAATTCCGCCGTAGGGTCGAACAAACTTGTCGAAATGGGGTTTCCAGAGACAGCTTGCATCGTCAACGGGGTAATAAACTCCTGCGCTGCTTTGGTCATGACGACATGCACTTTTGCACCACGCTCGATAAGACGGCGGGTTAAATCAGCGCATTTATAGGCAGCGATACCTCCGCTAATTCCGAGAAGAATATTCTTTCCCGCTAATGTTTGTTGCATAGCCTGCTCCTTAAAAAATACTGGAGCTAAGATAGCAAATGTCATTTATTGGTTCTACTTTCATAGCACAGGTCACTTTGACTCCTCCTTATTTATTATGAAGGTTACCCGTTTTGCGCTTAGTTATCTCATAAGAGGAGGCCTCATTTGCGCATCTAGCGTTTGATTCAGATACTGGCTTCAAATGGAGAAAGGACAAGGTGACAGTATGCTTAAATCATTGCCCAATGATTCACGCCCCAGAGAGAAGTTATTGACTCGGGGAAGTCATACCCTTACCGATGCGGAATTATTGGCTATCTTCCTAAGAACCGGTACTCGAGGCGTCAATGTGATTCAGTTGGCCGATCAGTTGTTGCGAGAGTTTGGGTCTTTACGCGCGTTATTCTCTGCGCCAGTGGATGAGTTCTGCCGACATAAAGGGTTAGGAACGGCAAAATATACGCAACTGCAAGCTGTATTGGAGATGAGTCATCGATATTTATCTGAAACGATAACGCGAGGTGATGCACTGATTTCATCTCAACAAACTGAAAAATATTTAACGCATAAACTGAGACACAGAACGAGAGAAGCCTTTTATGTGCTGTTTTTAGATACACAGCATAGATTGATAGCGGAGGAAATGATGTTTGAGGGAACACTAGACTCTGCCTCTATCTACCCAAGAGAAATCGTCAAGCATGCTTTAGAGCATAATGCTAAGGGGATAATATTGGCACACAACCACCCATCAGGGATTGCGGAGCCCAGTGAATCCGATAGAAGAGTGACTCGTCGTATTGCCGATGCTGTCGCTTTGGTGGATATTTCTTTACTCGATCACTTTGTTATTGGCGATGGTCAAGTGGTCTCGTTTGCGGAAAGAGGCTGGATTTGAGTAATCGGAGTGAGATTTAGCAATTTATTGTATGAAATGTGATACAGAGCTTTTGTTTTGGTGATTTTCTGCTATAGTTCGCCCACTAAAATTATCAACCCATATCAGCTCAAATTGAAAAAGATCACGAAATCCTTAAAAAAGGATCTGTTCGGGTCTTGAGCAATGCACGTCAAGTTAGTATAATGCGCGACCTTTGATAGCCTTGTATGGGTATTCCATAATGGTTATGGCCTCTTGTAATTGAGGTTCGGCCACCAAGGTTGATATCGAGCTGAAACGATTTGGAGAAGACATTCATGTCCCGAGTATGCCAAGTAACTGGTAAGCGTCCTGTAACGGGTAACAACCGTTCACACGCACGAAATGCTACCAAGCGTCGTTTTCTGCCGAACCTACAAACTCATCGTTTCTGGGTAGAAAGCGAAAAACGCTTTGTTAAACTACGTCTAACCGCTAAGGGTATGCGTATCATCGACAAGAAAGGCATCGATGCTGTTCTTGTTGATATCCGCTCTCGTGGCGAGAACGTATAAGAGGAATTAAGCAATGGCTAAAGGCATTCGTGAGAAAATCCGTCTAGTATCTACTGCAGACACTGGTCACTTCTACACAACTGACAAGAACAAGCGTAACATGCCAGGCAAATTTGAGATCAAGAAATTTGATCCAGTTGTCCGCAAACACGTTCTGTACAAAGAAGCTAAAATCAAGTAATTGATCAAGTTTCACTTGTTAAGTATTGAAAACCCAGCTTTTTAGCTGGGTTTTTTATTGCTTGTAAAATAGGTCTTGTCACCTTGTCACCTTGTCACCAACGAGAGACCTAAGCCTCTCATTTTGCTTTACATTGCCCCTTTAAAACCCAACTGTCTCCATGCTTCATAAGCGATAATAGCCACCGCATTCGATAGGTTTAGGCTACGAGCATCTGGCATCATAGGAATACGGATACGCTGCTCCATCGGCAAGCTCTCGATGACTTCTGCCGGTAGCCCTCGTGTTTCAGGACCAAATAGCAGAATATCGCCTTGCTGATAATTGGCGTCAGTATGGTGCCCCGTTGTTTTGGTTGTGCAAGCAAACAAGCGGTAGTTGGGTTGGTTCTGTTGCAGGTATTCTAAAAAGGCCGCGTAATCTTTGTGGCGCTTGACTCTGGCTAGGTCGTGATAATCTAAACCGGCACGACGCACTTTCTTTTCTTCTAAATCAAACCCTAATGGCTCGATAAGGTGCAGATTAGCGCCACAGTTGGCGCATAAGCGAATAATATTACCCGTATTAGGAGCGATTTCTGGTTCGTAGAGAGCGATATCAAACATTGGGAAACTCTGATCTGAATGAGAGGTTATGAGTATACCCAAGTTACCTCAAGATGCGAGGTCCTCTGAACTCAGCATCTTGAGGTAACTTGGGTATCTACTGATATCAACAAATGACCTAAAGAGATTCGGTCATTTGTTGATAAAGAGAGAAGCAAGGGTAGCATTATAAGGATAGTGGCAGTTTTACCGCCATTTTTAAGCCGCCTAATTTGCTGCGAGAGGCTGTAATTTCACCATTATGCTGCAAAACAGCGCTTTGAGTAATTGCCAGTCCCAATCCAGTTCCACCAGATTCTCTATCTCGCGCAGTTGAGACGCGGTAGAAAGGGCGAAAAATATCGTTGATTTCCTCTTCAGGCACGCCCGGTCCATCATCTTCTACGCAGATCAGTAGGTGTTGTTGCTCAACTTGCATCTCGATATCGATCTTATTCTGACCGTAACAGATGGCATTGCGGATGATGTTCTCTATGGCACTCATCAGCAGTTTGGGGTTACCAGAGAGCGTGACGTCGGGAATGTCGCTGTAGGTTAATTGTTTGCCTCTCTGTTCTGCTTCAAATTGCGCATCATCGAGTATTTCTTCCCATAAACTGCTTGCCGGCTGTGTTTCTCGCGTTACATGGCTATCGATATTCATTCTCGATAATTCAAGCAGCTCACCAATCATTTGTTCTAGGCGTTGTGCCTCTGTATCAATACGTTTTAACTCAGGGCTTTCTCCTTGCTTACGAGTCGCCAGCGCTGTCGCCATGCGTAGCCTCGTGAGCGGTGAACGCAGTTCATGCGAGATGTCGGACAATAAACGCTGCTGTCCAGAGATTATCTGATTGACCGCCAATACCATTTGGTTGAAGCTGCTGCCAGCTTGTTTAAATTCAGCGGTGCCCGTTTCCAATTCAGGATCTTCGGTAAACTCACCTTTGGCGACTCGTCGTGCTGCACGCTCCAATCGCCTTGCTGGTTGACTCAGTGCCCATGCAAGCCACAGTAATAACGGTGTGCTCACCGCCATGACTGCCAAAAGCAGTTGCAGCGGTTTATCAAATAGATTGATCAAAAATGGCGGCGGTTGATTCCAACGCATACCGATATACATATGGAGTTCTTGGTCGGCGAGGGTAATCGGTAGGGGACCTGCCAGCATATATTTGCCATACAGCTTTTGCATCGGCGTATCTGGGGATTCTACCGAAGTGATAAAATTTTGCAGGGTACGAAACTTAAAACTATCGCGGTCTTGAGTGCTAAGGATGGTGCCATCTTGTTCAGAGAGGAACAGCCTTGGCACCTCGTTCTTTCTATGGTTGTTACCTCGAGAGAACTGATTGTCAAACGTCATGATCGCACGGGAAAGGTCAGTCTCACCCTCAAGGCGGTTTTGTACCTTATCACGTACCTTATACAGTTTGGTTAGGGTATCACTCGGCACATCACGCGCCACCCTTGGGTCTAAGTGCGGTAACGACAGTACCGCAATAAGCACCAGTAACATGGTAGTCCAAAAGATGGCAAAGATGCGCCCGTATAGGCTGTTGATTTTCGGTAGTTTCATGGTTATTCCTTGACCAACAGATATCCACGACCACGCAAGGTTTTTATTCTTGCTTTGCCATCCGTTTTCTCCGGGAGCTTTTTGCGTAAATTGGAGACGTGCATATCAATGGCACGATCAAAAGTAGACAGCCGCTTACCAAGAACCTCTAAACTCAAGACCTCTTTAGTTAACGTTTCTCCTGGGTTTTGAACTAAATATTGTAATAGCGCAAACTCAGTAGAGGTAAGATCAAGTAACTGTCCCTGACAGTGTGCTTCCTGACGACTTGGGTAGACTTGAATATCGTCGAAGCTATAGTGGTCGGTTGACTCCGGCTCGGTCCGTGTTTGCGTACGACGTAATATTGCCTTAATACGTCCAAGCAACTCACGATCACTGAATGGTTTTGGTAGGTAGTCGTCAGCTCCTAGCTCAAAGCCAAGGACTCGGTCGATTTCATCTCCCTTGGCGGTCAACATCAATACTGGGGTTTCCCATTTTTCTCGAAGTCGCTTGAGGGTATCGATACCATTCAGTTTTGGCATCATCACATCCATGAGCACCAAGTCGACGCCATCGTTTATCGCTTCTAATCCAGCGAGACCGTCGTTAGCTTCACTGACGGTAAAGCCTTCAAAACTCAGAATGTCTTTAAGCAAGCTCGTTAGCTCTGTGTCGTCATCAATAATCAGGATGTGCGCCATAACTTTGTCTCTTATAAGTATCCAATACCTGCATATAATAATGCGTTAAATAGCAGAAAAATCTATCTTTACGCTTCTTTACGCTCACTGTACGTTGCTTTACTTTGGCAACGCTATTCTACACTCAAGCGCTGCAGAAGCAGCCATGATATAAAACTCAATGAGGTATAGATTATGAAATTTGCTAAAAAACTGGTTATTGCTGCAACGGTTCTTCCTCTTGCTTTTGGCTCTGTTACGGCAATGGCAAAAGGCGGTCCTGGTGGTCAAAAAGGTGGCATGGGTAAAGGCGAACAATGTATGGATGTATCAAAAGGTATGTTCCGCCAACTTGACCTTACTGATGAGCAGCAAGAGCAACTAAAAGAGTTGCGTAATGCCTCTCGTGAAGCTCGTAGAGCGGAACGCAGCGGTGACGTTGAAGTGAAAAAAGCAGAAATGATGGCTCGTCATAGCCAGATGCAATCAGTCTTGCTAGCGGATACTTTTGATGCACAAGCTGCTCAAAGCTTGGCAACAGAAATGGTTGAAAAACAAGCTCAGCGTCGTGTAGGTAAAATGGAACAACAACATAAAATGTTGAGCGTTTTAACCGCAGAGCAGAAAACTAAGTTGCAAGAACTTCAGCAGCAACGTCTGGAAAAATGCATGGAAAAAATGGGTAAAAGAGCAGAAAGAATCGCTGCAAAATCCGCTGAGTAAGGTCTATATTTAATATTAGGCAAATCGTTTATAAGTTAAAACGGTTTGCCTGTTTTTCGTTGCTGTTCGCAACGACCCCTTGGGTTCTAATTTAGATGGAAGTGCGTTTAACACTAACGCTGTCGGTTTTGTACTGATATTCCCTTTTGAAGCCAACAAGTCATTCAATATGCTTTCATCTTTTTTTGTGGCCAATGGCCACTTTTTTTTGTCTATTTGTTTGATATTTCTGGTGTAATTAACTGTAATTATTATCTTAAAAAGCGACTAATTAGGAGTCGCTCAGAGTATACTTATCGCTCAGATTATGGATAGATACCGCAACAGATGACAGACAATTACGCGAAACTTGTGCAAACAGCGGCTTGGGCTGCAACAACCGTGGCGACCGTGCTGCTAATTATCAAACTAATGACATGGTGGGTCACAGGCTCTGTCAGTCTGTTGGCGTCATTGATCGACTCTATGATTGATATCGCCGCTTCGTTAGTCAACCTTGTTGTGGTCAAATATTCACTGCAACCTGCCGACAAGGAACACTCCTTTGGACACGGTAAAGCGGAGTCACTTGCGGCGTTGGCGCAAGCGATGTTTATTTCTGGTTCGGCTTGTTTCCTTATTCTTAATGGTGTCGATCGTTTTTTCCGCCCTCATGAGCTTAATGCACCAGAGTTAGGTATTGGCGTGAGTGTCATCTCGCTGTTTATTACTTTAGGTCTGGTCACTTTCCAAAAGTATGTAGTTCGTAAAACAGGCAGCCAGGCCATCGCTGCTGACTCTCTTCATTACCAATCCGATCTGTATATGAACGCCGCCATTATTGTTGCGCTGGGCTTAAGTTGGTATGGCGTAGGACAAGCCGATGCGGTATTTGCGATTGGAATAGGGGTGTTTATTTTGGTGAGTGCAGCCAAGATGGCAAATGACGCCATACAGTCGTTGCTTGATCGCCAACTTCCAGAAGAAGAGCTGTTAAAAATCAGAGAGATTTGCCACTCAGAACCGCAGGTGCTCGGTGTTCATCAGATTCGTACCCGAATGTCGGGTCCAGTTAGGTTTATTCAGTTGCACTTAGAGTTGGATGACGATCTACCTTTGATCCAAGCCCATCGTATTGCTGATAATGTGGAGCATGCATTGCTCGATGCTTTCCCATACTCAGATATCATTATTCACCAAGATCCATACTCAGTAACACTCGTTGAAGAGGCGAAACAAAAACACTTAGATTAAGTTTATTTCGGTGTGTAAAAAAAATGCGCTTTTAACAAATTTTCCACGTATAATGGTGAAGTTGTAAACCAAGAGATTACAACGAGATAAATCGACAATTTCACTGGTTTCCCGTTTGAAAAGACCGCAGTCTGACGTGAATCAAGATTCGGGAACTCACGAACTGTAATACTTGTCGAAGTATTATCTGTTTCATGTTTTGGGGAGCGTGGACAGTGTTCGTTGCGAAGTTTGGCAACAATAAATTATTTATGACGCATTTTGCGCCATACTTACTATTTCAAATGAGAATGCATAATTGGGGTTAGCATGATTAAAAAAATTGGGGTTTTGACGAGTGGTGGTGACGCACCGGGTATGAACGCGGCGGTGCGCGGCGTAGTTCGTACTGCTCTATCAGAAGGTCTTGAAGTTTTCGGTGTTTACGATGGTTACCTTGGACTTTATAACGATCGTATTGAAAAATTAGACCGTTCAAGTGTTTCTGATGTTATCAATAGTGGCGGTACTTTCCTTGGCTCTGCCCGTTTCCCTGAATTCAAAGAAGAATCCGTACGTGCTCAAGCGATTGAAAATCTAAAGAAACACGATATTGACGCTCTAGTTGTTGTGGGTGGAGATGGTTCTTACATGGGTGCGAAGAAATTGACTGAAATGGGTTACCCATGTATTGGTCTTCCAGGCACTATCGACAACGATATCGCAGGTACCGACTACACTATCGGCTACATGACAGCACTGAATACCGTGATTGATGCTATTGACAGATTACGTGATACTTCTTCGTCTCACCAGCGTATTTCTATCGTAGAGATCATGGGTCGCCACTGTGGTGATCTGACGCTAATGGCAGCGATTGCTGGTGGTTGTGAATATATCATCACCCCCGAAACTGGCTTGGATAAAGACAAGCTTATCGACAGCATTAATCAAGGTATCGCAAAAGGTAAGAAACACGCGATCATCGCACTTACCGAGTTGGTTACAGATGCCAACGGATTAGCAAAAGAGATTGAAGCTGCTACTGGTCGTGAAACTCGTGCGACTGTACTTGGTCACATTCAACGTGGTGGTCGACCAAGAGCATTTGACCGCGTATTAGCGTCACGTATGGGTAACTATGCGGTGCACCTATTG
This sequence comes from Vibrio hippocampi, assembly GCF_921292975.1. Lineage (NCBI taxonomy): Bacteria > Pseudomonadati > Pseudomonadota > Gammaproteobacteria > Vibrionales > Vibrionaceae > Vibrio > Vibrio hippocampi. The sequence goes on from NZ_CAKLCM010000001.1 coordinate 262,945, forward strand.
ATGGAAGGTCACGGTGGTCGTTGTGTTGGTATTCAACGTGATGACTTGGTACACCACGACATTATCGATGCAATCGAGAACATGAAGCGTCCCGTCCGTAATGATCTGTTCAAAGTGGCAGAAGAGTTGTTCTAATCGGCACACTCTGTTTTGGATATAAAAAACCGCAGTTTGAACTGCGGTTTTTTGTTATTTGCTTAACGCTTCAATTAGCTTTTTGCAGCAGCAGCTGCTTTAGCGATAGCTGCGAAGCTCTTAGCATCAAGAGATGCACCGCCCACTAGCGCGCCGTCGATGTCAGGCTTTGCAAAGTAAGATTCAGCATTTTCTGGCTTAACAGAACCACCGTACTGAATGATAACTTGTTCAGCTACTGCTGCACTTTTCGCTGCGATATGAGCACGGATAGACGCGTGGATACGCTGTGCATCGTCTGCTGTCGCTGCTTTACCAGTGCCGATTGCCCAGATTGGTTCGTAAGCGATGATGGCACCATTCAGAGCATCAATACCGCAAGCGTTAATGACCGCGTCAATTTGACGAGCACAAACTGCTTCAGTTTCACCTGCTTCGTTTTGCGCTTCAGATTCACCGATACAGAAAACAGGTTTTAGACCGTTCTCTTTTAGGAATGCAAATTTCTTAGCGATGAACTCGTCAGACTCGTTGTGATACTCACGACGCTCAGAGTGACCGATGATGATGTGAGTGGCACCGAAGTCTTTTAGCATCTCTGGAGACATGTCGCCAGTGAATGCACCGCTGTTGTTAATATCTGTGTTTTGAGCCCCAAGGATTAGCTTGTTACCGCCTTCTTTAATAAGACGTTCAGCTAGGTCGATGTACAGTGCAGGTGGTGCAATCGCAACATCTACACCCGTCACGCCTTCAAGTTCAGCGTTAAGACCGTTGATAAGATCAGTAACCATTGATTTGCTACCGTTCAGTTTCCAGTTGCCCATTACTACAGGTTGACGCATGAGAAAATCTCCCAAATTAATGTGTGTCAAAAAAATAAAAAAAACAAATGTCGCTAGGATTGAATATAGCAAATTAATGAGGGCAAATCATGACTCTTATCATTTCTTTCCGAGATAGCAGTGACTTGCGTATCAACCCATTCAAGTGATCCCAACAGCAGATTTGCGAAACACTACTCGGTGAAACACACCAAGCCTGTTATCAATAAAAGTTAGCCCGATAAGTTGATGGATTGGGTCATTTAAATGGAGTCTAACGTTATGCCTAATTTAGTAATGGAGTATTCACATACTGCAGAGGAGCGCCTTAATTTACAAGGACTGCTGCAGGACTTACATCAAGTCGCGCTTGATTGTGATTTGTTTGATAGCCGTGATGTGAAATCTCGAAGTCACCGCTATCACCAGTGGTTAATTGGGGAGCGTGGTGACACTGAAGATTTTATCCATATTCACTTTGAACTGCTTGCCGGACGTAGCATGGAGCAGAAACAGGTGCTCGCTGATGCATTACTTGCGGTGTTACAGCAGCAGGCCAGTCACATTAGTAGCCTGACGGTCAATATGGTCGACATGGATAAAGCCTGCTTCAGAAAACTTAAAAACATTACCTTATAAAGCTTCATCATAAGCCGTATTAGGCAGAGTTAGGCGGACGACTATCGCCACTCTTCTTTACGCCCAAAAGGTAAGATCGTCGCACCGGTTGAGGGTTCTAACTGTTCACCATTAAGTGCTTTGGAAAATTTGACGATTTGGCGATGCAGTTCATCACGCAGTAGCACATTGGCGTGGATCGGATTTTTGGCTTTTTGTAGGACTCGTTCGATGTGAGACTGTTGAGCAGTCAGTCGCGTTTGCATCGCTTCTGAGCAGGTGTCGATGTATTGGTCACACAGTTGTTGTCTAAGTTGAGTCAACTTTTCTGGATTATCTTTTGCCAGCGCGGCGAGTTCGTCAAACGAAGGGAGATGAATACTCTGTGTCATAATTTTCGCTCCATGAAAAGACCAAGCCATGATTTGAGCGTAGGAGCGTTTATCGCAAAGATAAAGTGAATGCAGATTATAATCTGTAACAGAAATGAGATTGCCACAAGGTTGCTGGAAAAGAGTTAAGAGGCTAACGTTATGATTGCCTGTCGAATTTGGTTAACTCTAGCTTGTTTTTTAGGCGTCAGCCTTGTATGAAAAGTGATACAGACAGCGTCTAGCACCTTGAACGATGTGCTCACTGCGCGTCACGCTGACCTCGTCCCCTAGCAAAGATTGAAACACGTTAAGTTCAGATTGACACAGTAATTCACAACGCGTGGCTGCTTTGCAGATAGGGCAGTGATTCTCAATTAAGGCAAACCCATTTTCCAATTCAACAAACTCAGCCATGTAACCGTCAGACTCTCTTAGTTGAGCCAGTTTCATCACTTTGTTTTTTAAATCGGTCAGTGAAGTTAGATGCGGTTGGTAATGCTCAAGAGTTTGTTGCTCTCTTTTATTGGCGACCTTTTTTAAGCCATCTTCACCAAAAATATCTTCAATCGCATCAATAAACTGTACCGTAAGATCGCTGTGCTTATCGGCAAAATAGGCATGACCTTGATCGGTCAATGACCAGTGTCTATTGGGTCTACCTACTTTAACTTTCACATCTTCAAATTGCAGCAACTGCTCTTCTTCGAGGATCTGCAAGTGCTGCCTTGCCCCCATAGTAGTAATGGCGAGTCGCTCTGCGATGGATTTAGCCGTCACCGCACCTTCACGTTTTATGATGTTGATAATCTGTTCAGTAGCTTTCATGGTAATGGATAATAAAGTAAGTAAACCGATTGCACAGGCTATTATGGCGCAATGGTTTTATAAAGCAAATTATTTACTTATCTCTCAATATCCGTAGCAAGTCCGCCAATTGAAAAACAAAAAACGCCGAAAATATTCGACGTTTTCAGGCTATTTAGCGCAGGCAGATTACAGAATAATATCTCTGATTTCTGGATCTTTTCTTTCTAGGTAGTGCGTTGATTTAATGCGACGGATAGTGCGGCAACGACCACGGATAAGTAGCGTCTCGGTGGTTGCAATGTTTCCTGAACGGCTAATCCCTTCTAGAAGATCACCTTTAGTGATACCGGTCGCTGAGAAAATAATATTGTCACTGCGAGCCATATCTTCCATACGAAGAATGACATTTGCTTCAACGCCCATCTCTTTGCAGCGAGCCAGTTCTTGCTCGCCCGCTTTGCGGTTTTCTTCGTTGTCGCCTTTGACTTCATGTCTTGGTAGTAGACGACCATGCATATCACCGTCTAGCGCTCGAATGACTGCGGCAGAAACCACCCCTTCAGGCGCACCGCCAATGCAGTACATCACATCAACTTCACTGTCAGGCATACAAGTTAATACTGAAGCAGCGACGTCACCATCGGGCACAGCAAATACACGGACACCCATAGCTTGCATCTCTTGAATAACTTGGTCGTGGCGCGGTTTAGCCAGCGTTGTTACCACGAGAGTGTCGAGAGGTTTATTCAGGGCTTTAGCGATGTTTTTTAGGTTGTCGGCAAGAGGAAGTGCAAGGTCTATGACCCCTTTAGCACCAGGACCAACCACCAACTTTTCCATGTACATATCAGGCGCTTTTAGGAAACTGCCTTTTTCGCCAGCCGCCAATACAGCGAGCGCGTTTGATTGACCCATCGCGGTCATGCGAGTGCCTTCAATAGGGTCAACAGCAATATCAACCGCATCGCCACCGACGCCGACATGTTCACCGATAAACAGCATAGGAGCATCATCGATTTCTCCTTCGCCAATAACAATCTCACCACTGATTTCGGTCTTATTAAGCAGGCTACGCATCACCTCAACAGCAGCACCGTCCGCTGCGTTTTTGTCACCTCGACCCAACCATTTGTACCCAGCAAGAGCTGCACCTTCGGTAACTCGTGAAAAAGCCATTGCTAAATCGCGCTTCATATAGACTCCAAAAAAACAGAAAATAGACGAAAGAATTTACAACGCGGGATTCTAGCACATCTCAATGGAAACGTTTGCGTTTTTAGCGGACGGAGTACATGACCAAATCAAGTTTGCGGTAAATAATTGCGATGTGAATATGAAAAGAGTTAAATGGCGAGACTTTGGATTTTTTCATCGAACTATATGTTGTTTTTTTGCGCAAATAGGATCGAAATTCAATATAGCGCGTGTCTATCTGAGCTAGGCTGAGTAGAATAGGGGCAATGTTAAGTGGAACATAGCGCTTCCATATAAATTGAATAAGGTAGGCCGAGATGTCTTTTGAAGTATTAGAACAGCTAGAAGCAAAAATTCAAACTGCGGTTGACACAATCGCTCTATTGCAAATGGAAGTTGAAGAGCTTAAAGAGCAAAAAACGGAGCTTGCAAACCAAGCCGAGCAACTAAAAAACAGCCGTGAAGAGCTAGAAGCGAAAAATGCGCAGATGCAACAAGAGCATTCACAATGGCAAGAGCGTATTCGTAACCTGCTTGGCAAAATGGATGAAGTGGAATAACACGGTATTTGTTAACAGATAAAATGGTTAATAATGAGTCTGTTGCAAACAAATGTTGATTAAGCACTCAATTGAGTGCTTTTTTTGTGACTGCAGATAGAGGCGGTGTTACTCCTGCTAGAGAAGTACCTAGAATCTTTAAATGACTTGCGTATACTGTTTTGTGATTTAGGGGGAAAGGGAATATATAATGAAAACGCGTGATCGAATTGTCCACACGGCGCTTGAAATGTTTAACTCAGATGGTGAGCGTAATGTTACGACCAATCATATTTCAAGCCAACTCGAAATCAGCCCTGGCAATCTTTACTATCACTTCCGCAATAAGCAGGAGATAGTACGAGAAATTTTCTCCCTTTATTCGAAAGAGTTGATTGAGCGCTTTTCGCCAGTTCAAGGGCAGCAAGAGAGTCTTGGACTCCTTAAGCATTACCTTGATTCCATTTTTACTTTGATGTGGAAATATCGATTTTTCTACGCCAACTTGCCCGAAATCTTACAACGTGATCCTGAGCTTCATACCGATTACATCAATGTACAAGATCGCCTTCAAGGCAACTTGATTAACATCCTTAAAGCGTTTGTGGATATGAATTTGCTCGCGCTCAAAGAGAAAGAGCTTAAAAGCTTGGTTGTGACATTGCACTTGATGGCCGTGAGTTGGCTGAGTTACCGCTCTGCAATGTCTCCAAAAACACGCATTACAGAAGAAGTGGTACAGCAGGGTATGCTTCAGATGATTAATGCGGTAAAACCGCTTGCCACCGAAAAAGGTTCCGAGCAACTGGCACTGTTGGAAGATGGTGTCAAAATGATGAAAAGCTCAACCATCTAGCAAGTTGTTGCCTTTGGGTACTAGCGTTTTAGCCAGTTAACCGGGTTTTGCACTCGGCTGTTGCGGCGGATCTCAAAATAGAGTGAAGCCGTGGATTGTCCCCCAGTGTCGCCCGCTAAGGCAATGGTCTCTCCCGCGATCACTTTATCGCCTTCTTTCTTCAATAGGGTTTGATTGAAACCATACAAGGTCATATCGCCTTTACCGTGATCGAGTAACACCACTAAGCCGTAGCCTCGCAAGTAGTCCGCGAATACGACGGTACCGGAGTAGACAGATTTTATGGTGTCACCATAGTCTGCCTTGATGACCATACCTTTCCAGTCCACATGACCTGTCTGTTTGGTGCCAAAACGGTGTAATACTTGTCCTTTCACCGGCCATGGCAGTTTGCCTTTTTGTTTTGCCAATCCATTCATCGGCACTTGGTTACGCTTGGCCGCTTTTGCTATCTCGGCTTTTAAGCGTGTCTCATTGCGCTGCAATTCAGCCAAGTAGCTTTTGTCATTCGATATGTTAGACGTGATTTTTTTAACCGTACTTTTTCGGTTGGAGCGACTGCTGGCAAGGGTTGTTTGATCTTTCTTTTGCTGCTCAAGCAAGTTTGCGATCTGGTTTTTTTCTGCTTGTCGTGCTTGCTGGCTTTCCAGTAATTGTTTTTCCGTTTCTGAAAGCTGTTTTAGGGTTTCTGTTCTCGCTTTTGCCAAGTGTTGATAATACTGGCTCATTCGTTGCTCATCGGGTTCTGAATTGAAAATATTTTCCGCAGATGACGAGTTTTGAGCAATATAGTAGGTACTGATCAGTTCAGCTAATAAGGTTTGTTGTGCGATTTTTTGCTGAGATAAGGTGCTGATTTTTTTGTTGATCGCATCAATGTTTCGGTTGCTTTGTTGCAGCTTTTGTTCGGTGTTTTTGATCGCTTTTTGAATGTTGGCAATGCCAACTTCTTGCTCTCTTAACGACTTTTGCAGTTTATCCAGTTCTTTCTGTTGTGTGGCGAGCTCTTTTTGTTGGCGTTTAATTTCGGTTTTTACGCCAGTCAGTTCGGATTGGTTCGCTGCGTTCACTAATGATGAGTAGCCGATACCTGTCGATAGGACAATGCTGAGCACGAAAGCAGAAAAACGAGAATGTTTACAATCAGAGGGCATAGAAAACCACACAGCAAGTCCGTATTAGAATGAGTCGGTTACTACTCTATTGAAAAGCGATTATTGGCGCAAGCAGACAAAAACGCCGATGCGAGGGCATCGGCGTTTTATCAGCAGTTTCAATATCGTATTACTTTACTAGAACTTCACCAGACATTTCTGCTGGGATCTCTAGGTCAGCCATTGAAAGCATCGTTGGTGCGAGATCAGAAAGCTTACCGCCTTCTTTAAATTCAAGCGCTTTGTCACCCACATAGATTAGCGGCACAGGTAAGTTAGTGTGCGCTGTGTGGATGCCGCCTGTTTCAGGGTCAACCATCATCTCTGCGTTGCCGTGGTCAGCAGTAATGAGCATTTGACCGCCGACTTCTTTAATTGCTTCAACGATTTTAGCAACACTCGCGTCTAGCGCTTCGATCGCTTGTTCAGCGGCATCGTAAACACCAGTGTGACCAACCATATCTGCGTTCGGGTAGTTACAGATGATGGTGTCGTATTTGCCTGATTTGATCGCAGCAACCATTTTTTCAGTCAGCTCTGCTGAACTCATTTCTGGTTGTAGATCGTAAGTGGCGACTTTCGGTGAAGCTACAAGCTGACGCTCTTCGCCGTCAAACTCAGACTCAACACCACCGTTGAAGAAGAAAGTAACGTGAGCGTATTTCTCTGTTTCAGAGATACGTAGCTGAGTTTTACCGGCTTTAGATAGCCACTCACCGTAAGTATTCTCTAGCGATGCCGGTGGGAATGCTGTTGTTAGCGGAATATCAGCAGCGTATTGAGTCAACATTACGAAGTTGATTTGTGGGAAGGCTGCACGCTCAAAACCATCAAAGTCAGGAACAAAAGTACGCGTGATTTGACGCGCACGGTCAGCACGGTAGTTCATAAAGATAACCGCGTCGCCATCTTGCATAGCAGCGTCTTCTTGACCTTCTGCTTTGATCGCGGTTGCTTTAACAAATTCGTCGTTTTCTTCACGAGCGTAAGCGGCTTCAAGACCCGCGACTGCAGAGTCAACAGTGAAGTCAGCTTTAGCTTGTGTTAATAGATCATAAGCAACTTGAACGCGATCCCAGTTATTATCACGATCCATTGCGTAGTAACGACCCACAAGAGAAGCAACGCGACCTTTGCCTAGCTCAGCGAAAAGCGCTTCGAAGCGTTTCAGCGAACCTTCTGCGCTGCGTGGTGGTGTGTCACGACCGTCTAGGAAGCAGTGTAGGTAGATTTTCTCTGCGCCACGTTCTGCTGCCATTTTTACTGCTGCGTAGATGTGGTCTTCGTGTGAGTGAACGCCACCTGGAGACATCAAACCTAATAGGTGAACGGCTTTACCAGCAGAAACAGCGCTATCGATAGCGGCAACAAGCGCTTCGTTTTGGTTGAACTCGCCATCAGCAATAGACTTAGTAATACGTGTTAGGTCTTGGTATACAACACGACCTGCGCCAATGTTGGTATGACCCACTTCAGAGTTACCCATTTGGCCATCGGGTAGGCCAACATCCATGCCTGAAGCAGAGATAAGCGTATGCGGGTTGTTTGCCCACAAGCTATCCATTACAGGTGTTTTAGCATTGTTGATTGCGTTGCTTGCGTTATCTTCACGGTAACCCCAACCGTCAAGAATCACTAGAGCCATTGGCTTCTTAGCTGACATAGTTATAACCTCGTCAAATCGATAGTAACTTTACAGAAAACAAATTAGCGTAACTTTACTACATTTTTTAAGCAAAACTGTAGTGGAAGATCAAATTATCTCTCTGTTAACCGTAGCTTCTTTACAGTATTGAGCATTTTGTAACGCGATTTTTGCTTGCTACAACGTCTAATCATAGACGACATTTCGACACTATCGTCAGTTGCTTAAGGAAGTCGTATGCCGACTTTGATGGTTTGTCCTTGAGATGATTAATGTCTGCTATGAATCAACGTTTTGTCTCAGTTTAAAGTAAGTGGTGAGCAAACGGGCATTGCTTGTCTCTATCGTATCAATAGTCAAAAGATGGTGATTAAGGGAAGTGGAGAGCAGCGAAGGATCTCAATTATGCTCTAGAAACATTTTCCCCTCTCGCCACAGCTTTTTTAAGCGGCTATACTCCATCACTGATTTTTTATGTTTAACCAGTAAGAGCAAGTATTGATGCAAGAGTATTTAGAATTTTTTCAGCAGAACATGATTATGTCGGCGGTTTGGGTCGGTCTATTTGTTTTTCTGATCTTAAACATTATCAAAACCGCAACGGCAGCTTATAAAGAAGTTCCAGCTGCATTGGTCACTCAGATGATGAATAAAGAGTCTGGTGTGGTGGTCGATATTCGCGCAAAGGATGACTTTAAGCGTGGTCATATCACCGGCGCAGTCAACATTTTGCCGTCAGATATTAAGGAAGGAAACCTACCTAGCCTTGAAAACCGTAAATCTGACCCAATCATTGTGGTATGTAAGACGGGTCAGACCGCACAAGAGAGTGCCAATCTACTAGCGAAAGCTGGATTTGAGAAAGTCTTTCTATTGAAAGATGGCATTGTCGGCTGGAAAGACGCCAGCTTGCCTCTGATCAAAGGCAAGAAATAACGGTAAGAGCTGAACAAGTTTGCGCCAATTGCTACAGTGGGGTGTGATAAGCACCACGGAAATAGCGGCTGATCTAGTCATTCCACTCTAGCTTGGTTTAGTCTGCACACATTATTATCTGATTAACTAGACGAATTTAAGGAAAACCATCATGGCTGAAGCAGCTCCGCAAGAAGCACAACAGAACTTCGCAATTCAACGCATCTTTCTAAAAGATGTCTCTTTTGAAGCGCCAAACTCTCCAGATATGTTCCAAAAAGATTGGAACCCAGATGTAAAACTGGATCTAGACACTCAAAGCCGTGAACTAGGTCAAGGCGTTTACGAAGTTGTTCTTCGTCTAACAGTAACGGTTAAAAACGCTGATGATACTGCGTTCCTATGTGAAGTTCAGCAAGGTGGTATCTTTACCGCAGAGCAGATGGAACAAGGTCAACTAGCACACTGCCTAGGTGCTTTCTGCCCGAACATCCTATTCCCTTATGCGCGTGAGACTATCTCAAGCCTAGTGACTAAGGGTACGTTCCCTCAACTAAACCTAGCGCCAGTTAACTTTGACGCTCTGTTTATGAACTACCTACAGCAGCAAGCTCAGCAAGAAGGTCAAGCGGAAGCTTAATCTTTTTGACTTCAGACTGACTCTGTTTAGAAAAATGCACAGCGCAACGCGTATGTGCATTTTTTATTTTTCTCGTTCGGGTTTAGACTACTTCAATAAAACAATAGGGTAATGCTATGAACAATTCCTATGGAAAAGATATCGCGATGACGGTTATCGGTGCAGGCTCTTATGGAACGTCATTGGCCATTTCTCTCGCTCGCAACGGCGAAAACGTTGTGATCTGGGGGCATGAGTCAGAACATATGGAAAGATTAGAGGCTGACCGCGCTAACCATGAGTTCCTTCCTGGAATTGATTTTCCTGAGTCATTGATCGTTGAATCGGACTTAAAGGCTGCGGTTGAAGCGAATCGTGATCTTTTGATTGTTGTACCAAGTCATGTGTTTGGTATCGTGTTAAACAGCATTAAGCCACACCTTAGAGAAGATAGCCGAATCTGTTGGGCAACCAAAGGATTAGAGCCAGAAACGGGACGTTTATTGAAGGAAGTTGCCCAAGATATTCTTGGTGACAGTTATCCACTGGCGGTATTGTCAGGTCCAACTTTTGCCAAAGAACTCGCGATGGGAATGCCAACGGCGATTGCCGTGGCTTCTCCCGATAAAGAATTTGTTGCCGATCTTCAAGATAAAATTCACTGTAGTAAGTCGTTCCGTGTTTATGCCAATGATGATTTCATCGGTATGCAGTTGGGTGGCGCAGTGAAAAACGTCATCGCTATTGGTGCAGGTATGTCTGATGGTATTGGCTTTGGTGCCAATGCGCGTACGGCGTTGATTACTCGTGGCTTGGCAGAAATGACGCGTCTTGGAATGGCGTTGGGCGCTAAGCCTGATACCTTTATGGGTATGGCAGGACTCGGTGATCTAGTCTTAACTTGTACCGACAACCAATCAAGAAACCGTCGATTTGGTCTTGCTTTAGGTCAAGGGAAAGACGTTGATATTGCACAGCAAGAGATAGGTCAAGTGGTGGAAGGCTATCGCAACACCAAAGAAGTTTGGCTGCTTTCTCAGCGAGTTGGGGTTGAAATGCCAATTGTTGACCAAATCTATCAAGTACTGTATCAACAGAAAGACGCAAGACTTGCCGCGCAAGATCTATTAGCAAGGGATAAAAAAGCAGAGAAGCAGTAAGTGGCTCTGCTGGTGAAGTGACATATTTAGGATAGACCATGAAGCATTGCGAGAAGCAGAAAACTTGGGAGTGCATCGTAAAAGAGGCTCGTGCACTCTCTGAACAAGAGCCTATGCTGGCCAGTTTTTACCACGCGACGATTATTAATCATGAAAGCTTGTCGGCGGCATTGAGTTATATTCTTGCCAATAAGCTCAATACGGCTTCGATGCCAGCAATGGCAGTACGAGAAGTGGTAGAGCAAGCTTTCCGCGCCGATCCAAGCATCATTGATGCCGCGGCTTGCGATATCTGCGCGACGGTAAATCGTGACCCTGCGGTTTCTAGCTACTCTATGCCCCTGCTTTACCTTAAAGGTTACCACGCACTGCAAGGTTATCGTGTTGCCAACTGGTTATGGAAACAGGGACGCATGGCGCTTGCCACGTATCTACAGAACCAAATATCGGTCGCTTGTCAGGTCGATATTCATCCGGCAGCAAAAATCGGCAAGGGCATCATGCTGGACCATGCGACCGGTATTGTCATTGGTGAAACGGCGGTGGTCGAAAATGATGTATCTATCCTGCAAGATGTGACGCTAGGAGGTACTGGTAAAGAGTGCGGAGATCGTCACCCTAAAATCCGTGAAGGGGTCATGATTGGTGCGGGCGCTAAAGTGCTTGGCAATATTGAAGTGGGTGTCGGCGCTAAGATTGCTTCCTGCTCGGTGGTCCTTCAACCTGTTCCAGCGCATACTACCGCCGCGGGTGTGCCCGCTAAAATTGTTGGTCGACCGAAATCGGATATGCCTTCGTTGGATATGGATCAGCAATTTAATGGTAAATCAAAAACCTTTATCGGTGGTGATGGGATCTAGGCTAGAGGTCAACAATCCTTGGTTTAGTCCTCAGCCTATAGGTGTTTAGATAATAGATGCTTAGATAATTTCTTGGCGTATAAGTAGGCCATCACACCGCCGGCAATATTCCCGCCAGTAACCCCGATAAATATCCCCTGTATGCCGTAGAAGTGACCTCCCACAAATGCGGCAGGCAGGGTGAAAACAAATAGCCTCAACAGACTCCATAAAAACGCTTTACTGGGTTGATGCAAAGCGTTCAATCCACTCCCCAGCATCATCATGATACCTAAACATCCATAGCTTAACGGCACCGTAATTAGGTAGAGCCATAAGATGTCCCTAACCGCTTGTTCTTGAGAAAACATAAGCGATATAGGATGGCTCAGTGGCACCATCATCACAAACACTAATAGCTGAAATAGCACCGAGAAGCGCATACTTAAAAAAAGCGCTGAGAAGCTGCGGTTTCTATTCTTAGCACCAAAATTCTGTGCCATAAAAGGCGTCAATGCGGAACTCAGTGAAATTAACACCAAGATCAATACGGCTTCAACGCGCTGCGCTGCCCCAAAGGCTGCGACGGCGATGGTGCCGTGAACCGATAACAGCTTCATGAGGATGGCGCCAGAAATCGGCGCCATGGCGGAGGATAGAGCGGAGGGTAAGCCAATTTTTAATATTGCTCCCCAATCGCCAATGATTTTGAGTACGGAGAATAGACCGAGTAGCTGCTCTCTTTTGGCGAGAATGTACAGGGAGAACACTAAGGCAATACTCCACGCAACCCCACTTGCTAACGCTGCGCCTTGGATACCCATTTCAGGAAAAGGTCCAATACCAAAGATAAGCAGGGGATCAAGAATACCGTTGATTAAACCCGACAGCATCATGATTTTTGCCGGGGTCTTCGTGTCTCCAGTGGCACGAATAGCGCTATTGCCCGCCATCGGCACGACGAGTAACGGCACGGCAAGATACCAAACCTGCATATATTGCTGGATTAATGGCAGGGTAGTTTGATCGGCACCTAACAGGGTGAATAGAGGTGAAATGGTCAATAGGCCGATGACAGAGGCGACAAGCACGAGAGTGACGGCCAGCATGAGACCATGTGTGGTTAGGCGCTTTGCCGTATCGATATCATGTTCACCGAGAGAGCGCCCAATATTGGTCGAAAGCCCAATGCCTATTCCCATAGTGATACAGTTAACCGAGAAGGTGACAGGGAAAGTAAAGCTAACCGCAGCGAGTGCGTCCGTGCCGAGTAATGAGATAAAAAAGGTATCGACTAAGTTAAAGGCGAGAATGGCAATCATGCCAAACACCATAGGCACCGTCATTTGACGCAAAACTAGAGCGATGGGAGCCGAGAGTAATCCGTGTTTGTCGTGCATAGCCGTTAATACCAATGAAATCAGTCGCTAGCATAACGCAATTAATCCAGTGGTGCGAGATGGCTAAGATGGCAACGCTTAGAGTTAACGTCATCAGATCTGTAGGTTAAATCTCAAATTTTTACAGCTTGCCCCTTGGGTTTAGATAAATCACCCCCAACATATTCATCACAAGCCAAATATCTTCAGATAGCATCATACGCAACAAAGGCTGTCTGGGGTGTTCACTAGGCACTATCAAAAGCTAAATGGAAAAATAATCAGGAGAATCGACCGATGAATATCCGTCCTCTACACGACCGAGTAATCGTTGAACGTCAAGAAGTTGAATCAAAATCTGCTGGCGGCATCGTTTTAACTGGTTCAGCTGCGGAAAAATCTACACGTGGTACTGTATTGGCTGTGGGTAACGGCCGTATTTTGGAAAATGGTTCAGTACAACCATTAGACGTAAAAGTAGGCGACACAGTTATCTTCGCTGAAGGCTACGGCACCAAAACTGAAAAAATTGATGGTAAAGAAGTTCTAATAATGTCTGAGAACGACATTATGGCAATCGTTGAGTAATTTTTGCTCTGAATAATAAAGTCATCCCTAGAATTTTAGATTTAGATAAGGAAATAAAAAATGGCTGCTAAAGACGTTAAATTTGGTAACGACGCACGAATTAAGATGCTAGAAGGCGTAAACGTCCTAGCTGATGCAGTAAAAGTCACCCTTGGTCCTAAAGGCCGCAACGTAGTGCTAGATAAATCTTTTGGCGCTCCAACCATCACTAAAGATGGTGTTTCTGTTGCTCGCGAAATTGAACTCGAAGACAAGTTCCAAAACATGGGCGCGCAGATGGTTAAAGAAGTGGCATCTCAAGCGAACGATGCTGCTGGTGACGGTACCACAACAGCAACCGTACTTGCGCAATCTATTATTGCTGAAGGTCTAAAAGCGGTTGCTGCGGGTATGAACCCAATGGATCTTAAGCGCGGTATCGACAAAGCTGTGATTGCTGCTGTTGAAGAACTAAAAGCACTATCTGTTCCATGTGCAGATACTAAAGCTATTGCACAGGTAGGTACTATTTCTGCGAACTCAGACGAGAGCGTGGGTAATATCATTGCAGAAGCGATGGAAAAAGTCGGTCGTGATGGTGTTATCACGGTTGAAGAAGGTCAAGCACTGCAAGATGAGCTTGATGTTGTTGAAGGTATGCAGTTCGATCGTGGCTACTTATCTCCTTACTTCGTCAACAACCAAGAAGCAGGTAGCGTTGAGCTAGATAACCCATTTATCCTACTGATCGATAAAAAAGTTTCTAACATCCGTGAATTGCTTCCAACGCTGGAAGCGGTAGCAAAAGCTTCTCGCCCACTACTGATCATTGCTGAAGATGTAGAAGGCGAAGCCCTAGCGACACTCGTTGTTAACAACATGCGTGGCATTGTTAAAGTGGCGGCAGTTAAGGCTCCAGGTTTCGGTGATCGTCGTAAAGCGATGCTACAAGATATCGCTATCCTAACTGGCGGTACGGTAATTTCTGAAGAAATCGGTCTAGATCTTGAGAAAGTAACGCTTGAAGATCTTGGTCAAGCGAAGCGTGTTGCGATCACTAAAGAAAACTCAACCATTATTGATGGTGCAGGCGAAGAAGCGGCTATTCAGGGGCGTGTTGTTCAAATTCGTCAACAGATTGAAGAAGCAACTTCTGACTATGACAAAGAGAAACTTCAAGAGCGCGTAGCTAAGCTAGCTGGCGGTGTTGCAGTAATCAAAGTCGGCGCTGCTACTGAAGTTGAAATGAAAGAGAAGAAAGACCGCGTTGAAGACGCACTTCACGCGACTCGCGCAGCCGTTGAAGAAGGTGTGGTTGCCGGTGGTGGTGTTGCACTTATCCGCGCAGCTTCTAAAGTTGTCGGTCTTGAAGGTGCAAACGAAGAGCAAAATGTGGGTATTCGCGTTGCTCTACGTGCAATGGAAGCACCACTTCGTCAAATCACAGCCAACGCGGGTGATGAAGAGTCTGTTGTTGCAAACAATGTGAAAGCAGGCGAAGGCAGCTATGGCTACAACGCGGCTACTGGTGAATACGGCGACATGCTAGAAATGGGTATCCTAGACCCAACGAAAGTAACGCGTAGCGCACTTCAGTTTGCTGCATCGGTTGCGGGTCTAATGATCACAACAGAAGCGATGGTGACTGACGCACCACAGAAAGATGCACCAGCAATGCCTGATATGGGCGGTATGGGTGGCATGCCAGGAATGATGT
The DNA here is from genome assembly GCF_921292975.1 of Vibrio hippocampi. Taxonomy (NCBI): domain Bacteria; kingdom Pseudomonadati; phylum Pseudomonadota; class Gammaproteobacteria; order Vibrionales; family Vibrionaceae; genus Vibrio; species Vibrio hippocampi. Next base: position 278,287 of record NZ_CAKLCM010000001.1, read on the forward strand.
AATCATCCTCTTTTTAGCCGTTACTTATAGCTAAAAAATTAGAAGGATCTCATTGGTGACAATGAGATCCTTTTTTTCTGGGGTATTCCTGTGTTTATCGGTGTTTCGTCAAGCTCGCATTGTTGCTTTCTTTATGCGGATAAAGGCAACAGTGACTCTGTATTAATGGCTGTTCGCGCGGCTCATCCTGTCATTTGTTTATTTGAAGCTGTTGGGCGAGCGTCGCAACAATTCATTCAGACATAGCCTATTTAAAAGCTTTTCTTACCTTTTATGACAAATAAATAAGCTCATCATTACCACCAGAGTGATCTCACCCATATTGTTGTTGTTTTAATGATTATTTATTCACCTTATTGTGACTTTCTCCGAAATCTCTTGTTTTAGAAAGACATACCATTGCAATCGATTACAATAATTTGCAATTCGTTGCATAGCGTTGCTTTCTTTTAAAGCTAATCAAGGGGTGAAAAATGTATAAGAAGCTACTACTTGCTTCCGCAGTTGTTGGATTGACAGCATGTGGAGGAGAATCTACCTCTAGTGGTACCGATCCTGGTTCTGATAATACCCCTGCTGTGATAGCAGGAACCGATACAGCGAGTATCTACTCTACCTCAACGAGCGTTAGCGAATCGTTAACGATAACCGATGTTGATGCTGGTGAAGCTGAGTTCGTATCGAGTAGTGCCACTGAGTATGGTACGTTTACCATCAGTACATCGGGTGATTGGACTTACAAACTTGATACGACCAATAGCGATGTTGTTGCGTTAGCATCAGGTGAAACCTTAACCGAAAGCATTACCGTTTCATCGGTGGACGGTACGCAACACACGGTCACCATCACCATCACTGCTCCTTCTAGTACGAATACTCCTGCTGTGATAGCAGGAACCGATACAGCAAGTATCGACTCAACGGCAACGAGCGTTAGCGAATCGTTAACGATAACCGATGATGACGCTGGTGAAGCTGAGTTCGTATCGAGTAGTGCCAGTAAGTATGGTACGTTTACTATCAGTGCATCGGGCGATTGGACTTACGAACTTGATACGACCAATAGCGATGTTGTTGCGTTAGCATCAGGTGAAACCTTAACCGAAAGCATTACCGTTTCATCGGTGGACGGTACGCAACACACGATCACTATTACTATCACCGCTCCTACCTCTGCTACTAATACTCCTGCTGTGATAGCAGGAACCGATACAGCGAGTATCTACTCAACGGCAACGAGCGTTAGCGAATCGTTAACGATAACCGATGATGATGCTGGTGAAGCTGAGTTCGTATCGAGTAGTGCCAGTAAGTATGGTACGTTTACTATCAGTGCATCGGGCGATTGGACTTACGAACTTGATGCGACCAATAGCGATGTTGTTGCGTTAGCATCAGGCGAAACCTTAACCGAAAGCATTACCGTTACATCGGTGGACGGTACGCAACACACGGTCACCATTACCATAGAATACGCTGATGAAGGTGTATTGATTACGCCAACCTTACCGAATGGCGTATTAACTATTCCTGAGGTTGATTGTACACAAGTATTTACTGATGCAGATGATTTAGCTGATGCAGCATCAGAGTCTATGGAAGCGGGTACGACCTTATGCTTAGCTGATGGAACATATACTAGTGGATTTGAAGTTAAGTTTGGTGGTGCTGGTACGAAAGAAGCGCCAATAAAAATAGCGGCGGAGAATCCAGGTAAGGTCATTTTCTCGGGCGGGGAAGTATCCATTAAAATGGGTGGCTCTTATGCTCAATTCCAAGGCTTTATTTTTGAAGAGCCCATTTTTAGTAGTAGCTTTTTTGAAACACGTTTAGGCAGTAATTTAGAAGACCTTTGTCATAATTGCCGTATTACAGAAAATGTCATTGTTAACGGTAAAGCAACGAGCTCAGGTGGTATTTTCGCGCATGTTTACGGTAAAGATATTTGGGTCGACCATAATATTTTTAGTGGTAAAACAGCAGCGAACCCGATGGTTTCAATCAACCGTTGGGTAAATGATGAGGCGACGGAAGAAGAGGTACTTCAGTTTATTGCGCAAGGCGCTATTGTTTACGGTAATTATATTGCAAACCGTCCACCAGCAAATGGGAAAATGTACGCTGATAGCGGTGATAACGACTACGAAGCAGTCAGGACGGGTTTAAGTGCGACTCACCATTACCCAGGCAATTCTATGGTTGTCGGTAATCTATTTGAAAATATTCAAGGTGAAGCAGAAGTTATTTCAAATAAAGGCACCAATAACGTTATCTCTGGTAATACCGTGCGCAATAGTTATGGTTCAATTACTAACCGTCATGGTAATACTAACGTGATCAGCAATAACTTTATGTTTGGCGATGGCTTCCCATACGCAGGTGGCTTACGTATCGTTGATGACGGTCATACCATTACCAATAACTACATCGAAGGGGCACGTTACCAAAACACTTCGCATCACGGTGGTATTGTGATCATTGGCCATGATGGCGCGGGTGATGGCGATAACGGTTATCAACAGGTAGAAAACGTGCATATTGCGCATAATACGGTTGTGAATAGTGTCAATAGTGTCAATGTAAATGGTGGTGGTAAGTCAAAAACGCCTAAGCTAGTCTATTTTGCGAACAATATTATTGATCAAGCTGTTGGTGATGTTTTTGTTGATACCGAAGACGGTATTGGGGAAGGCTCTGTCTACACGGGTAATATTGTTTATGGCAGTGGCAAGTTAGCAGAAACAGATGATGTGGATGCAACCGATCTTGGTGCGACATTTATGTCTGCAGCGTTAGCAAAAGCGGAAGATGGGCTTTATCGTCCAAGTGATGACTCGCCAGATTTAACTGCTGGAAGCTACGAAAAAGCGGATTTTGCTGATGTAACTCAAGATATGGACGGTACTGCTCGTGGTGACACGACACAAGTAGGTGCTGATGATATTAATACCGACACCGCAACAGTGACACCATTAGAGTACGCAGACGTTGGTCCACAATCATATTCCTACGAAAAACCTGCCGCTATTATGGTAGAAGCTGAGATTGCTAATGCTGACTTTGAAGATGGTTTAACAAGTTGGAGTGGTGGTTCAATTATTGATACTGACGCAGGTGCGTTTGCGGGTAATAGCTTATTAGTTTCTGGAAGCGCAACCGCATCACAATCGGATATTGCTTTAACCGCTAGTGAAAAATACGCTGTCTCTGCTTTTGTTAAAGGCACCTATTCAATTGTTGTTAATGATCATGTCTTTGAAGGGGAAGAAACATCGAGTAATTACACCTATGTAATCCATGAGTTTGAAACGGGTGTCGATGAAACAACAGGTACAATCACCTTAAAAGTCGCTGATGAAGTGACCGTTGATTCAGTCGTAGATGGCAATTTGGATAACTGGAAGAATGATAGTGGTTCACTTGGTGTCTGGGACACTGTTGAAGATAGTGATGGTGGTTTAGGTGATGTGGGTAGTTCATCAGATAGCGCCTTTGATGGTGGGTCTGTTCGCATTAGATTTAAAGAAGATGAAGGTGATATTCATGACTTCACTGTAAAACCAAGTGTAAGTCAATCTATCACTGACGTTGCAACGGGGGTCGATCTTACTTACTCACTTTATTACTGTGATAAGAAAGGTGATGATTCTTTAACCACGCTTCATTACGGTGTCAAAGACGGATCAGGAAATATCATTGCTGATGCTCGCACCCATGTATCAAAGCTTGATGATGCCCCAGAAGGCTCTAATAAAGATTGCTTTAAACAAGTTACGCTTGTTATCGCAGATAATACGGCACCGGATGTTGAGATATTTGCAACCCTGGAAGTTGATACTGACACAATGAGCAGTGATACAGGTGGTAACCTTTATGCTCATGAACAGTATCTTGATGATGATTTAGAAGTGCGTGTTGATGAGTTTGTTTTATCTTATCAAGGTAAACCTGCAGATGACGCCGAAGCAATGCTTGATGAAGTCCGTTTGGTCAAGCGTACCATCGATGAACTTTCTGACTAGTCGATAATTGATTGACATCTTAAATGACCAAAGGAGGCTTGCTTAATCGCTGCTCTCCTATACACAAATCCCCAAGCCATGGCTTGGGGATTTTTTTGAACTAATTTTATGTTTCATGAGCTGACTATCTAAGAGATCGAAGGGGTTTTCCTTTTCGGTCTTTTTTGTGTTTTGTGTTTTGTGAAATGTGATGGATTTTACGGACTGATGACATTTTGCGTCACCTGCCTACCTATTATCACCTAAACTAAATTTAGTTAGTGATAAAAAACAGGTAACTATTGGAGATAACAATGAAAAAAGCAGCTTCAACTCTCGCTCTTATGGCAGCAGTGGCAGCGCCAGCGGTTTTTGCTAGTACCCCAGTGATGTTTTCCACTCTCAATGGATTCAATGCGCCTGATGCTGGTGCGGTTGGTGGTGTCAGACTTGCCGTTCTTCACGGTCAAGTTGATGAAGTGAAAGGGGTTGATTTTTCTCTTTTAGGTATGTCAGAAACCAAGCGTACAACGGGTGTCAACTTTGGTCTGTTCTTTGGTGCCTCTAAGGTGACTCAAGAGATGAAAGGAGCTTCTTTGGGTCTATTCAACTGGAACACCGGTAAGACACAAGGTGTTAACCTAGGTGCGGTAAACGTGACTCAAGACGTACAAGGTTTAAACTGGAGTGCAGTGAACTACTCTGAGGGTTACACCATGGCAGATATCGGTCTGGCGAGTATTTCAAATAAATCTAACTTCCAATTTGGTATTTTTAATAAAACCAATACGATTGATGGTATTCAAATCGGCTTAATTAACTGCGCCGATAACGGTTTCCTTAAGTGCTTCCCAATCATCAATTTCGCAAAATAGTGACCATTGGGCACTGAAACGAATAGGCCCTAGCTAAATCGCTAGGGCCTTTTTCTCAAGTCACGCTACTCCAGATTGAGATCCAATGGGGTTTTGCTTTTTCTTCCCCCTTCCTCTCGCGTCAACTTGGGAACAAGGTACCCAGAAACCCTTTCGAGCAACCCTTGCATAATCGCCTTAGCTTGTTGATCACTGACATAGAAATGGGCAGCACCTTGAACTTTGTCGAGAACATGCAGGTAGTAAGGCAGAATTCCTGAATTGAATAGTGTATGGCTCAATTCAATTTGTGATTCCACATCATCATTGACGCCTTTGAGCAGCACGCCTTGATTTAATACCGTCACACCCACCTCTTTAAGCTTATCGATACTCGCCGCGAGTTCACGGTTAACTTCGTTTGCATGGTTAATATGCGTCACCAGAACCACGTTGAGGCGCGTCTGTGCAAATAACTGCACTAACTCCTCGGTAATACGTTGTGGGATCACCACAGGCAGACGAGTATGCACACGGATGGTGTTAATGTGCGGTATTTGTTCAATGCGTTGCATCAACCAAGCCAGCTCATGGTCTTTTGCCATCAAGGGATCGCCCCCTGACAAAATAACCTCGTTGATGGCAGGTTGGTTAGCAATATAGTCTAAAGCTTGCTGCCATTGCGTTTTACCGCCTTTGTTGTCTTGGTAAGGAAAATGGCGGCGGAAACAGTAGCGACAGTTGACGGCGCAACCCCCTTTGACAATCATCAGTGCACGGCTTTGGTATTTATGCAAAAGCCCCGGAACCACACTGTCTTGCTCCTCAAGCGGATCTTGGGAGTATCCATCATGAACCTCAAACTCTTCACTAAGAGGGAGAACCTGCCTTAGTAGAGGATCATTGGGGTTGCCTTTTTCCATGCGATCAACAAAGCTTTGAGGAACACGCATTGGAAATAAGCGCCTAGCCCTAAGGCCTGTTTCCCAGGGCGTCGCATCAATCTGTAACTGCTCTAGCAGTTGATAGGGATCTGAGATCGCATTCGCTAATTGTTTGAGCCAGTTTTGCTCAACAGAAACAAGATTTCGGGTTATGATAGGCGACATGAAATTTTAACTCGAAGAAAACTAAGAGGATACAATGGCTACTGTTAGCACCAATGAATTTAAAGGCGGTCTGAAATTAATGCTTGATAGCGAGCCTTGCGTGATTCTAGAAAACGAATACGTAAAGCCAGGTAAAGGCCAAGCGTTCAACCGTGTAAAAATTCGTAAGCTACTGTCTGGCAAAGTGCTAGAGAAAACATTTAAGTCAGGTGAAACTGTTGAAGTTGCTGACGTAATGGATATCGACCTAGACTACCTATACTCAGATGGTGAATTCTACCACTTTATGAACGCTGAAACATTCGAGCAGATTGCTGCTGATGTTAAAGCAGTGGGTGACAACGCAAAATGGTTGGTAGAAAACAACACTTGTATGCTTACTCTTTGGAATGGTAACCCAATTACTGTGACTCCACCTAATTTTGTTGAGCTAGAAGTGGTTGAAACGGACCCTGGTCTGAAAGGTGATACTCAAGGTACGGGTGGTAAACCTGCGACACTAACAACAGGCGCGGTTGTTCGTGTTCCACTGTTCATCCAAATTGGTGAAGTGATTAAGGTGGATACACGTACAGCTGAATACGTAGGTCGTGTGAAGTAATTCAATTCGAGCTAGTTAATGAAAATAGAAGAGGTCGCCAAATGCGACCTCTTTTTTTGTGGTTCTTTTTATATGCTCTTTGGTCTATGGTTTTAGATTACACCATAAAGACAAATATCACCGCGATACAGCTAATCAGCGCGGCAAAAAAATAACAAGCGATCTTACCGACCACCCCGGTGTGTAGTTTGAGATCGTGCATGCCGTGGTGGACTCTGTGCATGGCGTGCCACATAGGCAGAGCTAAGGTGGCGATGACAAACAAGCCGCCGATTAAGCTAGAGACAAAGCTAGATACGCGTTCATAACTTAGACTTTCAGCGTCAATAATACCGAGTGGCACTAAGATACCCAAAACCAAGATAGTAATCGGCGTTATCATGGCAAACCATGTCCCTCCGGCACCAAACAGTCCCCACCAGATTGGTTCGTCTGAACGTCTAGGATTACGGTTAATCATAATCAATCTCCTTACACTATGATCAGCACAATCAGTGAGATAGCAGCGACGGCAGCCCACTGTGCGAGCACAATCGTTTTCTTCTCAATCGGTTTTCCCTTGATGCGAATGGGCATCACTTGAGGCATCATTGAGAAGAAGGTTGCAGCATGAAATAGACTCCCAGCAAGAGCAACGATATTAATTGCAATCACGATGGGACTCGCCATAAACGCTAGCCAAGTATTCCAAGCATCCGCCCCTTTTACTAATGCTCCCAAACCAAAGGTAACAAATAGGGTAAACAATATCAGTGGTAACACCGTCGCTTCTCTGAGCATATAGAAACGATAGAATGGGTGCTTGGTCCACCAAGTGGCGTTCATTTCGCGGACATAAGGTTTTCTATTACTCATGATCTTATCCCTCCACCGTTTGCGCTTTACCGTCTGGTTTAAACATGGCAATCACAAAGTCAGTTGAAGATGCGATCTTTCCTTGGTTTACAGCGGCAGCTGGGTCAACATTCTTAGGGCAGACTTCTGAGCAGTAGCCGACAAAGGTACATCCCCAAGCGCCATTCTCACCATTAATCAGTGGCATACGCTCCTTAGCGCCGTTATCACGGCTGTCTAGGTTGTAGCGATGGGCTAGAGTGAGCGCGGCTGGTCCCATAAACTCTGGATTAAGCCCAAATTGAGGACAAGCGGCGTAGCAAAGACCGCAGTTGATACAGGCAGCAAACTGTTTGTATTTAGCCATCTGCTGTGGGGTCTGAAGGTTGGCACCCTCTTCGGGTTTACGGTCATTACCAATAATGTAAGGCTTGATTGCCTCAAGTCGCTCGATAAATGGTGTCATATCGACGATCAAGTCTTTCTCAATGGCGAAATTCGCTAATGGCTCGATAGTGATGCCATCGGGATAATCACGTAGGAAACTCTTACATGCCAGTTTAGGTACGCCATTAACCATCACCCCACAAGAACCACAAATCGCCATGCGACATGACCAGCGGTATGAAAGGTGCTTGTCTAAGTTGTCTTTGATGTAACCTATGGCGTCGAGTATTGACATGGTTTCATCAAAAGGCACTTCAAAGGTTTGCGTGTAAGGGGCACTGTCTTTTTCTGGGTCATAACGAAGAATATCGACCCTTTGGATTCGATTAGCTGACATTATACTTGCTCCTCTTCGTTAGCTTGTTTCGCAGCTTCTTCAGCGGCGGCGCCATAGAGTCGGGCTTTTGGTTGAGACTTGGTGATAGTGACATCACTGTAGTCAATTTTTGGTGCGCTATCGGGTTGATAGAAAGCAAGAGAATGCTTTAAGAAGTTCACGTCATCACGCTCTGTGCATTCGTCATCAAGCCTTTGGTGAGCACCACGAGACTCTTTACGCAAAATCGCTGAGTGAACCATCGCCTCGGCGACTTCCAATCCATAGCCGACTTCAATGGCGTATAACAGGTCGGTATTGAATACCTTGCCTTTATCTTGGATCTTAATCTGTTTGTAGCGCTGCTTAAGCTCTTGAAGTTTCTCAATCGTCGCTTGCATCAGATCTTCTTGTCGGTAGATACCGCAACCCGCTTCCATGGAATGCCCCATCTCGGTACGGATATCAGCCCAATTCTCATCGCCCTCTTGATCGAGTAGGGCTTGGATTCTCTGCTCGACTTCACTCACTTGAGTGGCAATGGCGCTGTCATCCCAGCCAGCAAAGTTTTTGGCACACTCAACGGCATGTTCGCCAGCGACGCGACCAAATACGACAAATTCTGCTAGAGAGTTAGAGCCCAAGCGGTTAGCACCGTGCAAGCCGACGGAGGCACACTCGCCGACTGCGAATAAGCCGTTAATGCGAGTTTCGCATTGACCATTGGTTTCGATACCTCCCATGGTGTAGTGAACCGTTGGGCGGATTGGAATCGGTTCTTTGGCTGGGTCAACATTGACGTACGCCTTGGAGAGTTCGCAAATAAAGGGTAATCGTTCTTGAAGATACGCTTCACCAAGATGACGTAGGTCGAGATGAACCACATCGCCAAGCGGGTGTTTGATGGTGTTGCCTTTCTGCTGTTCATGCCAGAAAGCTTGCGATACTTTATCGCGTGGTCCCAATTCCATGTACTTGTTCTTTGGCTCGCCGACTGGCGTTTCTGGTCCCATACCGTAGTCTTGTAGATAGCGATAGCCATCTTTGTTGACGATGATGCCACCTTCACCACGACAGCCTTCGGTCATTAGGATCCCCGTACCCGGAAGACCGGTTGGGTGATATTGAACAAATTCCATATCACGCAGTGGTACGCCGTGGCGATAAGCCATCGCCATGCCATCGCCAGTCACGATGCCGCCATTGGTGTTACAGTGATATACACGACCAGCCCCGCCAGTTGCTAAAACAACGGACTTGGCTTTGATGATAACCAATTCACCTTCAGACATATGAATCGCGATAAGACCTTGCACTTCACCATTGACCACAAGCAGATCGACCACAAAATACTCATCAAAACGTTCAATCTGTGGGTATTTCATTGAGGTTTGGAATAGGGTATGCAGCATATGAAAGCCAGTTTTGTCGGCGGCAAACCAAGTGCGCTCCACTTTCATGCCACCAAAACGACGTACATTCACCTCGCCGTTTTCCTTGCGACTCCACGGGCAACCCCATTGCTCCATCTGGATCATTTCTCGTGTGGCGTTGTTAACGAAGTATTCAACAACATCTTGCTCGCATAGCCAATCGCCACCGCCAACGGTATCGTTGAAGTGGTTATCTAGACTATCTTCTTCCTTAATAACGGCAGCGGATCCCCCTTCTGCGGCAACGGTGTGTGAACGCATTGGGTAGACTTTAGAAATCAGAGCGACTTTGATTTCCGGATTAGCCTCTGCGGCGGCAATAGCAGTTCTTAGACCAGCGCCACCAGCGCCGATGACTGCGATATCTGTGGTTATTGTTTTCACAGTTATCCTCCAGTGTGTGATTGCAAGTCGGTTCTTGCAAGTGGTAGGAAACGCTTATGACAAGCTTTTTATTATTTGCCGATAATATTAGATAATAGGTTGGGCAAAAAAGTTGACTGAGTTAGGTTTTTGTTCCGGTAATGCAAGCCATCACTTAATATTGTCTATCAATGTGATCTTAATCATGTTTTATGTTGGGCAAAATGCAGATTTAGCCCAGAGAGTAATAAAAATAACCAATGGAAATCACCATGAACCATAAAAACTGGCAGCCTACGGCAAGTATGGCGTTGTTGAAGCAACGTTCTGAAATTATTAATAATATTCGTCAGTTTTTTGTATCAAGAAATGTAATGGAAGTTGATACGCCGGCAATGAGTCATGCCACTGTAACCGATGTTCACTTGCATACTTTCAAGACTGATTTTGTCGGTCCTGGCTATGCCGATGGTCAGACGCTTTATTTGATGACAAGTCCTGAGTTCCATATGAAACGATTGCTGGCAGCGGGCAGTGGCTCAATCTTTCAAATCAATAAAGCATTTCGCAACGAGGAAAGTGGTCGTTACCACAACCCGGAATTTACCATGTTGGAGTGGTATCGCGTTGGTTTCGATCATCATCAACTGATGGATGAGATGGACGAGTTGTTGCAAGGGGTACTCACAACGACCCAAGCAGAGCGTATGACTTATCAGCAGGCATTTATGACTCATTTAGATTTATGTCCGTTATCGGCAGACATCCAGATATTGCGAGATAAGGCGACAGAACTGGGGTTAGGTGATATTGCTGAAAATGAGCAGGATAGAGATACGCTATTGCAACTCTTGTTTAGTTTGCATGTTGAAACAAATATTGGTCAATCGTGCCCTGCATTTGTCTACGATTTTCCGGCTTCTCAAGCCGCTTTGGCTAAAGTGAACCCATCTGACTCAAGAGTGGCTGACCGCTTTGAGGTTTACTTTAAAGGTATTGAATTGGCGAATGGTTTCCACGAGCTTGATAACCCGAGTGAGCAACTGCAAAGGTTTGAGCAAGATAATCAAAAGCGCGTGCAAATGGGACTGAAACCTCAGCAAATCGACGACCATTTGATTGAAGCATTGAAAGCAGGATTACCGTCTTGCGCTGGAGTCGCGTTAGGTATTGATAGACTAATTATGTTGGCGCTGGGCGCCAAACACATCGACCAAGTTGTGGCTTTTCCTTTCGATATTGCTTAACTCACCAAGATGCTGGTACCGATAACGGCAAGTATCGCACCCGCCCAAGCGTAACGGTTTGGGCGTTGTCGTGTGTATAGCCACAAGAGAGGCAGAATCATAATCGGAGTAGTAGAGGAGAGCAGTGCCACCATACCGACATTGCCGGTCTGAAGCGCATACAGAATCAAGGTCATCCCTACCGCCATCGCCAAAAAGCCATTCAGTGCAGTGATACCAAAGATAGACACGTTTATAGGCTGAGTCGCTTTGGCAAGCTTTGCCCCGCTGATAAAAAATAGACTGTGGGCGATAAACGCAGAAATCATACGGATGGCTGACGCGGCGATAGGATCAACATCGGTCAACATCACTGGTTTAGCGATCACGCCTCCCAAAGCCTGACAGATGGCGGCTGTGATCCCAAGTCCAACACCCACCCAAATATTGCCGCTCATTGAGTCAAGTTGATGGGTATTATTCTTGCGACCAAAAAAGATTGCTGTGGCTACCCCAGCAAACACCAGTGATGAACCGAGTAATTCCCAAGAGGTCATGGTTTCAGAAAATAGAAAGTAACCCAGAATGGCAGAGAAAACGGCATGGCAAGAGAATAACAGTCCAGCCTGACGAGGTCCCATTCGATTCAAGCAAGCAAATAGCGCAGTATCACCAATAAAGATGCCAATCAGTCCGGACAACACCATCGGTAGGATATGTGGGCTTTCTATACTTGCCCATCCTCCAAACACAGCGGCCATGATGGTAAGAATCACAGATACGCATCCCATGCGCCAGCGACTGTATGCGAAGGTACCAAGGTGTTTGGCGGGTTTGACGGAAATAATACTGGCGACAGCCCACAAAAAGGCCGCTAAGAGGGCAAGCCACTCGAAACCCATAATTGTCCTACTTTACGTGTTAAATATTGGCTAGGTTTTTACTACGTGACTGCACAAAGTGCAAACGATAGCGGAAGTGAGCGAATGAAATGTTGTTGTTCAACAGTACATCCGCCACACCACAATGAACAACTTGATTTGTCGAGCATGCCAATTAAGTCAATATTAACGCGGCAATGTAGACAATCACTAAGCCGATCATCCCCATGAGTAAGCCAGTTTTTGCCATATCTTTGCTCTCAATCAGCCCGGTTGAATAGGCTAATGAGTTAGGAGGCGTGGAGACGGGGAGTATCATCCCCAATGAGGCAGAAAAGGCGACGACAACCAGCAGACCTTGCAGCCCACCCACATCGCTCAATCCCTGCATCGAAGCGCCAATAGCTGCCGCAATCGGCATTAATAGGTTAGCCGTTGCGGTATTAGACATAAAGTTGGCCATTAACCAGCAGATGATGGATAAGGTTAGCAAAACGGCAATAGGACTGAGCATGTCATAATCTATCGCGTGAGCTAATGCGACGGCCAGTCCGGTTTTATCAAGCCCGATACCAATCGCAATACCACCGGCAACGAGCCACAGCACATCCCAGTTAATCAGTTTAAGTTCCTCTTTACCCATAATGCCGGTAAGAGTGAAGACCGCCAATGGGACGACAGAAACCACATAGGTGTTCATGCCATGCAGCTGAGTCGTCATCCACAGTAAAATCGTTGCAGCAAAGGTGACGTAGACCACGAGCGCACGCCAGTTAGTTTGAAAGGCTCCGCCTAGCTTGAGGGTGAGGCTTTGCTGGGAACAGGGAAAAAGTTTTTGTAGCAGTATCCAGGCAATGGCGAGTTGCACAATAACAAAAGGCAACCCCATCATCATCCATTCCAAAAAGGTGATGGCGTTCTCTCCGGTGAGGTATTGCAATGCAATGGCATTGGGCGGCGTACCGATAGGTGTCGCAATGCCCCCCGTATTCGCCGCAATAGGGATACACAACACTAAGGCTTTGATACCGAGATCGCCTTTTGGTGCGGAAGCAACAATAGGTCCAAGCAGCGCCAGCATCATAACGGTCGTTGCCGTGTTAGACATAAACATGGAAAACACCGCAGTGATGAGCATAAGACCCAACATGATAAATTTGGGTTGGTGACCAAATGGCTTAAGTAAAACTCGGGCGAGGTTGTTGTCTAGTTCATACTTTGAGGCGGCAATCGCCAATGCAAAGCCCCCCATAAAGAGAATAATAATCGGTGATGAGAAGGCAGCAAGAATATCGGTATAAGGGATAAGTGCGCCAAGAGGTTGGCTGTCAGGCGATGCCCTAAAGTGCAATAAGCCTTTGTCTGAAATCATCACTAATTCAAGCGCAATGATTAAAATCGAGGTAGCAAACACGGGAACAGGCTCTAATACCCAAAGTAGCGCCGCGAGCAAAAAAATCGCCAGTAACCGATGTTGGATCAGCGTTAAATCATCAATCGGAATCGCGCTACTCGGCAGCGCTAGCACCAAAAGTGGGATAGCAAAACAGATCAAAAGCTTTAATAACACGCTGAAATTAATTTTTGCCATAAACGTTATAGCCCTAAAAGTAAGCACTCAGCTTAGCTTAATTGAATCGGCAAATAGCAACTTAGAGTGAGATGGAATTTTTTGAATGTCGAGAAGTGTTTTTCGGGGAGTTTTGCTTTAGGTCAAAAGATGGGTAGGTTGGTTTGGTCAGTGAAGTAAACTTATTGATTGCCAGGACCTAGAGAGTGGTACGCACACTACCTTTTAAATTCATTGAATTGGTTTAATGGTTAATTGGTACTGTGCTAACTAAAAATGGTAAATTATTCGGATAGTATCTCTACGCCATAAATCGATAATCCGAGACTAGCGTTGCAACTGCCACCTAACAATAACATAACTTTCTTCTGTTGTGCCTGTGCGCTTGAGGCAGCAGAGAAAATCGGTTGAGTTCTGCTACTGCTACTGTTCGATAACGTTGCCATTTTTTTTCGGTTAGTAGTACTGCATGTCGTATTAGGAGTCTCTTCAACGTGAATCATCGTTCTGTAGCTATCTTTGATATATGTAGTAACTTTACTAATCGTGTAAGGACCGTACCAGTTGCTACCACTTGGAGCCCAAGAACTAGCAAAGCTATTGAAGCTTATAACAGTCGTAACTAACAAGCCTAATATCTGAATTGCCTTTAACATAATATTCCCACCTTAATTTAAATTATCAATCAATAGTAATAACAAACAGTGACGGAACTTTTAACAGGTATTAGGAAGAGTAATATAGTTGTAGAAAAAGGTTAAGAAATTAATTTAAATTAAAATATAGCGTGGGATTCTTAATTTAAATTAAATGTGACATGCTGCGGTTGACAATACTTTTCGTTAGTTTGAAACTGGTTTGGTCACATTTTTAGGAGAAGCTATGATTATCTTTCAAAGGAAAAAACTGGCTTTTATTATAGCGGCATTCTTAATTCTGTTGTTAATGGTGAATTATTTTATCTGGAATAATAAGAGATTGTTAATTCACAGTGATACCAATGCTAACTCCAGTGATGTTTACTATGATGACTATTCAGTGGATAAACTTAACTCGCAAGCACCTATAGTTAAATTACGTAAAGAATTGTTGAATCACAATGTGGATGAAATTCCATGGGATACATTACATCAAGGTGATGATGTAGTTGAAAGAATTAAAATGGTGGAAGAGAGAATAAGTAATCTAGAAGAAGGTATTAAGTAACGATCCATTAATGTCCACACTATGCAAAGAGTGTGAACAATTGAGGAATAGAACTCCACTTATACCGTATGGGATTTGTAAGGATGGGCACAATATGATACGTATTCTAATCTTTGTATATACTGCATTATTCTCAAATTTTGTGTCTTCTCAAGTAGGCACACTCCCCGGTGAATTAGTTGTCCAGCATGGTGTATCTCAATACCAAATACCCATTGAACTTCCAGAGGGTAGAGGTGGGAACACACCGCAACTTGGTCTTATATACTCAAGTCAAAACCCTGCTTCAGGCATAGTGGGTTCAGGTTTCTCTATTTCTGGCTTATCTGCCATTAGCCGATGTGGCATGCAAATTTCGATTGATGGCTATAGTCAAGCACCAAACAATGCATTAAATGATAACTTTTGTCTGGATGGCACTAGATTAATGTTATCTAAAGGCAGTAACGGATTGGATGGTGCAGAGTATCGCCCACACATTGATAACTTTAGTCATATTATTTTAAATAATAATGCTTCATCTGATGATAGCTACTTCAAAATATTCACCAAATCTGGTGATGTTTTAACTTATGGTAAAAAATTTGATAATAACTTATGGCTGTTGACGAAAATTGATGACCGAACAGGAAAAAATAGCATTGAGTATTATTACAATAATAATGCTCAGATTGAAAGGATAACTTATGACCAATATGAATTAGTGTTTGTTTATCGTTTGTATTCTGGTCTTAATGGTAAATATGTCAGTTATTTTAATAGAACTAATAACAATATACGTAAAAGCAATAAATTACTTGATAAAATTCAGATTAAGTTAAATGGTAAAATAAAAAATTACTATAAAATCAGAAGGAAAGGCAAAAGTTCTGATGATGTTACATCAGTGACAGGGCAGTTGATTTCGGGTATTACGTATTGTGATAAAAAAGGGGCTTGTCTACCAGAGACAAAATTCGAGTGGCTTAGTGAACGCCCATTTGATAGTTATTCTCGCCATCTAATCCCTAAATGGGGAGTAGATATTGGTGGGCAGTCAGGAAATGGTTTTATTGATGCAACGGGTGACCAAAATATTGACTATTGTCGCGTGTCAGCGAATAACAAGATAGAGTGCCAGTTTAATTTTGGTCAACAAGGAGGTGCAAATACACATGAGTTTTTATTATCTCCAGCGATAAATAAGTCCTATTGGTGGGGGTGGACAGACTTTAATGGTGATGGGAGAGATCAGTTATGCCGAATTAACAGTGGTCAGTTTGTTTGTACTGAGTTTCGTTCGAATGGTCAGCAGGTTAATACCAAAATCGCTGTCGATTATTTGCCTAAGAGTGTCCAAAAAACGTGGGTATTTGATTTTACTGGTAATGGATTGCCTGATTTATGTCGAATTACAGGTAACGACTCATTAGTATGCAACGAAAACACTGATGGACGTAAGTTAAACGATATATATATTTACCCACGATTAGAGTTAGCTCCAGATGACTATATGTGGTGGGCTGACATTGATGGGAACGGATTCCAAGACTTTTGTCGAGCGACTGATAGAAGTAGGAATGCTGAGCTCACTTGTACTCGTTTTAATGCGGGGCAAGTAATTGGTTCAAAAGATGAAAAATTGTCGATTACAGATTTAGGTTGGCGATGGTGGGTTGGTGGTCGTGGTTATGACACTCGTCGATGGTGGGTAGATGTTAATGGTGATGGTGCAACTGACTATTGCCGCAATACTGGGAATAAGTCAGGCACAGGTAGCAATATAACTTGTTCCTTAGGATCTTTGGGTGATATTGACCGTTTTGATGCTGATATTGTATTGGTCGGAGGAAGCGATTGGCAAGGGAATTGGGGTGATAGCCAAAGCCATTGGTGGCTGGATACTAATAAAGACGGTCAATTGGAATTTTGTCGCCTAATCAGTGGAACCATGCATTGTACTACGATGACTGGAGAAACATCAGTGTTTTCACTCAGCGAAAGTGGTTCCACGCAAGCGGGGACTGGCAGTCGTCGATGGTTTATGGATCTAAATGGTGATGGTGAAATAGAGTATTGCCGCAATGTTAATGCAACCTCAGGAAGCAGTAGCGCACTAGACTGCCAAAATATCCATACCGAATTATATTCGCCTTCATTGTTGAAAGCTGTGACAAATGGTCTAGGGTTCACTTCGCAAGTGGAATACGATCGTCATAAAAATATTGGTAAACCTCAATGGTCGACAGAGTTAAAACACCCATACGTTTCAGGTAACAAAAATGCATTACTTGTTTCTAAAATGGTGTCAGACAATGGCGTAGGTGGAAAAGCTTATACCGAATTTTTCTATGGTCCCACTCGTTATCATCTCCATGGAGAGGGACATTCCGGCTTTGCATGGATAAAGCAACGAGAATATCGTGATGAGGATAATATTGGTCGAGGACGAGAGATCTTCTACCGTACAGACTATCCTTTCACTCAATCGCTCTCTAAAAGTAAAGAGTATCTTTTAGATATGGAGCAACTTAATGGTGATAAATGGAATTTCTCCACCGCTAAATTGCTCAATCAAACGATCTTAACCTATGACGTAACAAGGTTCGGACAGAGTGGGAAAGCCAATAAACATGCCTACGACATTCAGACGATCTTAAATGAGCAAGCTCAACTTCCGATAACAGGGGTGGTGGAAGAGTATCGATATAAAGGAAAAACCTACATTAAGCCTATAGATAAAATTGATGGTTCGATATCAAATAACAAACTAGAACTTGAAAAGTACTATCTTCTGGAAAATAAAGCGGGAATTTATTCGAATATCAATTTTGTCGAAGGCAAGATTTTTATCGCGACTTATACAAAAGTAAGCGTTGAGCAATCAGCAGTACTTGACAAAGTTCTTAGAACCCCAACCTCGACCTACATTATCCCAAGTAATACCGATACAGGACCATTGGGATTACAGTATGAATATTCGCCAACTTCTGTTCGTTATGCAGTTTATGTCGATAAACAAATAGACACTAGTTACGATTTGAATGGTCGACTTCTTTCCAGCGTTACGACACAGAATCAGCAAATAGATTCCTTTGGTAATGTGGGACTTACCTCTGTTAGCACGACTTCAGTAAATCCAGTGTCGGGAAGATCAGAAACCTTTATTACTGAAACTCACAACCAATATGATAACGATGAGTCTCAATGGTTGCTTGGACGCTTGACTTCATCCAGGGTTATTCATACCGCACCTGACGGAGCGAAGTCTGCTAGACAGTCTAGTTTCTCCTATGACTCAAATACTGGATATTTAGTTGATGAGGTAATTGAACCTGATCATAAGCTGTCAGTGACTAAAGTGTATACGAGAAATGCTGAAGGTGTCATTGTTGGCACGCGCACGACAGCATGGAATGGTCAAGGGACACAGACGCGCAGAGGCGCAATGCTACTTACCTACTCGGGAGATTCTGTTAGCCAGTCCAGTACCAATGCGTTGGGATTCAAATCTTCGATAGTGACTGATCGCTATACAGGATTAAGCACTGCAAATGATATCAATAATCTAAAAACTATTACTGAACGAGATGGGTTTGGTCGAGTTGTTAAATCAAGAGTGCAAGCCAAGGTCGGATTTAATGATACTAGCATTCAATACCATCCTATTAATCGGAGCCAATGTATTCATAAGCCTCAGCATGCTGTGTATTGCGTGATTACCAATACACGAGGCTTGGGGATGGGGAACCAGATTGTCTATTACGATAGCTTACAACGTGAGCTACGAACGGCTCATTTGGGGCTCAATTATCGTTGGATTTTGAAAGACAGTATTTACAATAGTAAAGCTCAGTTATACAAAGTTTCTCGTCCATATTTTGCAGATGAAACTCCGCAATTTTCGATAACAAACTATGACGAACTTGGTAGGGTTATTTCAATTTCTGAGCCAGGGCCTGCGGGAGAAAAGCACTCACTTATTCGCTATCAATACGGCGCAAATTGGGTCAAACAATTTGATGCATTAGACAAAGTGACGACCACCTATTTCAATGCCAAAGGTTGGGAAATCAAAGTCGCACAGCCTCATGGTGCGAGTCTGGAAAAAAGTTATTCACCAACAGGTAAACTCATCCGGGCTAAAGGAGCGGACGGAGCGATTATTACCAATAGGTATGATGTCCTTGGTAATAAAGAGTTCACTGATGACCCAGATCTCGGACAGTGGCGTTATACCTACAATGGCTTTGGCGAGTTGATTTCGCAGACAGACGCAAAAGGGCAAACAACTCAAACCCACTACGACAAGCTGGGTCGCACGGTATCTAAAACGGTAGAAACGAAAGACAATAATGGAAAAGTGACCACGAATACCTCGCAGTGGTTTTATGATAGTTACGGCAACAATAAATGGAACGGGGCGCTGTTGAGAACACAAACCCCGGAGACGATCAAGAATCGTACTTTTGATAGCGTAGGGCAACTTTCTCGTGAACAACTGATTACTGCCAAACATACTTTTACCCGATCATTTACCTATAATAAATACGGACAAGTTACTCAAGAAAAACGACCAAATAGCTTTGAACTCAATTATGACTATGACTACTTTACCGGTGTTACCAAAGGAATTTGGGGCAATAAATCGCAAATATCGGTGCAGTTCTCAGAGGCTGAATATCGCAGTGTTATTCAGCCTTTGTTGATCGAGGCAGTCGAACGAGCGACACGCTATTTATCTCGAGCAAATGATCTTGTTGAACAGCTCAAATTTTATGATAAACGTATAGAGATTTATCAGCAATTAATCAGTCAAACTATGAATGTCTCGGAAGATAGCGCAGACATTTACACAGCAGCAGCAGGTAAGGCATTAACAGTCCATGAGCACTGGAATGGAGTTCAATACTTACAGATACCCGATACGATCATTGTTATTCCAAACCAACCTTTATTGATCAGTAGCATGCCCGCTAAGTTTCACCTAAAGCTTGAGGGTAACGCCTTGAGTAAGGTCAGTTTAGAAGAGTGGCAGCATGTGCAAGCACAACTAACTCAGAAAGAACGACAAGTGTTTTATGACCGACTCAATGGTCAAGGTATGATCATTGGTCAAGAGGTGATTGATGATATTCCAGAAATTTATGATGATCCAACACTGAGTGCGTTTGAAAAACTTAGACTATATGCGCAAGAGATCCAGAGGTTAGAGTATGTACAAAACAACCTACACCAACAAGCACACAGCTATGTTGATGCAGCAGAGCAGTTAGTCACCCTATCCAAACAAACACAGTTAATTGCGGATCGTTACAAAGCGATGAGGAGCGACAGTCTTAAGGAGTACTATAACCTTAGAGTATTACCATCCGCTGAGCTTGCAAAGGGTAAGATCTATTATTGGCGCATCAATGGATTAGATGCAGAAGGTCGAGTTCGCTCTGAACTTTATGGTAACGGATTGTCAAATGTTTACGATTATCATGAAGGCACAGGGCAACTGCTGAGCATTAACACGCAGTCAGGAGGGCAAACGCTTCGTCAACTGCATTATGTTTATGACCGAATGGATAATGTTCGTGAACGGCGTGATCTAGTTAATCATATTCAAGATAGATATCAATATGATCACCTTAATCGCCTTACCAATAACACGTTAACAGCACTGGGTGATCACCACACCTCAAATCCATTATTCAATAAGTCTTATCGGGTTAACTATAACAAAGCCGGTAATATTGCATTTAAAACCGACGTTGGTGCTTATCAATATACCGATAGTAAACATCGTCATGCCGTTACTAAAGCAGGCACCAAAATCTATACCTATGATGATAATGGAAATATGTTGTCAGGAGATGGTAGAACAATAAGCTGGAATGGCTTTAATAAGCCGATAAAAATTAGCAAAGGGAGTCAGTGGGTCCGCTTTTCTTATGATGAAAATCGCCAACGTTATCTAAAACAAAATCAACTGGGTGATAAAACGTGGTATTTAGGTAAAGACTATGAGCGGATTGATCTTGCCAACGGTGAAGTAGAGCATAAGCAGTTTATCAATGTCGGAGGTAAACTTATTGCGGTCAATATCGATCGTAAAAAATCAAATGCCAAGGGACAAACAGCCTCATTTGATCGACAAATCCGCTTTACTCACAGCGATGCATTAGGTTCTCACGATCTTATTACCGATATTTGGGGAAATATAGTCGAGAGAAAAAGCTATGACGCATGGGGTAAAGAGCGTGCTTTTGAGTGGGATAAAGGTACGTCATTTATTGAACAAGCATTATTTACAAATAGAGGCTATACCGGACACGAGCAACTAGATGAAGTCGATCTTATCCATATGAATGGTCGACTTTACGACGCCACATTAGCACGCTTTATTAGTGCAGACAGCTTTGTCCCCTCTCCAAGCGATAGTCAATCTTTTAATCGCTATAGCTATGTGCATAACAATCCGATGAAATACACCGATCCATCGGGACACTTTTTGAAGAAAGTTTTTAAAGAGATAGGACGGGTATTCAAGCAAATAGGAAACTTTATTAAAGATTACTGGCGTATTATAGCGACAATAGCGATCAGTATTATTGCCCCATATGCAGCGCCGTTCTTGCTTGGTGTCGCTTCGTTAACAGCAGCGCAAGCGATAATGGTGGGATTTGTCGCTGGTGCTATTGGGGGAGCTATTGCCGGGCGCTCTTTTAAATCAGCGTTGATCGGCGGAATATCAGGTGCGATGTTTGGTGCTTTACATGAGTTCAATCCGAGTGGGATTGAACAAATGGTAAGCAAAGCAGTAGCTCATGGTGTTGCAGGAGGGGCGTCATCAGTGATGCAAGGAGGCAGCTTTGGTGAGGGATTTCTGTCGGCGGCAGTGATGCA